>JBQCEU010000149.1:0-9928 GCA_051959955.1 Terriglobales bacterium | reverse complement strand
GCCGCAGCCGGAGACGGCGAGGGAGCGTACACGGAGGTACGTGACCGAGCCGGATCCGGCGAGAACGAAGCGCAGCGCCGCTTATCGCCCCGCCCCACTCCTTACTCCGCTCGCCGTCCCGCCGGCAGGCGCATAGTCGGCCGGCCCGGTTTCATCGCGGTAATCGCCGCCCAGGCGGCGGCACACGGGCGTGAGCAGGACGGCCGCGGCGACGTTGACCAGCAGTGCATCCAGGGCGGCATAGGCGGCGACGGTCAGGCCACCCAAGTGAAGCGGGTAAACGGAAGTGCGCAGCCCCATCTTCCAGGCCATGGCGGTGCCGAGCAGCATTCCCAGCGCCCAGCCCGCACCCAGCGCCTTGGGGTGCAGCCGGCTTCGGTACAGACCGAAGATCACCGCCGGGAAGGTTTGAAGGATCCAGATTCCGCCCAGCAGTTGCAGGTTGATGGCATAGGTCTGGTCGCCGAAGATCACAAACCCGACCGCGGCCAGCTTCAGGAGCAGGGAAGCCAGCTTGGCGAGCCGCGCTTCCTGGCGCGGGTCGAGGCCGGGCTGGACGTATTCGCGCCAGATATTGCGCGTGAACAGCGTGCCGCAGGCGATGGCCATCACCGCGGCAGGCACCAGCGCGCCAATGGCGATGGCGGCCATGGCAAAACCGGCGAACCAGGGCGGGAACATCCCGGTGAACAGGGCCGGAACCACGCCGTTGGGAGTCGTCGCCCGGACGCCGGCGGCGAGCGCCACGTAGCCCAGCAGCGCGATCAGGCCCAACAGGAAGGTGTAGGCGGGCAGGAAGACGGCGTTGCGCTCGATGGCGTGGTCGCTGGCGGCGCTCAGAATGCTGGTGGCGGTGTGGGGATAGAGGAAAGCCGCAAACGCCGAGCCGAGCGCCAGCGTGGCGAAGGCCAGGTACTGGCCGGGCTGGAGGATGAGTGCGCTGGCGGGGTGGTGCGTGGCCAGCGCCGCCGCCGCCAGCTCGAAAACACGGCCGTAGCCGCCCAGGCGCATGGGAATCCAGACCACCGCGGCCAGAATGACGATGTAAACCATCACGTCCTTGGCGATGGCTACAATGGCGGGCGCCCGCAGGCCGCTAACATAGTCGTAAGCCACCAGGATGAGGAAGGCTGCCACCAGGCCGACGTTGCCGGCCTCGACCGGCGAGCGAAAGCCCAGTGCCGCGATGGCCACCTGCATGCCCAGCAATTGCAGGGCGAGGTAGGGCAGCGTCGCCAGAATGCCGGTGGCCGCGACCGCCAGCGCCAGCGGCCGGCTGCCGTAGCGTCCACCCACGAAATCGGCGAGGGTGGCGTAATGGCGGCGGCGCGAGACGCGCCATAGCCGCGGCATCACGATGAAGACGAAGGGATAAACCAGGATGGTGTAGACCAGCGCGAAAAAGCCGTTGGCGCCCACGCCATAGACCAGCGCCGGAACCGCAATGATGGTATAGGCGGAATACAAATCGCCGCCGATCAGAAACCAGGTGAGCACCGCGCCGAAGCGCCGCCCGCCCAGCGCCCACTCCTCGATGGCCTCCAGATCGCCCCGCTGCCAGCGCGATGCCCACAAACCGAGCAGGGTGACCAACAGCAAACAAGCGGTGAAGACGATAACGGCGGCCCAGCTCAAGCTACCGCCTCGCCCGGTATACGATGCCGGTGAGCAGCGCCGTCAGCACCACCCACAGGAACATGTACCAGTAAAAGAAGGGGAAGCCCCAGAGCTCCGGCGTGGCGCGCGCATACCACGGCAGCCACAGCAGCGCCGCGTAGGGCACAAGCAGCAGCCACAAGATCCAGCGCCGGGGAGCCATGCTGGCCGAAGTATACCCGCGGCGGTGATATTCTGAGCCCAGCATGATTCGCGTGCGCGCCTTTTGGGACTCCGAAGCTGCCGCCTGGGTGGCGGAGAGCGAGGACGTGCCCGGACTGGCGACGGAAGCGCCGGGTCTGGACGCACTCAAGATCAAACTGGACTCCATGGTGCCGGAGTTGCTGCATGCGAACGGCCTCGCCGTTCGCGCTTCCGAACCGATCCAGTTGCTGGCGGAGTTTCCCGAGCGGCTGCGCCCGGTCGGCGCCTGAATGGCCGACTATGCTCCCGAGCTAAAGCGCCTGCTGCGCCGGCACGGCTGCACCTTCGTTCGCCCGGGCAAAGGCGACCACGAATTGTGGCGCAGCCCGCATAGCGACCGCATCTTTGTCGTAGACCACAAGATTCTGTCCCGACACACGGCCAATGCGGTGCTCCGGCAGGCTGGGCTGGCCGACGTTAAGCGATTCTGACTCGAAGCTTCACTTCGACACGCGTGCTGGTCTGGATCGCGGGCCTATGGCGTTCACTCGTAAGGCGGTCTTCGACACCGGAAGTGGCGGGCTGCAATTTTGGCTGGAGATTCGCTGGGGAATTGGCCCCACCGTTGCGTGGCTCCTTCTGAATCCGGGGAACCTCCCATGTCAGCCGCAGGGGGCAAATACCCTTCGGGCCATGAGACGAATTTCCTGCCGTGCGCGTGCAGGCCGCCTTATCGCCGTAAATATCTTCCCGATCGTCGCGTCCGATCCGCAAGAGTGCCTGAAAGCGATCCCCAACCTCGGTGCCCAGGTTATGCGACAGAATCTCCAATTCATTCAGCGAGCGTCGAGAGCCGCAAACACTTGCGTCGTAGCATTTGGGGCGAAGCTTGGAGGGAGATTTGAAGATGGAGTGATGCATGACGGGAAATTTCCAGAGAAGGTGAATCGAGCGATCAATGCCCTCCGCGGTGGGCACGGGCTCAATTGTATTGGCGAAAACGCGAACGGATCGCCACGGCACCCGCGCGGCCAGTTCGGCGCAGGCCTAATGCCCTGGCCTCCGCACCGTTAGTGCCCCAGGCCCCGCCAAAGGATGCGGTTGAACTTGGCGCTGTCGAGGTGGTCGGCGATGGAGAAGTCCATGCCGCGGGTGGCGCGCGCCCAGTAGGCGCCATCGTGGGTGGAGGGCAGCGGCAGGGCGGTGTGCGGAATGGGCAGGGTCGAGGCGAAGAGGTAGCGCGAAGGCGTGGCGGTGTAGTCCCAGGAGGCCTGGTTCAAATCAAACACGTCCGACATGGGCGTGGCGCCGGCGTCGTTGATGTTCATGGGCCGCAGTCCGAGCACGGCCTCCATGGTGCGCACCAGGCTGACGGTGTCGTAAGGGGTGGACACCACCGCGTGGCGGCGGACGTAGGGGCCGACGATGAAGACCGGGCTGCGGTGGGCATCCACATGGTCGCCGCCGTTCTGGGCGTCGTCTTCGACGATGAAGATCAAGGTGTCGTCGCGGTAGCGGCTGTGGGCCACGGCATCGACCAGCAGGCCCACAGAGTAGTCGTCGTCGGCCATCTGCAATTCAGGCGTGTTCAGGCCGGCAATGGCGTCGCCGAAGTTGCCGAAGTGGTCGTGCTCCATGCGGATCAGCTCAAGGTTGGGCAGCTTGCCATCGGCCACAAAACCGTCAAACTCGCGCTTCCACTCCTGGTAGCGGTAATAGTCGGGGAAGCTTTGGTCAAAGCCGCGGAAATAGGGGTCGGTATAGGGGCCGAGGGTGGGGCTGGTGGAGGTGGCGACCACGGTGTGGCTGGCGAACGGGTTGGGAAGTTCAGGGATGGCATGGGGCGAGCGCTGGTTGTAGTCGCCGTCCACCCACATGCCGTAGTCGCGTACGGTGAGGCCGGCGCGCAGCGCCGCATCCCAGAGAAAACCCTGGCCGGCTTCGTCGCGGTCATCATCGGTGCCGTCGGGTGAGGCGGAGTTGGCCACGCCGGGGAGCAGGCCGGTCGCGCGCGGCTGGTTGAGGTTGAGGTTGCGGTTGGTGCCCTCGGTTTCATAGGCCAGGCCGCGCTTGGCGTAATTGGGCGGAATTTCCTTTTCGTCGGCGTCGGTGGCGCGGGCGGCGGTGGACCACGGCCAGCCCAGGCCGCTCACCTCGCCGCTGCAGAGAAAGTTGTCCACGGCCACGAAATCGCCGGCGAAGGCGTGGAAGTTGGGGGTGTTGGCGGCCGGGAATTCGACCAGTTTGGGGTCGCCATTGGCCCCGGCCAGATCACCCAGGACCTGATCATAGGTGCGGTTTTCCTTGATGATATAGATGACGTGATGGATGCGCTGGTGCAACGCCGTCATCATCGCCTGCTGCTCGGACGTCGGCGCAAAGCGGAGATGATCGTTGCTCAGCACCTGGCGGGTCAGTTCCGCCAGCGACCGGGCGTTGGGCACAGGCAGGGTCAGCAGCCCGGCCTTTTCCAGCTGCAGAATGTATTGGTTGGCGGCCATCATATCGCGATGCTTCTCGGGCGTCAGGCCGCGGTCAAAGCCGGGGTTGGGGCCGGCCACGCTCTTGGCATTGAGCACGTACAGCCTGCGGCCATCGGCCGAGGGCGTGACCGAGGTCGGGTACCAGCCGGTGGGAATCAGGCCCTCGGTGCGGCCCGCCGCCACGTTGACCACCGCCACCGCATTCTCGCCGCCATCGGCCACGTACAGGGTTTTCCCATCAGGCGAAAGCGTGAGCGCATCGGGGTTGGCGCCGAAACGCAGGGGCGAACGCGGCAGCAGGCGGGTGGGCCCGGCCACCGGGATCTCGGCCAGCACCTTGCGTGCGGCGGTCGCAATCACCGCCACCGTATCGGCATTGTCCTGGGCGGCATACAGGCGCGTACCGGCGCGGTTGATTACCATGCGGTTGGGCTGGCCGGGCAGGGCGATGCGGGCAGCCACGTGGAGGGTGGGCGCGAGCGCGACTTCCACCACCTGGCGGTCGCGCAGGCTGCTGACATAGACGGTGTCGTTGCCTCGAAAAACCACCCAGTCGGGATACTCGCCGCCGGGGCGCAAATCCAGCTCGCGTGCCGCCGTGCCGCCGTCTGTGGCAAGCACGCTGAGCGAATCGTTTTCAAAGTTGGCCACCGCCAGCCAGCGTCCGTCGGGGCTGACCGCCATGCCTGCGGCCTCGGGCTTCACGAAGTTGCCCAGACCGCGTTTATGGCCAAGCAGGAGCGGTGCTTGCTCCTTCCAACTTCCACCTGCCAGTGCGAATACATGCACCCGGTCCTGATCGCCGCCTGAAGCGTAAAAAGTCCGGCCATCGGGCGCGAACGCGAGGCCGCCGTAGGCGCTGGCGATCCGGAGTGCCTGAGTTTGGCGAGGTTCGCGGCCGGTGACATCAAAAACGAAGACGTAGTCGCCGGAATCCGCCGGATTGACCTGGCCGGCACGCGGTCCGCTGGTGAAATTCTCCTGGTTGTAGCCGCTGGTCAGCACCAGCAGGGTGCGGCCGTCGGGGCTGAGCAGGCTGGTTACGGCACCGTCAGCGGTGAACCCGGGCAGGTCGGCGAGATGAGGATTGAGCGCCTGCAGGCGGGCGCCGGGCGCGGCTGTGGGGGTCAGCAGTTGACCGGTGGGCAGCCGCTGCTGACTGAAGGCCAGGGCGGGCAGGAGGAGGGCGCAGGCGGCGCAGGCGGCAGGGCGCATATCGCGCAGCATACACCAGAGATGGAGAGGGGGCGATGTCGGCGCAGGTCTTTTGGCGGAATAGCTACCCAGTCTGCGCGCGGGAGCAGGGCCGCGACTAGACTTGCTTTAGAGGCTCGAAGCGGACATGGTTCTCACCGTGCTGGCGTGGTCGGGCGCCGGGCTTTTTATCGTTGGCACCGAACTGCTCCTGTTCGCCTGGCATCCCGGCTGGAGCTTTGCGCTGTCGTTGGCGGGCGCGGCGCTGTGGTACGGTATCCGGATCGCACAGGGGAAACCCTTCGGAGGCTATGTAGATGATCGCCTGGATCCCGAGGCGCGGCTTTTTCCGCCCGAAGACCCGTCCAACCATCGCTGAAACTTTCACCCCCAATGGACCGGCGGCCTACTCCGCGCGGGTGGCCTCGAAGAGGAACCAGGCGCGGCGTTCGGTCTGGTCTATCCAGACTTCCAGCAGGCTGGCGGTGGCCACGTCGTTCTGGTCTTCGCAGATGCTGTGCGCCTGGCGCAGATGGCCTGCCAGTTCCTGGTTGTCCTGACAGAGTTCGTCGAGCATGTTGTAGGGGGAGACGAATTCCGCATCGTTGTCACTGATTCGCTGGTGTTCGCTGATCTCGCCAATCGAGTGCAGGGTGACCTGCCCCAGCTTGCGGACGCGCTCGGCGATGGGATCGCTCATCTTGAAGATCTGCTGCGCCTGCTCATCGAGCAGCAGGTGGTAGTCGCGGAAGTGCGGCCCGCTCATATGCCAGTGGAAGTTTTTGGTCTTGAGGTAGAGCGCGAAGACGTCGGCAAGGGTGGGGTTGAGGGCCTGGGCGACGGCGGCGGAGGCCTCTTCACCGAGGTCGTTGGGGGTGCGGAGATATTCGGGCGTGGCCGTGGGTTCAGCCGTGGTTTCAGGCTTGCGGGCGACAACTTGAGGCTTCTTCATGATGGCATGGGCTCCCCTTGCTTTGATGCGCGCTGGCCGCCCGGTGGAGTCTCCGGACTGGTGCCTGTTTAGTACATACCTGCCCGGGACTTGAAAGTGGCACAATCTGGGGCATGCTGACTGCTTCCGCCGTGCGCTACGGTATGCCCAGGTGAGTCTCTACGCCGACACAGGAATCTTCATAGCCCTCTATTTGCCCGATCGGCGCAGCCAGCAGGTCCAGAAGCTGGTGGCGGAGTTTCGTCCGCGCTTCTGGGTGACACCGCTGCACCGGGCGGAGTGGAGCCACGCGGTGTTTCAGAAGATCAGCGAGAAGCGGGTCTCGGCGAGCGAGGCGGGGCAGATCATGGCCCACTTTGACCGCGACCGCGAATTTGGGCGCTGGCGCGATACCCAGCTTCCCGACGGCGCGATCGAGCGCAGCATGGCGCTGGCCAAAGAGCACGGCAGCAGGATCAAAATTAGCAGTTCGGACACACTGCACGTGGCCTCGGCACTGGAGTTGAAGGCGATGCAGTTCTGGACGGCCACCCCCAGCACCGCCGCGCTGGCCACGGCGGTCAAGATGGTGGTCGTCACCCCCGGCTACGCTGACGACTGAGGCTGCTCAGGCGGCCTGGACTCCGGACCAGGGATCGAGCACGACCTTGATGCAACCGTTTTTCCGGTCACGGAACATACGGTAGGCCGCGGGGGCCTGGGCGAGCGGCAGGCGGTGGGTAATCAGGAAGGTGGGGTCAATGTCGCCGCGCTGGATGCGTTCGAGCAGCGGCTTCAGGTAGCGCTGCACATGGGTTTGGCCGAGGCGGAGCGTCAGGCCCTTGGCAAAGGCCGCGCCCACCGGGAGGCTGTCGAGGAGGCCGCCGTACACGCCGGGGATGGAAATGGTGCCCCCTTTGCGGCAGGCCAGCATCGCCTGGCGGAGCACGTCGCCCCGATCGGTTTCCAGCCAGAGTCTGGTCTTGATGCGATCGTACACGGCGCCCGCCGTCCGGCCCTGGGCTTCGAGTCCGACGGCATCAATGCAGGCGTCGGGACCGCGGCCGCCGGTGCGCCACTTCAGTTCGGCTTGCAAGTCATCCACCTGGTCGTAATGCAGCGGCTCAGCCCCGCCGGCAGCCGCCATGTGCAGGCGTTCGGGGACTGCGTCAATGGCGATCACCTTGCCGGCGCCCAGCAGGTAGGCGCTGCGGATGGCAAACTGCCCTACCGGGCCGCAGCCCCAGACGGCGACCGTGGCGCCGGGGTCGAGGTCGCAGTTCTCGGCCGCCATGTAGCCGGTTGGAAATACGTCGCTGAGAAACAAGCCCTGCTCGTCGCTGACATCTTCCGGCAGCTTCAGCGGCCCGACGTCGGCGTAGGGCACGCGCACGTACTGTGCCTGGCCGCCGGCGTAGCCGCCCATCAGATGGGAGTATCCGAACAACCCGGCGGGCGTATCGCCATAGGCGGCGGCGGTGGGTTCGGGGCGGGGATTGGAGTTGTCGCATAGCGACCATTGCTCGCGCCGGCAGTAATAGCACTGGCCGCAAGCAATGGCAAAGGGCACCACGACGCGGTCGCCGCGCCGCAGGTTCTTCACCGCCGCGCCGGTCTCGACCACTTCGCCGGTGAATTCATGGCCCAGGATGTCGCCGGCGGCCATGGCTGGAATGAAACCGTTGAGCAGGTGCAGATCCGATCCGCAAATGGCGGTGCGGGTGACGCGCAGCAGGGCGTCGGTGGGACTGAGAATGGCTGGATCGGCGACGGCTTCGACCCGGACATCATTTTTGCCGTACCAGCAAACTGCCTGCATGATCGTTTCCTGCTTTCTCCCTCACCCCGCCCGTTCAGCCGGCTCGGCAGCGGCGGCGGGCTCGCGCTGCGGCGGCAGCAGCGACCGCACCCAGCCGTGGCGGCGGCCGGAGGGCTGGCCGGCGATGGTGGCCAGCTCGCCCGTCTCGGCCAGCGCACGCAGGCGGCGCAGCGTGCTGCGCAGCCCCATGCGAACCCGGCGGCTGAGCCAGGAAACGGGCGGCGCGTTCTCCACTTGCAGGCTGAGGCGGACCTCGGTGGCGCGCCCGTCATCCAGGGGACGGAGACTGAGCAGACCCCGCGGCCTGACGCTCAAGTGACGCACCGGCATGCCCCGGCGCAGGCGCAGCCGCAGGTTTTCTGTCACCCACTCGATGCGTTCCGGCGCTTGGGCGCGGGTGATATGGGCCTCGCCTTCCACGCTACCGCCTCCCGGCAGTTCACGCCGCCAGTGCAGCCGCTCGGCTTCGCCCTCCAGCCGCATCACCGCCGCCCGCCGCAGTTGCGAATGCACCGCCGGATCACGCCAGAGGTCAAAGATTCTTGCCGGCGGCGCCTGGATGGTGATGGCGGCGTGAAGCAGCAGGTGCCGCGGCCGGCCACTGCGGCGGCGCGCGGACACCCAGGCGGCCGCGCCCAGCCCCGCGCCCACCGCCATCCACGGCCAGGCCCGGCGGATGGTTGGCTTGCTTCTCCCCGGCACAGATGGGAAGGGATGCACGCCGGTCGCCCCGGGCTGCGTATAATCGCAGCATGCACTCGGAATGGAAGCTGGCCTGGGCGGTGGCCGTGGTCTGCATGATGTTGGGAACCGCCGCCGTGGCGCAGAATGCCAGCATCACGCAGGTTTCCGAAGCCGACAGCCTGAAGAACATCACCCAGTTGTTCAATGATCCGGCCACCCCGGCCGCCACCTTCGACACTGCCGTGGATCTGTTCCGCGAGGCCTATCCGCAAAGCAAAAAAATGCTGCCGGTGCTGGTGACCGCCGTGCGTTTTCATCGCCTTCACGGCAACTACCTGCCCGAACTGCACTATGGTCTGCTGGCGCTGCAGTTGGACCCGCACGACCTATACGTCCTCTCCAGCCTGGGCATGGCCATTCCCGACAACGTGAAGACCACCGATCTGGACATGGACCAGCGGCTCAGCCAGGCGGAGAATTTCGATCAACAGGTGCTGGCCGTGACCGTAGGGTTTCAGATCACCGCCGGCGGGTTGTCTTTCGGCGGCCGCCACTACACGCAGGCCCAGGGGCAGACGCTGCGCGACAACCTGAACAGTGGGGCCTATTTGTCGCTGGGACGAATTGCCACCGCGCGGGGCAAGTATCCGGAAGCGGTCGCCGCCTTGGAAAAGGCGATTACCTTCCAGCCCCAGCTGGCCGAGCAGGCGCAGAGCTACTACCAGATTGGCGTCGCCCAAGCCGGCGCCAAGAACGTAAGCGCGGCCCGGGCCGCATTCGCCAAGGCGCGGCAGCTTGCGCCCAAGTCGGGGCTGTTGCAAAGAATGGTGCAGATCGCCGAAGACAAGCTTACCGACGGCGGCCTCTAGGCTGGCCGCTACTGCGGCTTCACCGTCCAGATGTCGAGCACGCCGGTGGTTTGACGGCGATTGGCGTTGCCCTCGGGAAGTATGATTCTGCCGTCCGCCACAATCGGGCTGTTCCAGTGGCCCGGGCCGCAATCCAGAGTAGCGAGAT
>JBQCEU010000148.1:0-8467 GCA_051959955.1 Terriglobales bacterium | reverse complement strand
AGGAGTGAGCGGTTATCCTAAGGGGCATGAGGCTGATCCGATGTCGCCTGTAACTGCTCCCATCTACCTCGACTACCACGCCACCACGCCGCTCGACCCCCGCGTGCTGCGCGCCATGGAGCCCTACCTCACCACCCAGTTCGGCAACGCCGCCAGCAACAGCCACGCCTTTGGTTGGGCGGCGGCCAAGGCCGTGTCCCAGGCCCGCGCCCAGGTGGCGGCGCTGATCGGCGCCGAACCGGGCGAGATCATCTTCACCAGCGGCGCCACCGAGAGCGACAACCTGGCCCTTAAGGGTGTGGCCGACTGCCACCGCGGCCGCCAGGCCCACATCATCACCACCGCGTTCGAACACCATGCCGTGCTCGACCCCTGCGCCCGCCTGGAACACGAAGGCTTCGCGGTTACCCGCCTGAAGCTGGATCACGACGGCCGCATCAACTTGGCTGAATTGGAAGCCGCCCTGCGGCCGGAGACGGTGCTGGTCACCATCATGGCCGTCAATAACGAGATTGGCGTCATCCAGGATATGGCCGCCATCGGCGCCCTCACCCGCGCCCGCGGCATCCTGTTTCACTCCGATGCCACCCAGGCGGTGGGCAAAATGCCGGTCAACGTCTCGGCCTGGCAAGTGGACTTGGTCTCGCTCTCGGGTCATAAGATGTACGGCCCCAAAGGCGTGGGCGGCCTGTATGTGCGCCAGGGCGTCAAGCTTACCTGCCAGCAGGATGGCGGCGGCCATGAGCGCGGCCTGCGCTCGGGCACGCTCAACGTCCCCGGCATCGTCGGCCTGGGCGCCGCCGCCGAGCTCGCCGGTCAGGAGATGGCCGAAGAGTCCGAGCGCATCGGCCGCCTGCGCGACCGCCTGCGCGACAAGATATTTCAGGGGATCGAAGGCGTCAAGCTCAACGGCAGCCGGCACCAACGCGTGGTCCACAATCTGCATCTCACCTTCCCGGAGGTGGACGCCACTACACTGATGATGAGCATGCCTGAAATTGCAGTGTCGTCGGGTTCGGCCTGCACCTCGAGCGCCCGCAGCGCCTCCCACGTGCTGCTGGCCATTGGGCTGAGCGAGGACGAGGCCCAACGTTCGCTCCGCTTCGGCCTCGGCCGCTTTACCACCGAGAGTGAAGTAGACCGTGCCGCCGAGCGCCTGATCGCCGCCACCCGCCAGTTGCGCGAGTTGGTCTGAGGGAACGCTGGTGGCCGACTCCCTCAGTTGGGACGATGCCGACGAGATTGCCGCCATCCTGCGCCAGCGTTTCCCAGACAACGACCCCGAGTCCGTCTCCGAACTGGAGATCGCCCGCTGGACCCGCGAAATTCCGGAACTGGTGGAGCAATCCCCCAGCCCCGAGACCATCCAGCGCCAGGTCGAAGCCATTCGCGAAGCCTGGCGCCGGGCCGCCTAGCTCCAACCACCGCCAGGCCCCGCCGCGGCTTCGGGCCCGCGCCCCTCCATACACCTGAGCTGCCCGCCCTATAATTGTGGAATGGGGCTTAGCGAGAAGATCCAGCAGGATTTGGTCGCCGCTTTGAAGGCGAAGGATGAGCTGCGGCTGTCCACCTTGCGCATGGTGAAGTCGGCCATTCAATACCGTTCCGTGGAAGCCATGCACGCGTTGGACGACGCCGAGGTGCAGAAGGTGCTGGGCACGCTCATCAAGCAGCGTCTGGATTCCGCCGAGCAGTTTGCCGCCGGCGGCCGCCCGGAGTTGGCCGACAAGGAACGGCGCGAGATCGTCATCATCGAAGAGTATCTGCCCAAGGCCCTGTCGCAGTCCGAGGTCGAGGCCACCGTACAGGCAGCCATCGCGGAATCCGGCGCCGCCTCCCCCGCCGACATGGGCAAGGCCATGAAGGCGGCCATGGCCCGCTTTCAGGCGGCGCAGCAGCGGGTGGACGGCAAACTGGTCAGCGAGACCGTCAAGCGTCTGCTCAGCGGAGGGAAATGAAGCACGGCTGGCGGCGGCGCATCGCCATCGAACTCGCCTGGCTGGTGGTGCTGGGCACGCCGGTGCTGCTGTTCTTCCTGGTGACCATTCCCCGCTCCCACGCCGCCCGGCTGATGCGCGAGCTCAAGGACGTCGAGGTCAGCCAGACGCAATTCCACGCCGTCGAGGCGTTGGCGCAGCAGTACGGCGACGATGCCGCCTGCGTGGGCGACAACTGCCTCTTTCAGTTTCAGAACGTCTGGCTGCACCGCCTGCGGCTCGCGCCGCGCACCGAGTTCACGGTCATGGTGCGCCGCCACGGCGACCCCGGCGACGCCGGCGGCGGTCAGGTGGGCGTACTCGACATGGCCATGCTGGTCAGCCCCAATGGCGACAGCGGCGGCGCCATTGCCAGCGCGCTGGTGTTTGAGCACATGGCGGGCGACGGCGCGCCCTGGAACGCCAGCATCACACTCGACGCCCATGGCCGCCCGGTGCGTACCGTGGTCGAGCTGTCGCCACAGGCCAGCCTCGGCCATCGCCGTGAGGCCCGCTCTTTCAACCTTGCCTGCCTGACCAAGGTGGGCGGCTGCAAGTCGAGCCGTGAGCTGCTGCGCGGCGTCTGGGACAGCGCCCACCGGGTTCAGTCCGCCAGCAAGAACTCCGCCGCTTCCACCACGCTGGCCGCGAGGCACTGAGCCCCGGCCGCGCGGAACAGCCGCTCCAGCTCCGATCCCCGCGGACAAATGCCAACGAACGCCACGCCCGCCGCCGCCGCGCAGCGGGCGTCGTCAATCGTATCGCCCACATAGGCCCGCAGCGGGGCCACCCGTTCGGCCAGCTTCAGCAATCCGTCAGGATTCGGTTTCGCGATCGCATCTTCCAGCGCGACTATGGCTGCCATCGCCCCCTGCGCATCGTTCAGTTGCAGTGTGAATTCGGCATCCGCCCGCGGCCTTCCGGTAAAGACCGTCAACTGAAAGCGCTCCCGCAGCGCGGTCAGCATATTCGCCGGCAGCAGCCATCGCTCGCGATGAATCAGCCCCTCCGGCCCATACACCCCCATCCCCGGCGCCCCCCGGTAGATACGGCTGAACACTTCGATCACCCGCTCCCGTTCGACCTCAATTCCCTGCCGCCGCAGCAGCTCGCGGGTGACGTCCCAGTCGTTGTTGAACCCGCCCCCGTTCTTGAGCGCCTGCACCGCGGCATCCGCCACCGGGACGCCGCCCAGCGCGGCCACGGTCAACGGGATGCAGGCGCGAAAGGAGGCGCCGACATCCACCAGCACCCCGTCCAGATCGAAGGCAACCGCGTCCATGAAGCTCTATAATGAGCCATCCTCAGCGGGAGGTACGGTGGACAGCAGCAAGGAAACAGCGGCGTCGCGCTATCGCAACCTGGAGAAGCTGGGCGGCGGCGGCATGGGCGTCGTCTACCGCGCCGAAGACACCGTCCTCGGCCGCTATGTCGCGCTCAAGTTCCTGCCCGAGCACCTGGTCCAGGATGCGCAGGCGCTGGAACGCTTCCGGCGCGAGGCGCGCGCCGCCTCGGCGCTCGACCATCCCAACATCTGCACCATCTACGAAATCGGTGAGCACGCCGGCCAGCCTTGCATCGTCATGCAGTATCTCGAAGGCCAGAC
This sequence comes from Terriglobales bacterium, assembly GCA_051959955.1. GTDB lineage: Bacteria > Acidobacteriota > Terriglobia > Terriglobales > SCQP01 > SCQP01. The sequence goes on along the minus strand of JBQCEU010000148.1, from coordinate 4,885 downwards.
GCTCAAGGCGCGGCTGGCGCCCGGCGCGCCGCTGCCGCCGGAGATGGTCATCACGCTGGCCCTGCAGCTCGCCGACGCCCTGCACGCCGCGCACGCCAAGGGCATCATCCATCGCGACATCAAGCCCGCCAACATCCTGATCACCACCCGCGGCCACGCCAAAATTCTCGATTTCGGCCTGGCCAAGCAGCTCGCCCCGGCGGACGGCGACCCGGTCAGCGACGAAGCCCCGACGCTGGCGCTGGGCTCGAGCCATCTGACCGCGCCCGGCACCTCGATGGGCACCATCGCTTACATGAGCCCGGAACAGGCGCTGGGCGAGGACCTGGACGCGCGCACCGACATTTTCAGTTTGGGCGTGGTGTTGTATGAAATGTGCACCGGCCGCCCGCCCTTCACCGGCGCCACCTCGGCCGCGCTCTTCGACGCCACCTTGCACAAGCAGCCCCTGCCAGTCACCCAGCGCAACCCGCTGGTGCCGCCCGAGCTGGGCCGCATCATTGACAAGGCGCTGGAGAAGAACCGCGAGCTGCGTTACCAGGGCATGGCCGAGATGGAGGCCGACCTCAAGCGCCTGCAGCGCGACTCCGACGCCCACGCCACCGTGGCCGTGCCCTCGGCCTCGAGCCACGTCACATCGGCCTCACCCTCTGCCGCCGCGGCACGCCCGCGGCGCAAGCTGTGGCTTCCGGCCGGCATCGTGGCCGCCATCGGAATCGTGGCCGTCGCCGCCCTGCTCCTCACCCACCGCGCCCCCGCGTTGACCAGCAAGGATTCGATCCTGATCACCGCCTTCACCAACACCACCGGCAACCCCAACTTCGACGACACGCTGCGCACCGCTCTCTCCGTCAGCCTGCAGCAATCGCCCTACTTCAACGTCGTGCCCGACTCCACCATCCACCAGGCGCTGCGGTTGATGGAGCAGCCCGCCGACGCCCGCGTGACGCCAGAACTGGCCCAGGGCATCTGCCAGCGCGAAGGCATCAAGGCGCTGTTGCATCCCTCCATCGCCCAACTGGGCAGCCAGTATGTGGTCACGATCGAGGCCCTGGATGCCGCCAACGGCAATACTCTGGCGCAGGTGCAGACGGTGGCCTCCTCGGTGGACGGCGTGCTCAACGCGGTGGACAAGGCCAGCGCACAGTTGCGCGGCAGGCTGGGCGAATCGCTGGCTTCCATTCAGCAGTTCAACCGCCCGCTGGTTCAGGCCACCACTTCCTCCCTGGAGGCGCTCAAGGACATGACCGAGGCCTACCAAAAGGGCAACAACGGAGATAACGTGGCTTCGATCGCGCTGGAGAAACAGGCGGTGGCGCTCGACCCCAACTTCGCCATGGCCTGGCGCGGGCTGGCGATCGCCACCAGCAATACCGGCGACAACGTGGCCCCCATGGCCTACATGACCAGGGCTTTCCAGCTCCGGGACCGGACCAGCGAGTACGAACGGCTGCAGATCACCGCCGATTACCACATGACCATGGACCAGCCGGAGAAGGCGCTGGCGGCCTTTCAGTCGTTCACGCAGACGTATCCGCGCGCCACGGCGGCGTGGACGAACATGGGAGGGGTTTTGGTTTCCCTGGGGCGGCTGCCGGAAGCGTTGCATGCCTTCCAAACCGCACTCGCCCAGGCGCCCGACAACTTTGTAATTTATCTCAACCTTCAGGACGTGTATCTCCGGATGAATCGTCTGGACGATGCCAAGGCGCTGCTACAGCAGGCGTCAACCCGCAAAATCGGCGGAACCATCGTACCCGGACTGCTGGGCTCGTTGGCGGCGGCTCAAGGCGATATGGCCACCGCCGCGCGGGAGCAGGCGCTGGCCAACCGTGATCCGGAGAGCGCCATGCACACCTTCCACGACGACGCCTCACGCGCGGACATGCAGGGCCAGCTGCAGCACGCCCGCGTCTTGGCGCAGCAGGTCAGCGCCGCCGCCGCAAAGCTGGGGGTGCTCGGACTTGCCGCGGATGCAGACGCCGAACTCGCCCTCGCCTATGCTTTCTATGGTCAACGCGCGGAAGCGATGCGTCTGGCCGCCACCGTGGCCGCCAACCCCGACCCCGGCCTAAAGTCGCTGATGGCGCTGGTCGCCGCCCGGCTGGGCGACACCGCCCAGGCCACGCGTTGGATGCAAGCCGCCAGTGCCGGCGATGACTACTTCGTCCACAACGAATTTCTTCCCCAGGTACGGGCCGCGCTGGCCCTGCAGTCAGGGCATGCTAGTCAGGCCGTGCGCGAGCTCCAGCCCGCCATGCCCCTGGCGCCCGGCCACCTCGACCTGTTGGTCTCCATGGGTGAAGCCCAGTTGGCCGCCGGCGATGCCGCCGGCGCCACCGCCAACTTCCAGAAGGTGCTGGGTCTACGCGTCTTTGAGCTGATGGGCCACAACGCCTTGTTTATCACCATGAGCGAGCTCGGCCTCGCCCGTGCCTTGGCTCAGCGGGCCCGCGCCGGCGACCCCGCACTCAAGTCCCAGGCCCGGATCGCCTACCAGAACCTCTTCCGCGACTGGCAACACGCCGACCCCGGCCTGCCTCTCGTCCAGCAGGCCCAGGCCGAATACGCCAAATTGCAGTAGCGCCGCCCGCGCCTGGCGCCTGGCGCCGGTGCTGTATACTGATTGTATACACAGAGGCGAATGCCATGGCCAGCACAGGCGTACAGCGCACCGGCACAAGGGGAGAGGTCATCAACCTGCGCGCCAACCAGAAGCAAAAACAGTTGATTGACAAGGCAGCGGAGGCGCTGGGCAGAAGCCGCTCTGACTTCATGCTCGACGCCGCCTGCCGGGAAGCCGAATCCGTGCTGCTGGATCGCCGTGTATTTGTCGTCTCTGGGGAAAAATTCGATGAATTTGTCGCCCTGCTCGACCGGCCGCCGCGAAGGAACCTGCGGCTTCGGCGCCTGCTGCGAACCAGAGCCCGCTGGGAACCGTGACCGGCGCCCGCCCCATCAGCCCACCGGAAAGGCTTGCCGCCGCCCACTGCCGGGAAGGATTTGATTGTGGTGAACCCAGCCTGAATGAATGGCTGCGGCGTCGGGCGCTCAAGAATGACGAGGCCGGCGCCTCGCGGACCTACGTCGCCTGCCAGGACAGTCGCGTGATTGGCTACTACAGTCTTGTCGCCGGCTCGATGATGCGCGAGCAGGCTCCCGGTCGCGTGCGCCGGAACATGCCGGACCCCATCCCCGTCATCGTGTTGGCCCGGCTGGCGGTGGACCGGCGCTTCCAGCGTCTCGGTGTCGGCTCGGAGCTGCTGCACGACGCCGTGCTGCGGTGCCTGCAAGCAGCCGGAATCGCCGGAGTCCGGGCGATCCTTGTTCATACGCTTTCTGACGACGCCAAATCCTTTTACCAGAAGCACGGCTTCATCGCCTCCCCGGCCGATCCCAGCGTGCTCATGATCACGGCGGCGGAGGCGATCCGCGAGCGGGAAGATTAGCCGCCTCGGCCCTAACTGGTTACACTACAGCCAATGCCCACGCTGGCGGTTGAGCACATCCGGCCGATGCGGGGCGGAGCGCAGTCGCACCTGCTGCGCGCCGCGGACGGGCATTACTATGTCGTCAAGTTCGTCAATAACCCCCAGCACCGGCGCGTGCTGGCCAACGAGTGGCTGGCGGCCCAACTGGCCCGCGGGCTGGAGCTGCCGGTGCCGCCGGTGGCCATGATCGAAGTCCCGCAGGCGCTGATTGACGCCTCGCCCGGGCTGGTGCTGCGCATCGCCGGACAACTGGTCCCCTGCGCCAGCGGCCTGCAGTTCGGCTCCCGCCTGCCCTGCACCGATCCCCACGCGCCCATCTACGATTACCTGCCCGAACCGGCGCTCGGCCATGTCGCCAACCTCGGCGACTTTGCCGGCATGCTGCTCTTCGACAAATGGACCTGCAACTGCAACGGCCGCCAGGTGATCTTCTGCCGCCCCGCGCCCCGCCGCCCGCTGCGCGTCTACATGGTGGACCAGGGCTTCTGCTTCAACGCCGGCGACTGGAACTTCCCCGACTCCCCGCTGCGCGGCGTCTACAGCCGCAACCTGGTGTACAACGGTATCGAAGGCTGGGACTCGTTCCAGCCCTGGCTGCGGCGGTTGGAGCATTACGACGAGCAGGCGCTGTTTGCCGCCGGCGAGGAGACTCCGCCGGAGTGGTACGGCTCCTGGGATGACATGCAGCAACTGTTGGAGAAGCTGCTGCGGCGCCGCGAGCGGGTGCGCGAGCTGGTGTGGGCGGTGAAGTGCTCACCGCGCGCGCCGTTTGACAACTGGGACGCGACGGCGCTCGGCGCCGCCAACTGGGGATAGTCATGGCCCAACCACCGCATGCCTGCGAATACGTCCTCATCCGCGTGGCGCCCGACCCGCTGCGCGCGGACGCGGTGACCATCGGCGTGGCGCTGTATGAAGCCGCCGCCGGCGGCTTCACCGGCGTGCGCCTCACGCCCGATCTGGACCGCGTGCGGCTGTTGTCCCCGCACTTCCAGGCGGCGGATCTGGAGGGCCTGGAAGGCGACCTGTTGCAGCGCCTGGCCACCCACCAGCCGGCCTGGCTGTCGCGCGGATATTTCCTCGAGCTGGCGAAGGAAGCCTTCAGCCACGCCCTGCAGCTCAGCGAGCCGCGGGCGCTGCTGACCGACGATCCCGCCGCCGAACTCGACCGCCTCTACCGCCAGTTCGCCGCGCCCCTGATCCTCACCGAGGCCGCCGCGGCGGCGCGCGGCCCGCGCCGCCGCGTACTGGCGCATCTGCGCCGCGTCTTCGAGCAGGAACGGGTGTGGCGTCATCTCGAACGCAACCTCCAGGCCGGCCAGTGGCTGCAAACCCCCGATCGCTTCCGCTTCGACCTGCATTACCAGGCAAAGGACGAAACCCGCCGCCATCAC
>JBQCEU010000147.1:0-2274 GCA_051959955.1 Terriglobales bacterium | reverse complement strand
GCGGGACCGAGGCGTGCAGCATTGCCCACATGCGCAGTCCGGCGGGATGGCAGGAGCCGGGCCAGACGCCCGAGTTCGACGAGTACACGATGGTGCTGGAAGGCACGCTGCGTGTGGAGCATCGAGGCGGGGTGGTGGAGGTAGGGCCGGGACAGGCGGTGATCACCGCCAGAGGCGAGTGGGTGCGCTACTCGACCCCCGAGGGCGCCGATTACATCGCCGTCTGCCTGCCCGCCTTCGCTCCCGCGACCGTCCACCGCGACGTGAGTGCCTGAAGGTCAGGCGCCGGCGGCGCGGGAAGCTTGCAGCAGTTCGCGGGCGTGGCGGAGGGCGGTGGGGGCGTCGGCGTCGCCGGCGAGCATGCGGGCGATCTCGGCGATGCGGTCCTTGCCGGCGAGTTCTTCCACCTGGGTGCGGGTGCGGCCCTGGTGTTCGCTCTTTTCGACGCGCAGGTGGTGGGCGGCGAAGCAGGCGATCTGGGCGAGGTGGGTGACGCACAGCACCTGGTAGTGGTCGCCAAGGCGCTGCAGCTTGCGGCCGACGGCGGCGGCGGCCTGGCCGCCGATGCCGGCGTCTATTTCATCGAGGACGAGGGTGCGGCGGGGGGCGGAGCGTTTTGCCTGCTTGACGTTGGCTTCGGCGGTGAGATGGAGGGCGAGGAGGAGGCGGGAGAGCTCGCCGCCGGAGGCGATGGCGGCCAGCGGCTGCAAGGGTTCGCCGGGGTTGAGGGAGGCGAGGAAGCGGAGCTGGTCCCATCCGGCGGCGGTCCAGGAATCGTGCGGGGCTTCCGACAGCGGGTTGGCGAAGGCGACCTCGAAGCGCAACTGCATGGCGAGCTCGCTGACTTCACCTTCGAGGGCGCGGGCGAGCTTGGCGGCTGCGGTGCGGCGCTTCTTGCTCAACGCTGCCGCCGCCTTGCGATAGGCCGCGGCAGCGGCAGCTTCGCGGGCGCCGGCGGCGGCCGCCTCGGCGGCGGCGGTTTGCAGCGACTGCAATTGTTGCTCGACGGCTTCGCGGTGGGCGATGACCTCGGCGAGCGTGGGGCCGTATTTGCGCTTGAGGCGGTCGAGGAGCACAAGGCGGGTTTCGATTTCGGCCAGGCGTTGCGGGGCGGCTTCGATGCGGTCGGCGCCGCGCTGGACTTCGGCGGCGATGTCGGCGACTTCAGCGCGGGTGCTCTCCAGGCGCTGGCATAGGGGTTCGAGAGTGGCGTCAAAGCGCTGCCACTCGTGCAGGGGGCGGAGGGCGGCCTTGAGCTGCGCGGCGGCGGCATCATCGGCGTCGTAGAGGAGTTGGTAGGCCGACTGCGCGGCGGCGAGGATGCGTTCGGCGTTGGCGAGCAGCTGGCGCTCGCGCTCCAGCCGTGTGTCTTCGTCGGGTGAGAGCTGGGCGGCGGCCAGCTCGTCGGCCTCGAAACGCCACTGTTCGGCCTGGCGCTGGCGAAGCTGCCGCTCTTCCTGTTCGGTGCGCAGACGGTCGCGCCACTGGCGCCAGTCGGCGTAGGCGATGGCGAGCGCCGCGACTTCATCGTCGAGGCCGGCGAAGCGGTCGAGGAGGCGCAACTGGGCGGCGGGGGTGAAGCTGACCAGGGCCTCGTTCTGGGAGTGGATATCGCCCAGACGCTGGGCCAACTGCCGCATCAGGCCGACTGTGACCACCTCGTGGCCGATAAAGGCGCGGCTGCGGCTGGGACTGATTTCGCGGCGGAGACGGATTTCGTTTTCGGGTGCGGACAGGCCGCGCTCGTCGCTCCAGGCGGCGGCATCGCCGGCCGAGGCGAAAGGAGTGGTGAAGGTGCCGGTAACGACGGCCTGGGAGGCGCCGGCACGGATGGCGCCCGCTTCGGCACGCTCGCCGAGCAGCAGTCCGAGGGCGTCCACCAGGATGGATTTGCCCGAGCCGGTCTCCCCGGTGAGGACGTTGAGGCCGGGGCCGAAAGGGATCGAAACCTGCTCGATGAGAGCGTAGTTTTCGATCTGCAGGGTGACTAACATGGTGCCGCGCCCTCCAGTCTACAGGGTTTGCCGGTGCCCTCTGAAGGGCTATGCTACGGTTAAGCTATTCAGAGCCCGCGCGGCTGCGGCCGCATGGAACAGGAGTCCATTTCATGGCAATCTGCCTGGTCGCGCCGACGGCGGCGATCTCAGAGATTTTAAGCAATACCGGGGTGGTGGCGCAGGTGATTTTGATCCTGCTGCTGGTCTTGTCGGTATTTTCCTGGACCATCATCTTCGACAAGTGGCGGGCGTTCAAGGTGCGGCGGCGGCAGACGAA
>JBQCEU010000146.1:0-3475 GCA_051959955.1 Terriglobales bacterium | reverse complement strand
GCCTTGGAGCGTCAGTTGGGCCGCAAGCTGCAGACCCGCTACGCCACCGACCCGGAGCTGGTGGGCGGCTTCGTCGCCCAGGTGGGAGATCAGGTGTACGACGGCAGCATCCGCGGCCGTCTGGAGCGGCTGCGGCAGGCGCTGATTAGCGCCTAGCGGCTCGCCGCTGTGGGAACAGTTATGGCAACTTTGCGTACCGACGAAATTTCCGAAATTCTGCGCAAGCAGATTGAAAACTACGACACCGTCATGGCCGTGGATGAGGTCGGCACGGTGGTCTCGGTGGGCGACGGCATCGCCCGCATCTACGGCCTCGCCAAGGTCATGTCGGGCGAGCTGCTCGAGTTCCCCCACGGCGTCGCCGGCATCGCCATGAACCTGGAGGAAGACCAGGTGGGCGCCGTCATGCTCGGCGACTATACCGAGATCCGCGAAGGCGACCAGGTGAAGCGCACCCACCGCATCATGTCGGTGCCGGTGGGCGAGGCCATGATCGGCCGCGTGGTCAATGCCCTGGGCCAGCCCATTGACGGCAAGGGCCCCATCGCCAGCGATCAGTTCAACCCCATCGAGCGCATCGCCCCCGGCGTCCTCGACCGCTCCCCGGTCAAGGAGCCGATGCAGACCGGCCTCAAGGCGATTGACGCCATGGTGCCCGTCGGCCGCGGCCAGCGCGAGTTGATCATCGGCGACCGCCAGACCGGCAAGACCGCCGTCGCCCTCGACACCATCATCAACAGCAAGGGCAAGAACCTCATCTGCATCTACGTCGCCATCGGCCAGAAGCGCTCCACCGTCGCCCAGGTGGTGGCCACCCTCGAGCGCTACGGCGCCATGGAGTACACCATCGTGGTCGCCGCCACCGCCAGCGATCCGGCGCCCATGCTCTACCTGGCGCCCTACTCCGGCTGCGCCATCGGCGAGTACTTCCGCGACACCAAACGCCACGCCCTCACCGTCTACGACGATCTCTCCAAGCACGCCGCCGCCTACCGCGAAATCTCGCTGCTGCTCCGCCGTCCCCCCGGCCGCGAAGCCTACCCCGGCGACGTCTTCTATCTCCACTCCCGCCTGCTCGAGCGCGCCAGCAAGCTCAGCCCCGAACTGGGCGGCGGCTCGCTCACCTCGCTGCCGGTGATCGAAACCCAGGCCGGCGACGTCAGCGCCTACATCCCCACCAACGTCATCTCCATCACCGACGGCCAGATCTTTCTCGACAGCGACCTGTTCAACAGCGGCGTCCGCCCCGCCATCAACGTCGGCATCTCCGTCAGCCGCGTCGGCGGCAACGCCCAGATCAAGGCCATGAAGCAGGTGGCCGGCACCCTGCGCCTCTCCATGGCCCAGTACCGCTCCCTCGCCGCCTTCGCCCAGTTCGGCAGCGACCTCGACAAGACCACCGCCGCCCAGTTGAACCGCGGCCAGCGCCTGGTCGAGCTGCTCAAGCAGGATCAGTACTCGCCCCTGCCGGTGGAAAAGCAGATCATCGCCATCTTTGCCGGCACCAACGGCTTCCTCGACGATCTCGCCGTGGACCGCGTCCGCGCCTTCGAGCAGTCGCTCTATCAGTTCCTCGACAGCGCCCACCCCGGCCTGCTCAGCGAGCTGGGCGAAAAGAAGGCGCTCGATGACGCCCTGCGCGCCAAACTGAAGACCGTGCTCGAGGAGGCCAAAACCCGCTTCCAGGCCGCGGAGGCGGCGCGGGCGTAAGCCAGGCTCGCCATGCCCAACCTCCTCGACATCCGGCGGCGCATCCGCTCGGTCAAGAACACCCAGCAGATCACCGCCGCCCTGAAGATGGTCTCGGCCGCCAAGCTGCGCCGCGCCCAGGAACAGGCCTTCGAAGCCCGTCCCTACGCCCGCCGCCTCGCCGAACTGGTGGACGGCATGGCCGCCTACCTCGACGCCCGCGACCTCACCGACCTGCGCCTCGAGGGCGAGGAGTGGCCGCTGAGCGAGCTGCTCGCCCGCCGCGAGGTCAAAACCCGCCTGTTGATCGTCGTCACCGCCGACAGCGGCCTCGCCGGCGCCTTCAACGCCAACGTGCTCAAGGCCGCCCTCACCGCCGCCGCCGGCCCGGCCACCGAATACTTGGCCGTCGGCCGCAAGGGCCGTGATTCCCTCAAGCGCCGCGGCGCCGCCCTGCGCGGCGAGCACGTCGGCCTCTTCGCCCGTAAGCTCGACTACGCCCAGGCCCGGGCCATCGCCCGCGAGGCCATGCGCGCCTTCGCCAGCGGCGCCGTGGACGAGGTGCTGGTCATCGGCAACGAATTCAAGTCGGTGCTGCAGCAGAACGTCGTCACCCGCCGCCTGCTGCCCTTCGAACCGGCCGAAAAGCCCGCCGCCGACGCTCCCGTCCGCGACTACATCTACGAAACCCCGCCCGCCGAGCTGGTCGCCGCCCTGCTGCCGCGCGCCGTCGAAACCCAGGTCTACCGCTCCCTGCTGGAGTCGCTGGCCTCCGAGCACGCCGCCCGCATGAACGCCATGGAGGCGGCCACCAGCAACGCCGGCGAGCTGATTGATTCGCTTACTTTGAACATGAACCGCGTCCGCCAGGCCGCCCTCACCAAGGAGATCATCGAGGTGGTGAGCGGCGCGGCCGCGCTGGGATAAATTCTCATGGCCACTACCGCTGCTTCCACCAACGCCGGCCGGGTGATTGAAATCACCGGCCCGGTCGTCGTCTGCCAGTTTCCCGAAAACCACCTGCCGCCCATCAACCAGGCCCTGCACGTGGTCTCCGACGGCTTCGATGTTCCCGACCCAATGAACATCACCGTCGAGGTGCAGCAGCACCTCGGCGAGGGCCGGGTGAAGTGCATCGCCATGCAGGCCACCGACGGCCTGGTGCGCGGCATGCAGGCGATTGACACCGGCGGCCCCATCGTCGTCCCCGTCGGCAACGCCACCCTGGGCCGCGTCATGAACGTCATCGGCGAGCCGGTGGACAAGCTCGGCCCCATCCAGACCGAAACCCGCTCCCCCATCCGCCGCCCCGCCCCCTCGCTCGAGGAGCAGTCCACCGAACTGCAGATGTTCGAGACCGGCATCAAGGTCATTGACCTGCTCGAACCCTACCTCCGCGGCGGCAAAATCGGCCTCTTCGGCGGGGCCGGCGTGGGCAAGACGGTCATCATCATGGAGCTCATCAACAACATCGCCACCAAGCACGGCGGGGTGTCGGTGTTCACCGGCGTGGGCGAGCGTACCCGCGAAGGCAACGACCTCTGGCTCGAAATGTCCGAGTCCGGCGTCATCGTCCCCGGCGATCCCAGCAAGAGCAAGGCCGCCCTCATCTACGGCCAGATGACCGAGCCTCCCGGCGCCCGCCTGCGCGTCGGCCTCACCGGCCTCACCGTCGCCGAGTACTTCCGCGACGTCGAGAACCAGGACGTGCTGCTGTTCATTGACAACATCTTCCGCTTCACCCAGGCCGGTTCCGAGGTCTCGGCGCTGCTCGGCCGCATGCCTT
>JBQCEU010000145.1:0-2932 GCA_051959955.1 Terriglobales bacterium | reverse complement strand
GGAGTGTCGCGGTCGAGCACGATGACGCTCTCGCCACGGCGGACGCGGCGGAGAAAGCTGCTCAGGTTGGCCTTTAATTCGGCTATGCCTACCTGTGTCATGACTACATGATGACCAGTGATGGTCATATTGTCAAAGCGCCGGCCGCGCATCACAACCGGCATGGTGCGGGCGAAGTGTCAGAGGCCGACGGTGGAGGTTTACAAGATTCCCACGGCGACGCCGGAGTCGGATGGCACGCTGGCGTGGGATTCCACCCGGATGGTGCTGGTGCAGGTGAAGGGCGGCGGGGAGACAGGGCTGGGCTACACCTATGCCGACGAAGCCTGCGCGCGGCTGATCGCCGGCAAGCTGGCGGGTGAGATCGAAGGGCGCGAGGCGATGGACATCGCCGGGGCATGGGCGGCGATGCGGCGGGCGATACGCAATTTGGGGCGGCCGGGGATTTGCAGCATGGCAGTCGCGGCGGTGGATTTGGCGCTGTGGGATCTGAAGGCGCGGCTGCTGGGGCTGCCGCTGGTGCGGCTTTTGGGCGGGTGCCGGCCGAGCATTCCGATTTATGGCAGCGGCGGGTTTACCTCCTACAGCCTGGCGGAGCTGGAGCGGCAGTTGGGGGAGTGGGCGGCGGCGGGAATGGGCGCGGTGAAGATGAAGGTGGGGCGTGAGCCGGCGCAGGACGTGGAGCGGGTGCGGGCGGCGCGGGCGGCGATTGGGCCGGAGTGTGCACTTTACGTGGATGCCAATGGGGCGTATTCCCGGCAGCAGGCGCTGCGGCTGGCGTATCAGTTCGCCAATTACGGGGTGAGTTGGTGCGAGGAGCCGGTTTCAAGCGACGATTTGGAGGGCCTGCGCTGGCTGCGGGAACGCCTGCCGCCGGGAATGGAGGTGGCGGCGGGCGAGTACGGCTACGATCTGCCCTACTTTCGCCGGATGCTGGCGGCGGGAGCAGTGGATGTGCAGCAGGCCGACATCACGCGCTGCGCCGGGCTGAGCGAGTTTGTGCGGGTGGAGGGGCTGTGTGCGGCGTTTCAGACGCAGCTTTCGGCGCATACGGCGCCGTCGCTGCACTGCCATCCTTGCTGCGCGCTGGAGCGGTGCCGGAACATTGAATACTTCTTTGACCACGCGCGCATCGAGCAGATGTTGTTTGACGGGGCTCCGGAGCCGCGGCAGGGGGCGTTGTGGCCGGATTTGTCACGCCCGGGGCTGGGGCTGGATCTAAAGACGCGCATGGCCCGAAAGTGGGCGGCGTAAGCGAGCATCCAAATTCGGTATGGCCGTGAGGCAGATCGAAGAAGCCGCGGTTGTCTTGCTGCGGGATGCCCGGCAGGCGCGGCTGCAACGCACGCTGGCGCTGATCGCCGGGCTGACCAGCGGGGCAAGTGGGCTGGAAGTGGCCTACATGCATTACCGCGGCAGCTACAGCCGGCGGATCATGTGGACGCCCGTCCTCCTGAGCCAGGCGTTGCTGGCGGCGGGGGTGGCGGGGGCGATGAGGCCGCGGCTGGCGCGCACGCTGTTGCCGGCGGTATCGGCGGTGACGCTGGCGGATTGCGCCACCGGGTTTGTGTTTCATCTGCGCGGCATTGCGCGCAAGCCGGGAGGGTGGCGGCTATTGGTGCCCAACGTGCCGATGGGACCGCCGCCGCTGGCGCCCTTGTTGTTCGGGGTGTCGGCGTACCTGGGGATCCTGGCCAGCCGGATGACGCCGGAGACCTCAAGACGACAGGACCCGCCCGAGTTGCGCGAGACGCTGCGCCGGCATGTGGCGGCGGTGACCGCGGCGGCTGCGCTGTGCAGCGGGACCGAGGCGCTGTACTCGCACCACAAGAACGGTTTCCATTACGCGGCCCAGTACACGCCGCTGGTGGTGGCGCCGGCGCTGGCGGCCACCGCGGTGGCGGCGCTGCCGCGGCAGCAAGCGCGGCGGATGCGCGGGCTGCTGGCCGGACTGTCGCTGGCGGCGATGCTGGACGGGGCGGTGGGAACGGCTTACCACGCGCGCGGGGTGCTGCGCCAGCCGGGGGGGCGCAAACACCTCATGTACAACATCATGTATGGGCCTCCGGTATTGGCGCCGCTGCTGTTCGCGGCCTGCGGACTGTTGGGGCTGCTGGCCAGCGCGATACGGGGGCGGGGGTGAGGAAGGCGGCGCAGATCGGCTACTACCCCGGCTACAGCACGCTGGCGCAGCAGGCGTTTTGGGACGAGGCCACCCGGCGCACGGTGCTGCAGCGGCTGGAGCCGCCGCCGCCGCTGCGCTTTTTCGGGCTGGGGGAGGCGGAGCGGCTGGAGGCGGTGTGCGGCCGCATCTTGCCGCAGGACGACCGGCCGGCGGAGCGGCGGATTGCCATCGTGCCGGAGATTGACCGGCGGCTGGCGGAGGGCATCCACGACGGCTACCGGTACGAGGATATGCCGCCGGATGGCGAAGCCCACCGGCTGGGGCTGCGGGCGATTGACCAGATCGCGCGGCACTTGTTCCTGCGCGGCTTCCTGGCTTTGTCCAACCGGGAGCGTGATCAAGTGCTGCTGACGATCCACGAGGCGCGCCCGCCGGCGGGCGCAGCGATCTGGAAGCGGATGGCGGTGAAGCGGTACTGGCTGCTGCTGGTCAATGCCGTGGGGGGGGTGTACTACGCACATCCGTGGGCGTGGGATGAGATTGGGTTTGGGGGGCCGGCGTATCCGCGCGGCTACATGCGGCTGGAGGGCGGAGATGCCGAGCCGTGGGAGAAACCGGAGCGGCGGTACGCGTGGGCGGCGCCGGCGGATTCGCTCTCGGGCGTCTTCACGCCACTCGGGGAAGAAGAACCATGAAGACCCCGCTGGGAGGTGCGTTCGGGCCGCCGGAGCCGGGGGATCATCGCCTGGGGCCGATGCAATCGGTCAACCTGCCGCTGCGGCGGTACCGCGAGAGCGAGGCGGTGGA
>JBQCEU010000144.1:0-2536 GCA_051959955.1 Terriglobales bacterium | reverse complement strand
ATGAAAGCGCACGTCAGCTCGATCCTCCTCGGCGTCCAGGACATGGAGCGATCCAAGCGGTTCTACACGGAAGGGCTGGGCTGGAAGGTCCAGAACGACTACAAGATCTCGGTGTTCTTCGTCCCCACGGCGGTTCGTTGGTCGGCTTCTACGGCCGCGACGGGCTTGCCGGCATGGTGGGCGTGAGCCCGGAGGGCAGCGGCTTCAGCGGCGTCGTCTTCAATTACGTCGTGCGCAGCGAGGACCGCGTAGACGAAGTTCTGGACGAGGCCAAGAAGGCCGGCGGAAAGATCCTCAAGCCCGCGGCGAAGCTGGAGTGGGGCGGGTACGGCGGATCCTTCGCCGACCCGGACGGCTACATCTGGAACATCGGCTACAGCGCCCAGGGAACAGACCAGCCCTACGCGGAGTAGAGAGCACGCGGTGCCACGGTGGCCGCGGGGCGTTTCCCATCCCGAGGGAGGGCGCGGGTGCTGTTTGCTGGTGATGGCTGGGCGCAAGACCACCATGACATCGAGATCGCCGATGATGGGGGGCGCAGGCTGGCCCGGGCGCGGCTGCCGGAAGGGCTGGAAGGGGTCTCGCGGCTGCATGCGCTGATCGGTGAGCATGCGCCGCCAGAATGGGCCGAGCTGGAGCCGGGCCAGGCTGCCTCGCTGGTGAAGGTAGCGATCGAGACCGGCCGCGAGCCGTGGGTGGCCGCGCTGGTCGCGGCGGGGTATGAGGTGTTCGCGGTCAACCCGGTGCCCGTGGCCCGCTACCGTGGGCGGCACTCGACGTCGAGAGCCAAAAGTGATGCGCAGGACGCGCACGTGCTGGCGGAAATCGCCCGGCTCGACCGTGTCCACCACCGCCCGGTCGCGGCTGACTCTGCGCTGGCTGAGGCGGTCAAGCTGGTGGCCCGCACTCATCAGACGCTGATCTGGGACCGGTCCCGGCGGCTGCTGCGGCTGCGCAGCGCGCTGCGGGAGTTCTTCCCGGCCGCGCTGAAGGCGTTCGCCGGCCTGGCCGCGCCGGACGCGCCGGAGCTGCTGGGCCGTGCTCCCGGCCCCGGCCGGGCCGCCCAGCTGCCGCACGCGAAGATCACCGCAGCGCTGCAGCGGGCGAACCGCCGCGGCCCCGCCACCAAAGCCACCCAGATTCAGGGAATTTTGCGGGCACCGGCACTGCGCCAGCCACCAGCAGCCGAATCTGCTTACGCCACCATCGTGGCCGGGCAGATCCGGCTCATCGCCGCGTTGAATGGCGAGATCGGCGAGCTCGGCGAGGTGGTGGCCAGCCATTTTGGCCGCCACCCCCACGCTGACATCTACGCCAGCCAGCCCGGACTTGGCAAGAACTCGGCGCTCGGGTTCTCGCTGAGTTCGGCGATGCCCCAAACCGGTTCGCCGATGCGAAGGCGCGCAAGAACCACGCCGGGACCTCCCCGATCACCCGCCTCGGGCCCGAAGAAGATCGTGCTGGCCCGCTACATCCGCAACCGCCGGCTCGGCGATGCCGTGCACCAATGGGCATTCTGCGCGCTCCGCGGCTCACCCGGCGCCCGCGCCTACCACAACGCCCTGCGTGCCCGCGGCACCGGCCACCAAGCCGCCCTCCGCCAGGTGGGCAACCGGCTGGTCGGCATCCTCCACGGCTGCCTCAAAAACCGCACCCCTGACAACGAACGCACCGCCTGGGGCCATCACCTGAAGTCAGCCGCTTGACAAACCAAACATGGGATGTCTGCCGCCTTCCGCGTGCCGCCGGGTCTGAGCCAGTTAAAACTGCTGCTGTTTGGTCGGGGCCAGATATCGTTCACGGATTGGCGCGGCGTCGTGGGGTGCGAAATGCAGGATAACTGCTACCACCTGAGCTGGGCGGCCCTATCGTAGTCAGCTGAGGAATACCCGGCCAGGCCCTGCGACAGGGCGAAGATCCACTCCGCGACGCTCAGGGACAACGCCAGGCGGCTGCACCGGGCGCAAAAGTGAGGCACCTCCAGCCGGACCGAGTCGTCCGCCTCCAGCCGCACATAGATCAGCGTCGACCCCTGCAGCACCCGCCAGCCATCACCTGCGCGGGCCAGCGTGATCGCCCGCTGCTCCGCGTGCGTCCGGCACTGGTCATGGTGGCCAAACTCCCCGAACTTGCAGTAGCAGTGATCTTCCCCCGGATATGGCACGCCGTTGTTGCCCCACGCCAGCAGGCTGCCGTCTTTCACCAGCACCGCGGCATGCCGGGTCCGGGCATGGGAATCGCGGGCCAGTTCCGCCGCCCGCTCGACCATCTGGGCCGCCGCATGGCTGTCTTGGCGGTTGAGCGGCCGCCACTGGGGATGCTGCCCTGGTTGCACGCCTGCCATCCCTTCGCAGCGAAAGACTAATCCCTCGCCAAGCGACCCACCATGCCGCGATGCGCACTCATGGGTGCCGGTTGTCGCGCGGTGCCCACACACAGCCAGTACCAGCCGTCGGCGTCGGGTAGATACTGGCAGCGGCGATGTGGCACACCGTGAGCGTGTCCTCCTGCGCACCGGCAGCGCGGAACGCGGGTA
>JBQCEU010000143.1:0-4306 GCA_051959955.1 Terriglobales bacterium | reverse complement strand
GCATGTGGCGTCGGCTGGTGGTTTTCATTGTGGTGGGGTTGGCGGGGGCTTGCTGGGCGCAGGGGGCGAGGGGGTCACTGCCTGACGGCTTGTATGCCGAGGTGACGACTGCCAAGGGCGTCATTGTGATGCGGCTGCGGCCCGACGCCGCACCCATGGCGGTGGCCAGCTTTGTCGGGCTGGCGGAGGGAACTATCGCCAACCAGGCGCTCGACCCTGGGCAGCCGTTTTTTGACCACTCGACGTTTCATCGCGTGGTGCCGGGGCACGTGATCCAGACGGGCATTCCTGACTCGACCAGGGCCAAGGCGCCTGGGTACATGTTTCCCAACGAGATTGACGCGCGGTTGAGCCATGACCACGCCGGGGCGGTGGGCATGGCCAACGGCGGGCCGGGCACCAACGCCGCGCAGTGGTACATCACGCTCGGCGACCGTTCCTACCTGGACGGCGATTACACCGTGTTCGGCGAGGTGGTCGCGGGCATGGACATGGTCATGCAGATCCGGCAGGGCGATGCCCTCGATATGGTGCGCATCCGGCGCGTGGGTAAGGCCGCCGCGGCCTACCACCCCACCACGGCGTCGTTTCAGGCGCTGGTGGCTGCGGCGAAGCAGCGGGTGGCGCGCGCAGCCGAGCAGCGGGAGGCGGCCTTGGCGGCGTGGGCGAAGAAGAACTATCCGCGGGCGACCACACCGCAGCTTGGGGCGCAGCCGGCGCCCGGCCCGCTGCGCGTGAGCTACCGCGGCAAAGTTGTCCGCTATGCCGGCAACTGGACGCACTACGCCGGGCCGCCGATCCGCGTCACCGGCTTTGCCAGCGGACCGGACGGCGTGCCCGGGTTCCACACGCCCCCCATCGTGTTCGACTACACCCCTGGCCAGACGGAGCTCAACCGCGGCCTGGAGGCGGCGCTGGCCAGCATGCGGTCGGGAGAGAGGCGCACCATCGTCGTGCCGGCGGACCTTGGCTATGGCAAGAATGGCCTCTACCCGCCCGAGGTGCACGGCCAGCCGAGGTTCGTGATTAGCCCGAACTCACTGCTGATCTACGACATCTCAGTGATCCGATAGGGTAAGCTAGGGTCCATGAAGCTCCCGTCCGCCCTCGGCACCTTCCTGCTCGTTGTCTGTCTGACCGGCTTGGCCGGCGCGCAAGCGGCCGCGCCCGCCGCCAAGCCGGCGGAGACGAAAGCGGCGGCGGAAGCCACCGCGCGGCCGCCGCTGCCGGCCGATGCCCACACCACCCAGAGCATCACGCTCGACGGCAAGAAGCTCGCCTATACCGTCACCGTCGGCACGCTGCCGGTGCGCGACGCTTCCGGGAAGGAGACCGGGAAGCTGGTCTACACCGCCTACACCGTGGACGGCGCCGATCGTCCGGTGACCTTCGCCGTCAACGGCGGGCCGGGGGCGTCGTCGGTGTTCCTCAACTTCGGCGCCATCGGCCCCAAGCACCTGCAGATGGGCAACGAGGGCGACAGCCCCTCCGACCCGGCCACGCTCAGCGACAACCCCGGCACCTGGCTGGGGTTCACCGACCTGGTGTTTCTCGATCCCATCGGCACCGGCTTCAGCCGCTCGCTGGTCTCGCCCGAAGAGACCAACAAGCTGTTCTACGCCACCGAACCGGATATCGAGTACCTGTCGCGGGCCATCTATGACTGGCTGGTGCGCCACGACCGGCTGAGCTCGCGCAAGTACATGGTGGGCGAGAGCTACGGCGGCTTCCGCGTGCCGCGCATGACCTACTATTTGCAGTCACAGTTGGGCGTGGCCATGAACGGCATCGTGCTGGTGTCGCCCTATCTGAACCCGACGCTGGAGGACAACGGCGACCTGTCGCCCATTCCCTGGATGGTCACGCTGCCCTCGATCACCGCCGCCAACCTGGAGCGGCACGGCAAGCTCACCGCCGCCGCCATGCAGCCGGTGATCGCCTACACGCTGGGCGAGTACGCCACCACGCTGATCAAGGGACGCTCCGACCCGGCCGCCACCGCGGCCATGATCCAGAAGGTCACCGAGATGACCGGCCTCGATCCCAGGTTCGTCAAGGATTCGGGCGGGCGGCTCGAGACCGGCGCTTACCTGCGCGAAGTGCATCGCGAGCAGGGTTCGATCGGGTCAGTCTATGACTCGAACGTGACCATGTTCGACCCCTTCCCCTACTCGCCGACGCAGCGGGCCAACGATCCGCTGCTGGCGTCCATGGTGGCGCCTGCCACCACGGCCATGGTGGATTTCGTCACCCGGGTGGTGGGCTGGAAGGTGGACGCGCGCTACAACGCGCTCTCCTACGACGTCAACGCGCACTGGAGCGGTCAGGACGCCGAACGGGCCGGGTCGGTCGAGCAGTTGCGCGACGCCGTGGCCGCCGACCCCAAGCTGCGGGTCATGATCGTGCATGGCTGGAACGACCTGTCGTGCCCGTTCATGGGCTCGCTGCTGACGCTCAACCAGATGCCGGTGATGGGCGACCCGACGCGGGTGTCGCTGCACGAGTACCCGGGCGGGCATATGTTTTACACCCGCGAGGCGGGGCGAGTGGCGCTGAGCCATGATGTGGCCTCGATGGTCGCCAAGCACTGAAGAATAGTGATTAGTAATTAGTGGTTAGGTATTAGCGGGCGGCGCCTCCGCCGCCCGCCCCTTACCCTTGGGCGTCGGCGGTGGCGGGGTCCATGAGGCGGCGGACGGCGGAGATGCGGTTGGCGGGGACGCCGCAGCGGCGGGCGTGCTCCTGGATAAGGTCGGCGCTGGGCGCCCAGTAGATGCAGTAGACCTTGTTGTCGGTGATGTAGCTGTGCAGCCACTGGATCTGGGGGCCGAGGTCGCGCAACACCCCGAGGGACTGCTGGGCGGCCTGTTGCACCTGCTCGGGGGTCATCCCGCCGGCGCCGGGAATCTCGCGCTCAATGACGAACTTCGGCATGAGGCACCTCTGCTTCTATTTTGCCGGAGCGATGTTCTGGTTGATGCAGAACAGGTTGCCGGGATCGTACTGGCCCTTCACCTTCGCCAGGCGGGCGTGGTTGCCGCTGTAGCTGGCGGAGACGCGCTCGTCGCCTTCTTCCATCAGGAAGTTCACGTAAGTGCCGCCGGCCGAGAAGGGGTGCAGGGCATCCCAGTATTCACGCACCCAGGGACGGTAGCGCTCGAGCGCTTCCGCATCCGGGGTGACGGCGCCGATGATGTGCACGAAGCGGACGTCGCGGTAGGCGAAGGCGGTGTCGGCGGGCTTGGGGTCGTGAATCGCGCCGTCCAGCGGGTAGATATGCATCACCGAGGAGAGGGTGGGAATGCGCGGGCCGAACTTCTCGTGAATGGCGATCTGCTGGTCGGTCAGGTCGGAGATGAAGTCGGATTTCCAGTAATGGTGCAGGCCCGGAGGCAGCAGGCCGTCAAACAGCGACTGCACCGCCGGATAGGGCATGGTCATGTTCAATATGAACAGCGGCGGACCGAAGCTGCGCAGCTTGGCCAGCGCGGTTTCGCCCTGGGCCGGATCACTGCCGGCATAGCAGCACATGATGGCGGGCACGGTCTTGTTCCACAGGTTCTCGGGGAACGGCGCGTGGGGCGGGACAATGATGTAGGCGAAAAACGCGCTGACCTCGCGCGGCGCGGTGCGCATGTAGTCGCGGTAGAGCTTCATCACCGCGACGGCCTGGTCCGGCTGGTACAGAATGGGGCCGGCAAAGACCATTTTGTGCGGGTGCAGCTTGAACTCGAGCGAGGTCAGAATGCCGAAGTTGCCGCCGCCGCCGCGGATGGCCCAGAACAGCTCGGGGTTGTGGGTGGCGTCGGCGACCTGGAGCTTGCCGTCGGCGGTGACCACGTCGGCGGAGATCAGGTTGTCGCACGACAGGCCGTGCAGACGCGACAGGTAGCCGAAGCCGCCGCCCAGGGTGAGGCCGGCGATGCCGGTGGTCGAGATCACCCCGCCGGGCGTGGCCAGGCCGAAGGCGTGGGCAGCGTGGTCCAGGTCGCCCCAGGTGCAGCCGCCCTCGGCGCGCACGGTGCGCTTTTCCGCATCCACGCGGATGCCTTTCATGCGGGTGAGCGCGATCACCAGCCCGTCATCGCAGGTGCCGAAGCCGGGGGCGCTGTGGCCGCCGCCGCGCACCGCCAGCTTGGGCTTGTGCTCGCGGGCATAGTTGACCGCGGCGATGACGTCGGCCACATCGGCGCAGACGACGATGGCCGCCGGCCGGCGGTCAATGTTGCCGTTGTAGACCCGCCGCGCGGCGTCATAGCCGGGATCGGAGGGGACGATTACCTGTCCGCGAATCTGCTTTTTCAGT
>JBQCEU010000142.1:0-8727 GCA_051959955.1 Terriglobales bacterium | reverse complement strand
CGCGGCGGCAATCGCCGGCGCGGGCGGCGGCCCAGGCGCGGTCGCGCTGGTGGGACCGGTTGCCGGGCTGGGGCGGCCCGGCCGGAACCATCGCCGGGAAAGAGCTGCGGTACCTGCTGCGCAGCCCGGCGATGTACTTTGCCCTGGCCATGCCGGTGGTCTTCTTGCTGATTGTGCAGGTGCAGGCCTTCGGCGGCACAAGGCCGCACGCCCACGGTCTGGCGCTAGGGGGGCTGGGGTTTCCAATCGGGGTGGCCTATTCGCTGCTGGCCCTCACCAATATCAGCTTCAACCTGTTTGGCAACGACGGCGTGGGCGTGCAGTTGTATTTTCTGGCGCCGGTGGAGTTCCGCACCGTGCTGCGCGGCAAGAACCTGGCGCTGGCAACGATGATCGGCCTGGAGATCGTGCTGGTGTTCGCGGCGGCGGCGCTGATAGACCGGCCGCCCGCCTTGACGCTGGCGGCGGCCACGGTGGCGGGCATGGCCTTCGCCAGCCTGTGCACGTTTTCCGCCGGCAACTTCATCTCGCTGACGTTTCCCCGCAAGGTGGATTTCAGCCGCATGGGCAAGCAGGGGCTGCGCGGGGTGGGCAGCATGGTGGCGCTGGCGGTGGAAGGCGGCGCGGTGGCCATCGCCGGGCTGGCGGCGCTGGCAGGCATCCTGCTGCACCGGCCGTGGCTGGGCGTGGGGCTGGAGTTGGCGCTGACTGTCGCGGCCGCGGCCGCTTACCAGTACCTGCTGGGTCCGGCCGAGCAACTGGCGGGACGGCAGCGGGAGGCGCTGCTGGCGGAGCTGTCGAAGGCGTAGGCTGGGCGGGCTTGCGCCGGTTAGTCCAGTGGACTAAACTAAGTGGACTAATGGGTGGGGACATGAAGACGGTCAATGTACACGAAGCCAAGACGCACTTGTCGCGGCTGATCCAGGAGGCGGTGGAGGGGGAGAGCTTCATCATCGCTAGGGCGGGGAAGCCGCTGGTGAAGGTGGTGGCGCTGGAGGAGGCGAAGCCGCGGAAGAAGCAGCGGCTGGGCTTCATGAAGGGCGAGTTCACGGTTCCGGAAAACTTCGACACCCTCTATGAAGACGAGATCCTGGAGCTGTTCGGGCTCAAGGAATGAGGCTCTTGCCGGACACGCATTTGCTGCTCTGGGGGGCGGTGGCTCCGGAAAGGTTGTCGGCCGTGGCTCGAAGGCTGATGAACGATGAGGGGCACGAGTTGTCGTTCAGCGCGGCAAGCTTGTGGGAAGTGGCGATCAAGGTTGGCCTGGGGAAGCGAGACTTCACCACCGGGCCGGAGCGATTGCGCGATCATCTGCTGGACAACGGCTACCTGGAGCTGGCCGTCACCGGGCGGCACGCGATCGCGGTGGCCGGGCTGCCGCCGATTCACAAAGACCCGTTTGACCGGCTGCTGCTGGCGCAGGCACTGGTGGAAGACATTACGCTGCTGACCGTGGACGCGCGGCTGGCGCAGTATCCGGTGCCGGTGCGGCTGGTCTAGAGGAGGAGCCTGGGATTGCGAACCGTACTCTTGCTGATCGTCTCCAACACCTTCATGACCTTCGCCTGGTACGGGCATCTCAAGTACCGCAACCAGCCGCTGTTCAAGGTGGTGCTCATCAGCTGGCTGATCGCTTTTTTGGAGTACATGTTTCAGGTGCCCGCGAACCGCATCGGGTACGGCGAGTTCACCGCCTACCAGCTCAAGATCATTCAGGAAATCATTACCCTCAGCGTCTTCGTGGTCTTTGCCTGGCTGTATTTGGGCGAGGATTTGAAGTGGAATTACGTGGGTTCGTTTGTGTGCATTTGCGGCGCGGTTTTGTTTGCCTTCTGGGGGCGGATATAGACCGCAAGCGGCGCGGCATGGTAGGTTAGAGGTTCACCGGTTGCGCGCCCGACCCCGGAAGGAGGCGCGAGCCGCCGGCGTTCCCGCTGTATGAAGACTGCCACCCAGACCATCCACGTTGCGCACAGTCCCGACTCCGACGACGCATTCATGTTCTACGCCCTGGCCACCAACAAGGTGGGGCTGCCGGGGGTGAAGTTCACCCACGTGCTGAGCGACATCGAGGACCTCAACCGGCGGGCGCTGGCGGGCGAGTTCGAGGTGACGGCGGTCAGCTTCCACGCCTATCCCTACCTGCAGGACCGCTACCGGCTGCTCAACCACGGCGGCAGCGTGGGCTACGGCTACGGACCGATGATCGTCTCGGCGCGGCCGATGACGCCGGAAGAAGCGCGCGGCAAGGTGATCGCCATCGCCGGCGAACGCACCACCTCGGCGCTGGTGCTGAAGCTGTGGGCGCCGGAGGTGAAGACCACGGTCATCGCCTTCGACCAGATCATTCCGGCGATCGTCGAGGGGAAGGTCGAGGCCGGGCTGCTCATCCACGAAGGCCAACTCACTTACGCCTCGGCCGGGCTGCACCGGGTGCTCGATCTGGGCAAGTGGTGGTTGGACGAGACCACGTTGCCGCTGCCGCTGGGCGGCAACGTGGTGCGGCGCGATCTACCCGAGGATTTTGCCTCGCAACTGTCGCAGGTGCTGAAGGCCTCCATCCAGTACGGCCTCGAACACCGCGAGGAGGCGCTGGCCTACGCCCATCAGTTTGCGCGCGACATGGACGACCGGCTCGCCGACCAGTTCGTGGGCATGTACGTGAACGAGCGCACCCTGCGCTACGGCGAGGACGACAAGCGCGCCATCGGCGAGCTGCTGGGGCGGGGGCATCGGCTGGGGATTATTCCGCAGGCGGCGCGGCTGGATTTTCTCGATTAGCTCCGGGTTAGCTGTTGGCTCTTGGCTGTTGGGAACTGCATCCGGGCGCGGAGTCGCGGGATGCCCTTTCGGTGAGGTTCGCCACAGACGCCGCTGTGTCCAACAGCTAACAGCTAATAGCTAACGGCCCCTTTGGGCCGCCTCCGCCCGGACGGGCTAATCGAGGTCTTCGAGTTCGGGAGTGCGGCGGAAGCCGATGGCGGGGCGGGCGGCGCCGCGCACCGATTGCAGGCTGGCGGGGAGCAGCGTCTGGGCGCCGAAGCGGCGGTTGAGCTCATCCATGACCGAGTTGGCGCGGGTGGCGCGTTCGCCGCCGGCGGCGAACAACGCCGGGGGTTTATAGGCAGAGGCGGGGAGATCCGACAGGGCCACGGCGACCAGCAGGGGTTTGGCTTCGGGGCAGGATTGCCAAAGTTCGGCCAGCAGCGACTGCAACTGAAAGCTGTCGCGGCAGGGGGCGAGGCGGCGGTGGGCGTGCCAGTCCTTGCGGCCGCCGAGGAACTTCGCACTCACCGCGATATCGCCGGCCCAGAGGTCGAGGCGGCGGAGTTCGGCGGCGGCGGAGTGCAGAAGCTTCTGGACGACGGGAAAGGCGGCGGCGCGGGTGCGATGCTCGGGGGCCAGCACGTGCTGGCGGCTGAGCGACTTGCCTTCGCTGGCGGGCATGTCGAAATCGGCGCCGCGCAGCCAGTGCCACATGCGCTCGCCCCAGATGCCGCCCCAGAGGCGGCGCAGGCCGTCGCGGTCGAAGCTGCATAGCTGCTCGACGGTTTGCACGCCCTTCTGCCGCAGGCGTTCTTCGGTGCGCGGGCCGACGCCGGGCAGGTCGCGCAGCTCCAGCTTGAACAACGCCTGCGGCAGGCCGGCTTCGAGCAGCACGGTCAGGCCGTCGGGCTTTTGCATGTCGCTGGCCACCTTGGCGAGATAACGGCTGGGCGCCAGGCCGATGGAGCAGCGCAATACTTCACCCACCTGGCGCAGTTCCTGTTTGATCGCCTGGGCGATGGCCAGCGCGTTGGGCAGCCAACGCTCCAGCCCGGTGAGGCGGCAGGCGGCTTCATCAATCGAGAGCACCTGGCTGACGGGCACGCAGCGCTCCAGCGCCTCCAGAATGCGGTGATGGTATTCGACATAGATTTTGGGCCGTGCTTCCACCAGCACCAGCTCCGGGCACAGACGGCGCGCTTCGCCCAGCTTGACGCCGGTCTTGACGCCGAAGGGGCGGGCCTCGTAGCTGGCGGCGATGCAGACGGTGTTAGGGGTGTCGAGCGCCGCCACCGCCACCGGCTTGCCGCGCAGCTCGGGCCGCGCCTGCTGCTCGGCGGAGGCGAAGTAGGCGTTGAGGTCCATCAACAGCCAGTTCACCGCCGGGCCGGAGTCGAGGGCGGCAAGAGGCGGCCGGGGCATGGCTGCCATTGTAGCGAAGAAAAGACGAAGATGGGGTGCGGCGGAGCCGGAAGCGGGATGCAGAATGTTTGCATTTGTTTGCACACACGGCTCCGCGGGCGCGGCCGAAGTTGCTACTCGGAGAGCATGTCCCGGTTGGTCAGCGAGTTGCGCGGTGGGGTTTGAGATCAACTTCATGCGCTTACGATCCTTGCTGACTTGTGTGCTGTTCACCGGCTTGCTGCCGCTCACCGCGGGGGCATCGCCGATCAACTTCAATTATCAATACACCCTGACGGCGACCACCAACGACGGCCGCTCGGTGACCGGCACGTTTGAATTCAACCCGGCGACGCAGACATTCGTCTCCAACCAGTGGGCCATCAACCTGCACGCAGGCCCGACCACCGTCAGCGACGCGAACAACGGGGTGACGTTTCAGAACCCGGACACGCATATCAACGGCGAGCTGGCCTACACTGACGGTACGGCGACGGTGATCAACTACGGGCCGCTGGATTATGTGCCGAACAGCGGGCCGGAGGTGGTCTATCCGGCGGCGGCGTGGTTTGAATTTGACCAGGGCGCGGGAACGGGGCTCAATGGCTGGGGCAGCAGCAGCGTGCAGAGCAGCCTGGTGCTGATGTTTGATGCGCTGCCGTTCAGCTACACCGATCCGGCGGGCAACATTCTGGACGCGTCGGGGTTTGCCCAGGGCCCGGATCTGGGCGCCGCCGCCCCGGATTTCTACGACTATCTTTCGGGCACGGTGACGCTGCAGGCCGGCCAGAGCCTGCCGACGCCGGTGACCACGCCGGAGCCGGCGACGTGGGCGCTGCTGGGCACGGGCGCCTTGCTGTTGGCTGGCGTGGCGCTGTCGGAGGAGCGCCGGCGCCGCCAGGCCGCCGCTTAGGCCGGGCGAAAACGAAAAAGAAACAGGCCGCCGGGGACCGGCGGCCTGTTTGCGTTTGCGGGCGGTACTACTTCCCTTTTTGGATGTAGATGTCGCCGTCGAAGGTTTGCATGCGGAGGTCGGCGCCGCCGCCGTTGAGAGTGCCGGTGATGGTGCGGTCCACCTCGACCTCCTACATGCCATTCTCGCCGCGCTGGCCGCTGGTGCCGCGGTCCTGGCGCTGCTGCTGGAACTGGAAGCCGTTGTCCATGTAGGCGCGCGAGGGTTTGAGGCTGAGGT
This sequence comes from Terriglobales bacterium, assembly GCA_051959955.1. Taxonomy (GTDB): domain Bacteria; phylum Acidobacteriota; class Terriglobia; order Terriglobales; family SCQP01; genus SCQP01. The sequence continues at coordinate 3,368 of JBQCEU010000142.1, read as the reverse complement.
TGGCGCGGACGTCGGCGGGCACCCTGCCAATGCACACCACCTTTGCCCACTATCTGCAACCGGCTGCACACCTGGCCGGCTGCTGCCGCCTGGACTGGCTAGGCGGAGTAGGCAGCGTCGTTTGGCTTCCGAAGTGCTGCCACCCCACCGAGGCCCTGGTTATGATCAAACGTTTTCTAACAATCCTGGCGCTGAGCGCAGGGCTGATGCTGGCAACTGCCGCGGCGTCGCCGCTCAATTTCAATTACGGCTACCTCCTGACGGCGACCGCGCAGAACGGCCTGACGATGACAGGCACGTTCGTCTACAACCCCGCTACCCAGACCTTTGTGTCAAATATGTGGCAGTTCAACGTCAGCCACCTTGGGATGGCCGACAGCGACCTCAACAACGGGGTGATGCTTGTGAATCCGGACACCCATTTGAGCGGCGAGCTGGCCTACCCCGATGCTGCGGTGACGCTTTCCGCACTGGGCTTCAGCGCGGGCCCGAACATTTATGACAACGGGGGCTTGTTCGAATTTGATCAAAGCAGCGGGACCGGCACACTGGGTTGGGGCAGCTCCAGCGTGCAGAGCTCGCTGGTGCTGCTCATTGACAGCCTGCCCTACCTCTACACCGATCCCGCCGGCCAACTGCTGAGCGGCTCGGAGTTCGACCAGGCTCCGAACTTGCAGCTCACCCAGCCCGACTTCAGCGACTTTCTTTCCGGCACGGTTACGCTGGAGGCCAATCAGCAGCTACCGGCGCCGGTGACCACGCCGGAGCCGGCGACCTGGGCGCTGCTGGGGACGGGGGCGCTGCTGCTGGCCGGCTGCGCGCTGTTCACCGAGCGCCGGCGCCGCCTCACTGCGTAAGCCGTACCGAGAGGGAAAACGGGACGAGGCCGCCGGTTGCCGGGCGGCCTCTTCTTGCTTGCATGCGGGCGGCGCTACTTGCCCTTATGGATGTAGATGTCGCCGTTGAAGGTTTGCATGCGGAGGTCGGCGCCGCCGCCGTTGAGGGTGCCGCTGATGGTGCGGTCCACCTCGACCTTGTACATGCCGTTGTCACCGCGCTCGCCGGAGGCCGCCTGGCTGCGGGTCTGTTGGAACTGGAAGCCGTTGTCCATGTAAATGTCGCCGCGCGAGGTTTTGAGGCTCAGGTTGGCGCGCACGTCGGCGGGCAGGGTGACGTTGATGGTGCCGTTGAGCGAGCTGAAGGAGCTGGCTTTGCTGGCGTCGAGGCGATCCACGGTGGCCACGATGCGGCCGTTGAGGGCGTGGGCCACCACGCTGCCGGAGACGTGGGTGAGGGTGATGCGGCCGTTGGTGGCTTCGCAGTTGGTGTCGCCCGTCAGGCCTTCGACCGTGATCTCGGTGCCGTTGACGGTGTGGAGGTTGACCGAGGTGTTGGCCGGAACCTGGATGTTGAGGTCCTGGCTGCCGCCCATCACCGAGGTGGTGACGCGCACCACGTTGTTGTCCTCCTCGGCGGTGAGGCCGCCGGAGGTGTTGAGCCGGCGCATGCCCTGGGCCTCGGCCGGGGTGCGGTCCTCGTCGCCCCAGCCGCGGGCGCGGCGCGAGCCGCCGTCGCTGGGCGCGGCGTCAATCACCACCTGGTTGCCGTTGTAGGCGCGCACGTGGATGGAACCGCTGAGGGTGGATACGCGCAGCGTCGCCGGCTGCGAGGGATGGCTGAGCGGCACCACGATGTGGTTGGCATCGGCAGCGGCCGCGCTCTGCCCCGCCGCGGTTTGCGCCGCCGCGGGCAGTGCCGCCAGGCTGAGCCCCGCCGCCATTGCCACGCTGATGAGTAGTTGTTTATTCATGATCGCCTCCATCTGGTAATACCGGGCGCGCGCGCGGTTGTTACAGCCTTTAGCGCACACGGTGGATATAAACATTGCCGTTGAATCCGTCGAGCGTGATCTCGGGGCCGCCGGCGCCCACCTGGCCGCGGGTGAACTGGTTGCTGCGGAAGACGCGCCGGCCGTTGTCGCGGCGGGAGACGGCGGCGGTCGAAGCCAGCGGCTGCACGTCGAAGTCGCTGTAGACCGCGCCGTTGAAGCTCTTGTAGTTCAGCACCGCGTTCAGGCCCGCCGGGAAGTAGACGTTCATGTCGCCATTAAGCGTGGCGAAGGTGCAGTTGCCGGCGGGGGCGGAATGGAAGACCGCCTTGACTTTGCCGTTGATGGTGCGGGCCTCGCCCGCGCCGGCCACATCTTCCATATCCACCGAGCCGTTGATGTTGTGCGCCAGAAAGCCGCCGCGCACGCCGGTGACGGTGATGTCGCCGTCGTTGATGGTTTTGAGATCCACGCGGGCGCCGGCGGGCACGTGCAGCTCGAAGGCGAAGCGGGTTTCATAGCCGGGATTGTCCCAGTTGCAGCCATGGTCTCCATCGTGGCAGCGGAAGGGGCCGTCCACGTACAAGTCGAGGCTGTCGCTGGTCTGGCTGACCGTCAGCTTGACGTCGCGCTGCGCCTCGGCCACCAGGCCCTGGCTCTCGGCGGCGATGCTCTCGGTGGCGGTGAGGCGGATCTCGGAGCCGCCGTCGGCGACCACCGTGATGGGGCCGTTGACGTTGTCCACCTTGACCAGCGGGGCGCTGCCGAGCGAGAAGCTGCGCTGGGTGACCTGGTCGGGGGCGGTGAAGTCGTAGCCGGTGCGGTGATGGCGGGTGGATTGCGCCGGGGCGGAAGCGAGGGTCAAGAGGAAAGCGGCGGCGCAGGCGGTGCCGACGAGGAGTTTGGTTTGCAGTGAATCGTGCTTCATCGCGGGCTCCTTAATTCCAGGTGGGCTGGGCGAGGACCCAGGCGGCGCGCTGGCGGACTTCGGGGTTGTAGGCGGTGTCCTTGGCGATGCGCGCCAGCAGCGGTCGGGCCTGGCGGTCGCGGGTTTCGGCGAAGCTGTCCACCAGCGCGATCTGCACCAGCGGCGACTTCTGATAAGAAAACGACTGCACCAGGCCGCTGCGGATATCGGGCTGGGCGGCGTTGGTGGCGAGGGCGTCAATCGCCGCCAGGCGGACGTCGGGGCTGGAGTCGTATTGGAGCGAGTGCAGCAGCGCCTCGACCACCTGGGGGTCGCTGGCCACCAGCGGCGTGCTGTAGCTCACCCCCTGCAGGCGGTCGGTGGGCGAAGACTGGCGCAGCAGCGACAAGACCGCGAGCTGCTGGGTGGCCTGCACCTGCTGGCGCAACTCGGCCACCTGCTGGCTGGTGCTGTCGGGTTGCGCGGGCGCGGCCGCCGCGCCGCCGCGCAGCCACCAGCCGGCGCCCAGGCCCACCGCCAGCAGCAGCACCGCCGCCAGCGCCGGCAGTGGATGCCAGAACAACTGCTTCCAGGCCGCGGCCGCCGAACGATGCAGGACGCGCGCCGGGGCCG
>JBQCEU010000141.1:0-2004 GCA_051959955.1 Terriglobales bacterium | reverse complement strand
CACCTCGAGCAGTTCATGGAGAAGAGCGAGACGGCCACCAAGGGGAGCATCCTGCTGGCCACGGTCAAGGGCGACGTGCACGACATCGGCAAGAACCTGGTGGAGATCATCCTGTCGAACAACGGCTACCAAGTGATCAACCTGGGCATCAAGGTGCCGCCGGAGAAATTGATCGAAGCCTTCCACAAGCACCAGCCCGACGCCATCGGGCTCTCCGGCCTGCTGGTGAAGAGCGCCGGGCAGATGGCGATCACCGCCGGCGATCTGCGCCAGGCGGAGATTGAGGCCCCGCTGCTGGTGGGCGGGGCGGCGCTGTCGGAACGTTTCACCCGCACGCGCATCGCGCCCGAGTACAGCGGGGCGGTGTGCTACGCCAAGGACGCCATGAGCGGCCTCTCGCTGCTCAACGAGCTGATGGACCCGGAGCGCCGCGCCGCGCTGCTGGCGCGGCAGGAGGCGGCCGCGGCGACGGCGGTGGAAGCGGCGCCCGCGCCCGCTCCGGCCGCGCCGGCGCCGGTGATCACCACGCGCAGCGCCAAGGTTACCGCCGATCTGCCCATTCCCGCGCCGGTGTCGCTGGAACGGCATGTGCGCGATGTGCCCGACCTCGAGGAGATCTGGAGCTACATCAACCCGCTGATGCTCTACCGGCACCATCTCGGCTTCAAGGACAACTTCGAGAAGCGGCTGGCGGAGCACGATCCCAAGGCGCTGGAGCTGCAGGAGCTGGTGCGCGAGGTGAAGGCCGAGGCGGCGCAGTTCATGAAGATCCGGGCGGTGTGGCAGTTCTTCGCCGCCGAGCCGCACGGCAACGACCTGCATCTGTTCGCGCCCTCGGGCGAGCTGCTGCATGTCTTCCACCTCGAGCGGCAGAAGCGGGAGAACGGTTTGTGCCTGGCCGACTATGTGCTGCCGCCGCGCGATGGGAAGCGCGATCATCTGGCGCTGATGGTGGTGACGGCGGGGGCGGGGGTGCGGGAGCGGGCGGATGCGGCGCGGCAAGCGGGCCGCTACGTGTTCTCGCACGGCCTGCAGGTGCTGGCGCTGGAATCGGCCGAGGCGGCGGCGGAGTGGCTGCACCGGCGCATCCGCGAGGACTGGGGATTTCCCGATCCGCCCACGCTGACCATGCACGACCGGCACACCTCGCGTTACCGCGGCAAGCGCTACGCCTTCGGTTACCCGGCCTGCCCCAATATCAACGATCAGGCGGGCATCTGGAAGCTGCTGCGGCCGCAGGAGATTGGCGTGGAGCTGACCGAGGGCATGATGATGGAGCCGGAGGCCTCGACCAGCGCGCTGGTATTTCACCATCCCGCCTGCGCCTACTACTCGGTCAGCGACGAAGCGGCGGGACGCGCCGTGCCGGGCGGCGCGACGGCTCCCCGTCCTCATCCTGCGAGCGCGTCCACAGCGCCATCAGCGTGATCACGATCGCCAGCCAGATGGCGCCCCACAGCACACCCCAATGAAACATATCCAAGTGGGATGATTGTGCCCCACGGGCCGTTGCGTCAGCGTGGAGGGGCGGGGCACGGTTGTTGCTGGGTGAGGCAGTGGAAGGCGCCCAGGCCCCACACCAGGTCGCGGCAATCCACGCCGACGATCGCGCGGCCGGGGAAGAGGCGTTCCAGCGCGCGGGCGGCGGCTTCGTCCTGGGGGCAGGCAAACTGCGGCAGCAGCACGCAGCGGTTGCCGATGTAGAAATTGGCGTAGCTGGCGGGCAGGCGCTGGCCCTCACATTCCACCGGCAGGGGCATGGGAAGGGTGTGGATGTCGAGGGCGCGGCCGCGGGTGTCGCGGAGGCGGCGCAGGCGGACGAGGTTGTCGGCGAGGGGGCGGTGGTTGGCGTCGTGGACGTTATCTTCCACAACCGTCACCACCACGCCGGGGGCGACGAAGCGGGTGAGGTCGTCCACATGGCCGTCGGTGTCATCGCCGGCGATGCCGTCGCCCAGCCAGAGGATGGTTTCCACTCCCAGCCAGGCGCGCAGGCGGGCTTCA
>JBQCEU010000140.1:0-3425 GCA_051959955.1 Terriglobales bacterium | reverse complement strand
ACGCAAACATAAGCAGGCACAACTCTTCCTTTTGCAGCCGTAGCAGTGTAGGATGCCCCTTTCAGGGCTGTTGCAGCGCAAATCCATCCCGCTTACGAGGAGAGAGTTCATGTCCCATTGGAATCAAAAGTATCTGCTGGTCCCGGCGCTGGCGCTGGGCCTGCTGGTAGCGCTGCCCGCCCAGGGCCGGCGCGGCCAGGAGCAGCCCACCGGTCCGGTCGGCGACTTCTTCCGCTATAACCCCCAGGACAAAGGCATGGGCGCCGAGATTCAAACCGGCCCGCCGGTCGAGACCCATCACCAGATGACGCTCAACGGCAAGACGCTGAGCTACACCGCGCGCGTCGGCATGATGCCCATCAAAAACGCCACCACCGGCGTGGTCGAAGGCTACATGGCCTACACCTACTACAGCCTCGACGGGGTGCAGAACAAGACCTCGCGGCCGATCACCTACCTGTTCAACGGCGGCCCCGGTTCGGGCACCATCTGGCTGCACATGGGCGCCTGGGGGCCGCGCAAGATCGCGCTCGATCCCAACGGCCTCTCCAAGCCGCCTTACGCCGTCGAGGACAACCCCAACACGCTGCTCGACCAGAGCGATCTCTGCTTCATTGACGCCATGGGCACCGGCTGGAGCCGTCCCACCAAGCCCGAGTACGGGCCGGATTTCTGGGGCGTGGACAACGACATCGCCGCCTTCGGCGAGTTCGTGCGCAGCTTCACCAACCAGTACGATCTCTGGGGCGCGCCCCGCTTCCTGGCGGGCGAGAGCTACGGCACCACGCGCGCGGCCGGCCTGTCCGGCTACCTGACCGACCACAACATGCCGGTCGCCGGCGTGTTCCTGCTCTCCACCATCATTGATTCCAACGCCAGCGCCGGCCCCCTGCGCTACATCAACAGCCTGCCCACCCAGGCGATGACGGCCTGGTACCACCACAAGGTCTCGCCCGATCTGCAGAAGCTGTCGGCCGACCAGATGTCGAAGGCGGCGATCCAGTTCGCCAGCCACGAGTACCAGCAGGCGCTCTACGATGGCGCCAACATGTCGAAGGAGCAGCGGGCCAAGGTGCTGCAGGATCTGCACAACTTCATCGGCCTGCCGGTGAGCTTCCTCGACCAGCACGATCTGCGCATCAACCTGGGCGAGTTTTCCACCGAGCTGATGCGTGGCGATCAGTTGATGACCGGCCGTCTCGACAGCCGCTTCACCGACTTCCTGCCGGATGCTTCCGCCACCTCCACCCCGTTCGACGCCAGCGACGCCAACATCGAGAACTCGTTCCTCACCGCCTACGAGAACTACATGCGGCACGAGCTGAACTACAAGAACGACAGCATCTACTACGTGCTGGGCGGCGGCATCGGCCGCTGGTCGGGCCAGTACAACACCGTGCTCAACCTGCAGGACGCCCTCGACCGCAACCCGCGCATGAAGCTGATGGTGGCCATGGGCTACTACGACTTCGCCACCGTCTACGGCGCGGTGGAGTGGACGCTGTCGCACATGAAGGTCTCGCCCGAGGTGCGGGCGGGCATCATGACCGGCCATTACGAGAGCGGCCACATGGTCTACATCGACACCAAGGCCAGCACCAAAATGCGCGCCGACATGCGCCACTTCTACGACGTGGCCATTGACAGCTACACCAACCCCAAGTAGACCAGAGGGAATCTCTTTGCTAAAGGGGCCGGCGAGCGCCGGCCCTTTTTTTGCCCGCAGGCCAAGGTAGTATCCTAGCTACATGAAGATGGGCTTGCAGCAGGCCAATCAGAACTTCTCCCGGTTGGTGCGTGCCATCCGCGCCGGGCAGACGGTGACGCTGACCGATCGCGGCGAGCCGCTGGCCGTGGTCGAGCCGCTGGCCAGGCGCCCATCCGCTGCGCGGGACGAAATCGAAGCGGCACTCGATCGGCTGGAGGCCCGCGGGTTGGTGGCGCAGCGGGGCACGGGACGCCTCACCCTGCAGGCGGGATGGAAGCCGATCCGGCTGCGCGGCCGCACCACGACCGAGACCATCCGGGAGGAACGCGACGAGCGCTGAACCCAGCGCGCGCGCCTATTGGGACACCAGCGCCCTGGCCAAGAGCTACGTGCGCGAGGCGGCTTCCGCCGAAGTGCGGGCCGAACTGCGCCGGCGCGCCGTGGTCTCGTCCTGCATTCTGCCCTTGGAACTCAAGAGCATGTTGTGGAGGCGCCTGGATCAGGGTGAGGTCTCCGAACTCGAGTATAGGCGGGCCCAGGCCGCGTTGGCCGTGGACCGGCAGGACTGGTTTCTGCTCGATGCCGGCCGCGATCTGTTGTTGCGCGCCGAGGATTTGGCCGAACGGCTGCATGTGCGCTCGCTGGATGCCATTCACTTGGCCAGCGCCGTGCTGCTGGCGGCGGATTGGCCGGTTCGCCTGCCCTATCTGACATCCGACCTGCGGCAGGCGCGGGCAGCCGAGGCCCTCGGCCTTGCGGTGCTGCGGTTTGGCTAGGGCCTCCACCATGCTGCCGCCGGCGCGCGCCGCCAACGCCCGCCTGCCTCGCCACCTGCGCTGGCTGGGACAGTACCTGCGCTCGGAGCGGTTGTACTTCATTCTGGCCATCGCCATCGGCATCTTCGCCGGGCTGGCGGTGGTGGCCTTTCGCTTCGCGATTGACGTCGTGGACGCGCGCCTGCTGGGCGCGGTGGCCTCGCGGCCCTGGTGGCGCACGCTGGCGGTGCCGGCGGGCATGGGGCTGGTTATCGCCGTGCTGGTGCTGCGCTTTTTCCCCGGCGCGCGCGGCAGCGGCGTCAACCAGACCAAGGCGGCGCTGTATATCTACGACGGCTACATCTCGTTTCGCACCGTGGTCGGAAAGTTCATCACCGCGGCGCTGGCGGTGGGCAGCGGACAATCGCTCGGCCCCGAGGATCCGTCGCTGCAAGTCGGCGCCGGCCTGGCTTCGCTGCTGGGGCGGCGGCTGCACCTGTCGCGCTCCCGCCAGCGCCTGCTCGCCCCGCTGGGCGCGGCGGCCGGATTGGCCGCCGCCTTCAACGCCCCCATCGCCGCCGTCTTGTTCGTCATCGAGGAAGTCATCGGGCGCTGGAGTTCGGGCGTCATCGGCGCCGTGGTGCTGGCGGCGGTGTCGAGCACCGTGGTGGCGCGCGCCTTCTTCGGCGACCACCCCCTTTTCCAGGCGCCGCCGTTCGAGCTGCGCCACCCCTCCGAGTTGGGCGCCTACGCGGTGTTGGGGGTGATCGGCGGCTTCGCCTCGCTGCTGTTCGTCAAGCTGGTGGCCTGGCTGCGGCCGCGGCTGCGGGCGCTGCCCCGCGCCACCCAGTACTTCCAGCCGGCGGTGGCGGGGCTGTTGATCGGGGTGGTCGGCATCTGGTATCCGCAGGTGATGGGCGCCGGCTATGGCGCCATCAACCAGGCCATGGGCGGAGCTTACC
>JBQCEU010000139.1:0-2740 GCA_051959955.1 Terriglobales bacterium | reverse complement strand
CTTCGACCTGGGATTCCGAGCCGTTGCCCAGCTCGGCCCACGGCGTCGCCGCCCGCCGCGCGAGATCGTCCGCGAGCGGCACCGCGTCAGGCCGCCGGCAGTGCCGCTTTGGCCTGGTTGACCAGGGTGGCGAAGCCCGCCGGGTCGTGAAAGGCGAGGTCGGCCAGCACCTTGCGGTCCAGCTCCACCCCCGCCAGCGTCAGCCCATGCATGAACTGGCTGTAGCTCATGCCGTTGGCCCGCGCCGCGGCGCCGATGCGCACAATCCACAGCTCGCGGAACTGCCGCTTCTTCTGCTTGCGTCCGCTGTAGGCAAACTTCAGCGCCCGCTGGCTGGCTTCTTTCGCCGAACGGTAGAGCTTGCTCTTGGTGAGGAAATAGCCCTTGGTGAGGCCGAGGAGCTTTTTGCGCTTGTCGCGCCGCTTGGTTCCACGTTTTACGCGAGGCATCGTTTCGTCCTTTCGTTATGTCCGCCCGCCGGCACGATGGAGCCGGTTCTGGCGGTTGAGCTCTCCCCGTCAGCTTTCGCCGTCGGGGGCCCGTGTTGCACCCCTGCCTACTTGCTGTCCTTGTAGGGGATCATCCGCGCCACCCGCCGTTGATCGGCCGGGGCGATGAGCGTGTCCAAATCCAGCTTTCGCTTCCGCTTCCGTTCCTTGCTGGTCAGAATGTGGCGCGCGCCGGAATGGCCGCGCACGATCTTGCCGGTGCCGGTCTTGCGGAAGCGCTTGGCGGCGCCGCTGTGGGTCTTCAGTTTCGGCATAGTCTCGCTCTCGTCAGGCTTTCTTCGGGGCCAGGATGGCGGTCAGCGAGTTGCCTTCCATGCGCGGCCGGAACTCCACGTTGGCCGCCGCTCCCACCTCCTGCAACAACTTGTTGATCAACTGGAAGCCCAGCTCCTTGTGCGTGATCTCGCGTCCGCGAAACTGCACCGTGGCCTTCACCTTGTCCCCATCCTCCAGGAACCGCAACACGTTGTTCTTTTTGAACGCGTAGTCGTGGTCGTCGGTGTTGGGCCGGAACTTCACTTCCTTGATGACAATGTTCTTCTGGTTCTTTCTCGCTTCCCGCGCCTTCTTCTCCATCTGGTACTGGTACTTGCCGAAGTCCATGATCCGGCAGACCGGCGGGTTGGCGCTGGGCGCGACCTCGACCAGGTCCAGGTTCCGCTGCTTTGCCAGGTTCAGGGCATCTTGCGGTGCCAGAATTCCCAACTGGGTTCCCACTTCATCAATCACCCGGATTTCGCGGGCGCGAATACGCTCGTTGATGCGGGTGCGCGGTTCCGGAATGCGGCGCGGTCGAAAGTCTCGGATAGTATTCTCCTCCTGCTGCTTACACTCCGCAGCACCGCTATTCTAGCACGGCCACCGGCTTCCCTCCGGGAGGCGATTGCGTCCAATATAGAAAGTGCAGTCTGGGTACACTGGAACACAGCCATGGCCAATTCCCGATTCTCCGGTCTTTACCTAAGCGGTCGCACCCTCGCCCTGCTCCTCATCGTGGTCGGTGTGCTGGGCGCCATGGCTTTCTACCGCTCCCACGCCACCCCCGCCGAGGTCTGGGCCGGCCTGACCCACTCCACCCAGCCCGCGCTTCAGGCCAGCCAGGTCCCCACCCTTTCGGCCCTCAACCAGGAGCAGGAGACGCTCGCCAAGCGCGTCGCTCCGGCGGTGGTTGCGGTCAACGTCACCGCCCACCCCGGCCAGAGCGACTCCGGCCCCGGCGACAGCGGCGGCGATCAAGGCCAGGGCCTGCCGCCCGACAACCCCCTCTCTCAGTTCTTCGGTCAGTTCGGCCGCCAGTTCCCCCGCCGGCCCGAGTTCGAGCAGGGCTTGGGCAGCGGCATCATCATCTCTCCTGACGGCTACATCGTCACCAACAACCACGTCGTGCAGGACGCCACCACCGTCCAGGTCACGCTCGGCGACGGCCGCCAGTTGCCCGCCAGGGTCGTGGGCACCGATGAATTGACCGATCTGGCTGTTATTAAAGTCAACGCCACCGGCCTCTCCAACCTGCCCTGGGGTGACTCCCGAGCCCTGCAGCAGGGCGACCTGGTCTTCGCCTTCGGCAACCCCTTCGGCCTCAACTTCACCATGACCCACGGCCTGGTCAGCGGCAAGGGCCGCCAGCCCGCCGGTTCGCGCACCAACCTGCGCGCCCCCGGCGACTACATCCAGACCGACGCCGCCATCAATCCCGGCAACTCCGGCGGTCCGTTGGTCAACGTGCGTGGCGAGGTGGTCGGCGTCAACTCCTTCATCTTTACCTCCACCGGCACCTTCAGTGGCGAAGCCTTCGCCATCCCCAGCGAGATCGCCGAACCCATCGCCGCCACGCTCATCTCCAAGGGCAAGGTGGTGCGCGGCTATCTCGGCATCAACATCCAGGACATCACCCCCGAAACCGCCAAGTTCTTCAACGTGCCGCCCAACGCCAAGGGCGCGCTGGTCAGCACCGTCACCGCCGGCGAGCCCGGCGCCAAGGCGGGCCTCGCGGTGGGCGACATCATTGACAGCCTCAACGGCAAGCCGATCACCAGCGGCACCGACCTGCAACTGGCCACCGGCTCGGTCGAGCCCGGCCATCAGGTGCAGTTGGGCATCATCCGCGACGGCCAGCACAAGACCCTCACCGCCACGCTGGGCATCGCCCCCGAGGAGCAGAATCAGACCGCCCGCAACTCCAACGCCGCCCCGCAGCCCACCGGCGTCCGCCTCGGCGTCCGCCTCATGGA
>JBQCEU010000138.1:0-9928 GCA_051959955.1 Terriglobales bacterium | reverse complement strand
AATGGCATTGACCGCGGCCTGGGCCCCGAACGCGTCGCCAAAGAAGGTGCTGTCGAGGGTCCAGTTTCCGAAGGTCACGTTGTAGGTCGTGGTGCCCACGGTCAGGCCCAGGATTGCTTGCACGACCTGTGGGTTGCCGTTGCTGTAGACAATGGTTGACGCCTTGGCCGACAACGGCAGCAGGGACAGGGCCATGCCCAATACTCCGCCCAGAACCAGCCTCGACCAGCCAGAAAGGCCTAACTTCATTCTGCCTCCTCTGAGAAACCAAAACGGGGGGCGGCCTTGCCGGTTCGCCCCTGTCAGTGTTGCACGCCCAGGGCCAAAGCGCTGGGAATCGAGATCCTTACCGCGGCAACGCGTCGTGCCTTATGTCTCGCGCAGTGCTATGCATCCGGTTGCACACCCCGGGAAGTTTGCCGCCGTAGCCCAGTGCGCTACCATGAAGCCTCATCTATGCGCCTGCTGACTTGCGTCCTCGGCCTGGGTCTGGTTCTGGCGGCCCAGGCACCCCCACCGCGCGCCGTGGCGATTCAGCCGCTGGTGGCGGGGCGGCAGCTCGACATGGACCGCGGCGCGGCGGCGGTGTGGCAGAGCCTGCAGAAGCTGCATACGCGCGCCAGCCTGCTGGAGGTGACCGCGCATCCCGACGACGAGGACGGCGGGCTGCTCACCCACGCCTCGCGCGGGCTGGGAGCACGGGTGGCGCTGCTGACGCTCAACCGCGGCGAGGGCGGGCAGAACTTGATGTCGGATGACTTTTACGACGCGCTTGGCCTGGTGCGTACCCAGGAGCTGCTGGCCGCCGGCCGCTACTACGGCGTGCAGCAATATTTCACCCGCGTGGTGGACTTCGGTTTCTCCAAGACCAAGGAGGAGACGCTGCAGCAGTGGGGACACGAGCGCGTGCTGGAAGATGCGGTGCGGGTGGTGCGCACCGTGCGGCCGCTGGTGATCACCTCGGTGTTTGTGGGCGGTCCCAGCGATGGCCACGGCAACCACGCCACCGCCGGCGAGATCGCGCAGGAGGTCTACAAGGCGGCGGCGGATCCCGCGCAGTTTCCCGACCAGATTCGCGCCGGGCTGCGGCCCTGGCAGGCGCTCAAGGTCTACGCCCGCGTGCCGGTGCGGGCGTTTACGCCGCGCGGCATCTTCGACTCCGCCAGCGGCGTCTACACCCCCAACCGCATCTACGACTTCGTGCATCAGAAGTGGATCGAGGGCCAGCCTTCGGTCAGCGTCGCAGTGCAGGAGGGCGGCTACGATCCGCTGCTGGCGGCCTCCTACACCCAGGTGGCCCGGCAGGGGCTGGCCGAGCAGCGCACGCAGTTGAGCGGCATCGCCGTGCCCGACCTGGGGCCCGCGAGCACCCCCTATCACCTCTACGCCAGCCAGGTGAAGACCAGCGCGAGCGAGAGCTCGTACTTCGCAGGCGTGGATGTTTCGCTGGCCGGCATCGCCGACCTGGCGCCGGGTGAAGACACCGCCGCGCTGCGGCAGCAACTGGCGGCCATCAATAAGGATGTGGAGCAGGCGATGCAGGAGTTCCGCGCCGCGGCGCCGGAGAAGATCGCGCCCCTGCTGGCGCATGGCCTGGCGGCCACCAACGCCGCCATCGCCCAGGTGCGGGCCGGGTCGCTCAGCGAGGCGGCGAAGTACGACATTTTGCACGAGCTGGGCGTCAAGCAGGCGCAATTCAACACCGCGCTGGCCGAGGCGCTGGGCCTGCAGTTCACCGCCCGGGTCGAGGGCGAGCGCGGCGGGCGCGGCGGACCCGGGGTAAGCGTGCGCGTGGTGGTGCCGGGTCAGACGTTCAGCGTCGCCACCCACGTCGCCAGCCCGACGGCGGAGCCGGTGAAGCTGGAGAAGGTCGAGTTGCGTACCGCCGCCGACCAGCCCGCCTGGCAGTTCTCCACCCCCGCCCCTGCCGAGGCCGAGAGCTTCCGCGTCACCGTGCCCGCCGATGCGCCCGCAACGCGGCCCTACTATTCCCGCCCCAACGACGAGCAGCCCTATTACGACATCAACGATGCGCGCTATCTGACGCTGCCCACCAGCCCCTACCCGCTCTCGGCCTGGGCGAGCATCGGCTATCGCGGCGTCACCATCACCCTGGCGCAGGTGGTGGAGGTGCTGCAGCGGCCGACCAACAGCGGCATCGTCGAGAACCCGCTGGTGGTGACGCCGCCGATCTCGGTGCTGGTGACGCCCCAGGCGGGCATCATCCCGCTGCCGGCGACCAGCCTGGATCTCAACGTCACCGTGCACAGCGACGCGCCCGGCGCGGCGGCGGGCGCGGTGCATCTGCGGCTGCCCGCCGGCTGGACGTCGGAGCCCGCCAGCGCGCCGTTCTCGCTGCACAGCGGCGAGGACGAGCCGCTGCGCTTCCACATCATCCCCCACGGCGCCGGCGCCCAGACCTACGCCATCACCGCCGTGGCCCGCTACAACGGCCGCGATTACGAGGAGGGATACCACACCGCCGGCTACGCCGGCCTGCGTCCCTACAATTTCTACCGCCCCGCCGTCTACAAGGCGCGGGGCGTGGACGTGAAGATCGCTCCCCGCTTGAACGTCGGCTACGTCACCGGCACCAGCGACAGCACCGCGCCGGCGCTGGCCAGCCTGGGAGTCGCGGTGCACTATCTCAGTCCCAGCGACGTTGCCGGCGGCAATCTCCAGGCCTACGACGCCATCGTGCTCGGCATCCGTGCCTACGCCGCCCGCCCTGAGCTGCGCACCTACAACGGACGCCTGCTCAACTACGTCAAGAACGGCGGCGTATTGATCGTGCAGTTCCAGACTTCGGAGTACGACCACGACTTCGGCCCCTATCCCTACAAGCTGGGCGGCAACGGCGAACGCGTGGTGGACGAGGCCTCGGCGGTGGAGATCCTGGCGCCCGGTGCCCGCGCGCTCAACTTTCCCAACCGCATCACCGTCGCCGATTTCAAGGGATGGGTCGAGGAGCGCGGCCACGGCTTCATGGAGAGCTGGGACCCGCACTACACCGCGCTGGTGGAGATGCACGACACCGACCAGCCGCCGCAGAAAGGCGGCCTGTTGGTGGCCGACTACGGCAAGGGCGTGTATGTGTACGAAGGTCTGGCGCTGTACCGCCAACTGGCCGACGCCGTGCCCGGCGCCTACCGCATCTTTGCCAACCTGCTCAGTCTCGGGAAGAAACAGTAGCGGCCAGCTCGGCGAGGAACGACGTGCCGGCGGCCAGATGGATACCGAAGTTTTCCGCGATCGTCTGGCCGATGTCGGTGAGCGAGGCGCGGGTGCCGAGGTCGGGTGCGGCACCGCCGGGGCTATAAGCGAGTAAAGGCACGTACTCGCGCGAGTGGTCGGTGGACGGGGTGGTGGGATCGCAGCCGTGGTCGGCGGTGAGCAGCAGCAGATCGCCGGGATGCAGCGCGTCCACGATGCCGGCCAGCCCGGCATCGCAGGCGGCCAGCGCGTTGGCGTAGCCGGCGGCATCGTTGCGGTGGCCGTAGAGCATGTCGAAGTCCACCAGGTTGGTGAAGATCAGCCCGCGCGGAACTTCCGCGAGCGCCGCCAGCGTTTTGGCCAGGCCGTCGGCGTTGGACGACATGGCGGCGTGGCTGGAGATGCCGCGGCCGAGGAAGATGTCGTGGATCTTGCCTACCGCATGCACCCGCACGGCCCACGCGGCGAGCTGATCCAGCAGCATGCCTTCGGGCGGCGGCACGGCGTAGTCGTGGCGGTTCCGGGTGCGGGTGAAGCCGCTGGCGGCATCCCCCACGAACGGCCGCGCGATCACCCGGCCCACGCGCCACGGTCCCTGGCAAAGCTGGCGCGCGATGCGGCAAAATTCGTGGAGCCGATCAAGCGGGATGCGTTGCTCGTGGGCGGCAACCTGGAAGACGCTGTCGGCCGAGGTGTAGACGATGGGAAAGCCGGTACGCAGATGCTCGGCGCCCAGGCGTTGGATGATCTCGGTGCCGCTGGCGGCGAGGTTGCCCAGCGTGCGCGCGCCGATGCGCTGCTCGAAGGCGGCGATCAGCTCAGCCGGAAAGCCATGGGGGAAGACCGGAAAGCCGGGATCGAGGATGATGCCCGCCATCTCCCAGTGGCCGGTGGTGGTGTCCTTGCCGTCCGAGCGCAGCGCGCAGCGGCCGTAAGCGGCCAGCGGAGGCTGGCTAGCTGCGATGCCGCGCAGCGGGCGGATGTGGCCGATCCCCAGCCGCTCGAGTGTGGGCAGCGGCGTGGGATGGCGCTCGAGGACGTGGCCGAGGGTGTCACTCGAGGCGTCGTCAGGGCCGTAGCGGGCGGCGTCGGGCATGGCGCCGATGCCCACGCTGTCGAGCACGATCAGCAGGACGCGGTCGAAACGCCGAGGAGACACGTGCTGATTAGAAGGATTCGCGGCCGCCACGCCAGCGCTGCCAAAGCAGCAGAATCAGTCCGGCCGCGGCAAATCCGCCTGCTGCCCAAGGCAGGTGCGGAACGTTGGTCATGATGCCGGAGGCGGGCAGGGCCGGAAGCAGCGGGAAAATGCCCAGCACGCATCCAAAGACCAGCAGGATCAAGCCCAGCCACGACCCGAGGTTAGAGGAGGAGGCCAAAGGGAATGGTGGACGTGAGGGGGCTCGAACCCCTGACCTCCGCGTTGCGAACGCGGCGCTCTTCCAGCTGAGCTACACGCCCTTCGGAAGCCTGATTTTAGCATGGCGACCCGGGCTCCCTTCTCCCTATGGACAGACAAGGCTCACTTATAGTATATATAAACAGATGACCGGGGACTCCATGGAGCGTGAACTGCGCGCCTGGCTGAACGCGCATCGTGAGCGGCTGCCTTCGGGCATGGAGGTGGAAGAGGTCCAATTGCTCACCGGCCGGCAGCTCAAGACCGCCCGGCGGCAGCGTAAATCGGCCGCCAAGAGCAGCCCCAAGGCCGATGCGCTCTTCATCGTTCTGCGTCCGGCGGCCCCAGCGAGCGAGGAGAACGGCTTGGAGGCGCACATCACCCAGTTGCTCAAGGCACTGCGCGATGCCGAGCGTACGCCGGGGCATTCGTTTGTGGTGCTGAAGTGGTTTCGCGACAGCTACCTGCCGCAGCGGGACTGGGCGTGGGCGCAGTCGGCGGAGGAGCGCGACCGCGTGCTGCGCGCCGCCACGGGCCGCGGTTGGGTGGGCATCAGCAAGGTGCCCAATCCACGTCACCCCAGCTTTGAAACCTCCGCTATTCGCGTCCAGTCGGAGTGGCCCGAAGTGCGGCGCATTCTGGGCGACGAGGCGCCTTTGGGCTGGGGTTTTCCGCGGATCAAGGTGAAGGGCGAGCCGGTTTCGGAGACGCTGGCGCGGATGCGGGACGAGGACTGATTGCCGGCCTTTTTCCTGGACACCAGTGCGCTGCTGAAGCTGTATGTGGAAGAGGCGGGGTCGGCGCGGCTGGAGGCGGCAGTGAGCGCGCCCGGTGTCCGGCTGGCAATCTCCAGCCTGGGCATGCTCGAGTTCAAAGCGGTCATTCGAGCACGTATGCGGGGCGGCGCCATCGAACCAGGGGAGGGGGAGCAGAGTCTGGCTGATTTCTCTCGCCGGGCGACGCGAAGCCTGGTGCAGCAGAGCTTGACGGAAGTGGTGGTTGGGCTTGCCAATCTGCTGCTCGACCGCCACCCACTTCGTGCTCCGGACGCGCTGCAACTTGCCTCGTGCCTGGAACTATATCGCACAAAGCAAGAAGCCTTGGGGACCGAGGTTTACCTGGTAGGCAGCGATCAGCGACTGCTGGCCGCGGCGAGGGCGGAGGGCGTTCCTTGCTGGGATCCGGCGGCAGAGGAAGTGGCGCCGGGATAAAATGAATGTTGGCAGGCGGATGGGCAATCGCGGCCGCGGCGCGGCGCAAGCGGCGCGGCGGTCGAGGAAAGTCCGGACTCCATCGGGCAGCGTGCTGGCTAACGGCCAGGGGGCCGGCTTCACAAAGCCGGTTTACGGACAGTGCCACAGAAAATATACCGCCGGGGGCGTTCGCGTCTTCGGTAAGGGTGAAAAGGTGCGGTAAGAGCGCACCGCCCCGCTGGTGACAGCCGGGGGCAGGGCAAACCCCACGTGGAGCAAGGCCAAATAGGGGAGGGAGGGCCGGCCCGGCCCGCTTGCAACTCCCGGGTAGGCCGCTGGAGGCGTCCAGCAATGGGCGCTGCAGAGGAATGATTGCCGCCGCGGGGCGACCCGCGGGCACAGAATCCGGCTTACAGTCCGCCTGCCACAATTTAAGGGATGAGGGGTTAGGGGTGAGGGGTGAGGCGGGCGCGGATGCAGCGACCATGGAGATTACTGTTAAACCGGCGAGGTTGATTTCGGGGGCGATGCGGCCGCCGGGGGATAAATCCATCTCGCATCGGTGCGCCCTGCTGGCGGGGTTGGGGGAAGGCGAGTCGAAGCTTGCCAACTATGCCACCGGGGCGGACTGCCGCAGCACGCTGGCGTGCCTGCGGGGGCTGGGGGTGGAGTGGACGGAGGCCGAGGGGGCGATTGCCATCCGTGGCGTGGGGATGCACGGGCTGCGGGCGCCGGCAGAGGCGCTCGACGCGGGCAACTCCGGTTCCACGATGCGCATGCTGAGCGGCATTCTGGCGGCGCAGCCGTTCGCGGCCGCCATCGGCGGCGATGCCTCGCTGTCGCGGCGGCCGATGCGGCGCATTCTGGAGCCGCTGCGCGCCATGGGCGCCCAGGTCGCGGCCGCGCCGGGCGACTTGCCGCCGTTGCAGTTTGCGGGAGGTGGCAAGGGGCTGCGGGCGATTGACTACAAGCTGCCGGTGGCCAGCGCCCAGGTGAAGAGCGCCATTTTGCTGGCCGGTTTGTTCGCCCAGGGCACCACGGTCGTGCATGAGCCCGCGCCCACGCGCGACCACACCGAGCAGTTGCTGCGCCATCTGGGCGCGCCGCTGGACCAGCGGGGCGACAGCATCGCCCTCACCGGGCCGGTGGGGAAGCTGGCGCCGCTGGGAGATTTCCGCATCCCCGGCGATCCCAGCTCGGCGGCTTTCTTCCTGTGCGCGGCGGCGCTGCTGCCGGACTCCGACCTGCTGGTGGACGAAGTCTCGCTCAACCCCCGGCGTTCGGCGCTGCTGGACGTGCTGGCGGGGCTGGGCGCCCGGGCGCAGGTTGTGTCCATCGAAGACCGCGGCGGCGAGCTGGTGGGCAGCCTGCATCTCGATGGCCCGGCGGCGCTGGACGGCGGCAGCGTCAGCGGCGCCGAGGCGGTGGCGCTGATTGACGAGATACCCATCCTGGCGGTGCTGGCCACCCGGACGCGCGCAGGCATGGAGTTTCGCGACGTGGGCGAGCTGCGGGTGAAGGAAAGCGACCGGCTGGAAGCCATCGCCGTCAATCTGCGCGCCCTGGGAGCGGTGTGCGAGACCGGGCCCGACTGGCTGCGCGTGCCTGGGGGACAGAAGCTGCGGGGAGCGCGCCTCGCCAGCCACGGCGACCACCGCATCGCCATGGCCTTCGCGGTGGCGGGCCTGATGGCCGAGGGCGAGACGGTGATCGCAGGCGCCGAATGCGCCTCCATCTCGTATCCCGATTTCTACACCACGCTGGAGCGGCTGGCGGAACGCTAAAATAGAAATTCACCATGTCCACCGCCGACGCACGCCGCGACGCCCTCCACGCCGCCCTGGAAGACCGCATTCTGGTGCTGGACGGGGCCATGGGGACGATGCTGCAGCAGCGTCACCTCACCGCGGACGACTTCGGCGGGCCGGAGCTGGAGGGCTGCAACGAGAACCTGGTGGCCACGCGGCCCGACGTCATTCTCGACGTGCACCGCGCCTACCTGGCGGCGGGCGCCGACATCGTGGAGACGGATTCGTTCGGCAGCACGCCAATCGTGCTGGCCGAGTATGGTCTCGAGGCGCAGGCGTTTGAGTTGAGCCGCCGGGCGGCGGCGCTGGCGCGGGAGGCGGCGGATGAGTTCTCCACCCCGGAGCGGCCGCGCTGGGTGGCGGGTTCGATGGGGCCGACGACCAAGGCCATCACCGTCACCGGCGGGGTGACGTTCGAGCAGTTGCGGGAAACCTTCCGGGTGCAGGCGGAAGGGCTGCTCGCCGGGGGCGCGGATATCCTGCTGGTCGAGACCTGCCAGGACACGCGCAACATCAAGGCGGCGCTGCTGGGCATCGAGGCGGCGGGCGCGGCGCAGGGGCGGCGGGCGCCGGTGATGGTGTCGGGCACCATCGAGCCCATGGGCACCATGCTGGCCGGGCAGACGGCGGAGGCGCTGTGGGTGTCGCTGGAACACGCCGAGCTGCTCTCCATCGGGTTGAACTGCGCCACCGGGCCGGAGTTCATGACCGACCACATCCGCAGCCTGGCCGGGCTCAGCCACCGCTACATCTCCTGCTATCCCAATGCCGGGCTGCCCAACGAAGACGGCAAGTATGGGGAGACGCCGGCTTCGCTGGCGCACCAGCTCGAACGCTTTGTCCACAACGGCTGGGTGAACCTCATCGGCGGCTGCTGCGGCACCACGCCGGCGCACATTGAGGCGCTGGCGGCGATGGCGGCCGGCAAGGCGCCGCGGCGCCGGCCCGCGCCCTCGCCGCGCGCCTTCTTCAGCGGCATCGAGGTGATCGAGGCCGACGACGCCACCCGGCCGCTGATCGTGGGGGAGCGCACCAACATTGTCGGGTCGCGGCTGTTCAAGCAGTTGGTGGCGGAGGAGAAGTGGGAGGAGGCCACCGAGATCGCGCGCCGGCAGGTGAAGAATGGCGCCCACATCGTGGACGTGTGCCTGCAAAGCACCGAGCGCGACGAGATGGGCGACATCGAGCCCTTCTATGAAAAGCTGATCCGCAAGATCAAGGCGCCGGTGATGATTGACACCACCGACGCGCGCGCCCTCGAGCGGTCGCTCACCTTCTGCCAGGGCAAGGGGCTGATCAACTCCGTCAACCTGGAGGACGGCGAGGAGAAGTTCGAGCGCGTCTGCCCGCTGGCGCGGCGCTACGGGGCGGCGCTGGTGGTGGGCTGCATTGACGAGGATCCGGTGCAGGCGCAGGCCTTCACCCGCGAGCGCAAGCTGGCCGTGGCCGAGCGTTCGGTGAAGCTGCTGACGGAAAAGTACGGCCTCGCGGCCCACAACCTGGCGCTGGATCCGCTGGTGTTTCCCTGCGCCACCGGCGATGAGAACTACATTGGCGGGGCGGTGGAGACGATCAAGGGGCTGCGGCTGATCAAGCAGCGGATACCGGAAGTGAAGACGGTGCTGGGCATCTCCAACGTCTCCTTTGGCCTGCCGGCGGCGGCCCGCGAGGTGGTGAACTCGGTCTTTCTGTACCACTGCACCCGGGCGGGCCTGGACCTGGCCATCGTGAACGCGGAGAAGCTGGAGCGCTTCGCCTCCATTCCGGCGGCGGAGCGGGCGCTGGCCGAGGCGCTGTTGTTCAACACGCCGGTAGAGGCGGCGGCGCCGGGCGCGCCCGCCGACTGGCGCGAGCAGACGAAGGAGCAGCGGGCGGCGATCAACCAGCACCATATCGCCGCCATCGCCGAGCATTTCCGCGCCCGGAAGCCGGCGGCGGCGGCAAAGAGCGAGCTGCCGCTGGACGAAAGGCTGGGGCGCTACATCATCGAAGGCACCAAGGACGGGCTGGTCGCCGACCTGGACCGCAAGCGCGCCGAAGGCGCCGCGCCGCTGGATATCATCAACGGCCCGCTGATGGCCGGCATGGCCGAGGTGGGGCGGCTGTTCAACGCCAACGAGCTGATCGTGGCCGAGGTACTGCAATCGGCCGAGGCGATGAAGGCGGCGGTTTCCCACCTCGAGCAGTTCATGGAGAAGAGCGAGACGGCCACCAAGGGGAGCATCCTGCTGGCCACGGTCAAGGGCGACGTGCACGACATCGGCAAGAACCTGGTGGAGATCATCCTGTCGAACAACGGCTACCAAGTGATCAAC
>JBQCEU010000137.1:0-3499 GCA_051959955.1 Terriglobales bacterium | reverse complement strand
GGCGTTGCCCTGCGGCCAGAGGTAGCGGGCGGCGGCCTCGCTCAGGATTATGACCGGCTCCGACTTGGGCCCGTCCGACCAGGCGAAGTCGCGGCCGCGGAGATGCATCCCCATCGCCCGGATGTAGCCCGGCGTGACCATATAGACCAGCGGCGACGGCAGCTCGCCGGGGCGATAGGTGTGGCCCTTGGCCGTGACCGCTCCCCAGGCGCGGTTGCGGCCCAGCGGCAGATAATCGGCCACGCCCACCGCTTCGACGCCGGGCACGGCCTGGACCTGGGCCTGCAGGCGCTCGAAGAAGGCGTTGCGGCCCTGACCGTCGGCCTGGGGATCGTAGTTCACCTTGATGGCGGCGGCCTGAGTGGGGACGAAGCCGAGATCCACGTCGAGCACGCGCCAGAAGCTGCGCAGCAACAGTCCGGCGGCGACCAGCAGGGTGCAGGCGAGGCCGACCTGGGCTACGGCCAGCGCGGCCCGCAGACGGGCGTGGCGGGGGCCGGCGCTCATGCCGCGGCCGCCTTCGGCCAGCCCAGCCTGGGGATCGGCGCCCGCGGCCTGCCAGCCCGGCAGCAGGCCGAAGAGCAGCGCCGCGGCGGCGGCGATCAGCCAGGTCCAGAGCAAAACCGCGGCGTCGAGGCGCGTTCCGGCAAGCAGCGGCAGCGCCTGCGAGCCGCGATGGACGAGAAAGGCCACCAGCGCGGCGGCGATCAGCCAGCCGACGGCGGCGCCGGCAGCGGCGAGTACCAGGCTTTCGGTCATCCATTGCCGCAGGAGGCGGCCGCGGCCGGCGCCGAGAGCGGCCCGCAAGGCGAACTCCTGGCCGCGGCGGGCGGCGCGCGCCAGCATCAGGTTGGCCAGGTTTACACAAGCGATCAGCAGCAACGCCCCGACCGCGAACCAGGTAAAGAGCAGCGGGCGGCGAAGCGCCCCGCTGGCATGAGCCTGAAGCGTCATCAGGTCCATGGGGCGGCGGCGATAGCTGCCGTAGCTTGCCGGAATGGTGGTCCGGAAATAGAGGCGTGGGGTCACCGTGTTGGCGTCGGCCTGGGCTTGCGCCACCGTGACTCCCGGCAGCAACCGCCCCACCAGCGAGAGCGTGTTGCCCCAGTTGATCATGCGGTCGAGCACCGCGGGGGTGAACAGGTCTACGCGCACGCCGGGCCAAAAGACGGCGCCAAAGTCGAAGTCAGCGGGCAGGATGCCGGCCACGGCCACCGGCTGGCCGTCGAGGTCAATGGTTGTGCCCACCAGATGAGGGTCGGCGTTGAACTGCCGCCGCCAATAGGCATAGGCGAGCAGCGCCACCGGGGCCGCGCCGGTTTGGCTGTCGGCGGGCTCAAAGAGGCGGCCGGCATAGGGGACTACGCCCAGGGTCTGAAAGAAGTTGCTGGTGACATCCACGCCAGTGACGGGCAGTTGCTGGCCCTGCGCGGTGAGGCGCAGGTTGTCGGCGGGATTGAAGGGCATGTAGGCGGCGACGGACGCGAAGGAGTGATTCTGCTCGATGAAGCCGCGATAGGCATCCACCGACCAGGTTTCGCAGGAGAGGCCGCAGGCGCTGGAACGCGGCGCCATCCACAGCACGCGGTCGGGCTGCCGGAAGGGCAGCGGGCGCAGCAGCACGGCCTGGATCACGCCAAAGACGGCGGTATTGGCGGCGATGGCCAGCGCCAGGGTGAGCACCGCGGTCAACGCGAAGCCGGGCTCGCGCCGCAGGCCGCGCAGGGCGTAGGCCACATCCTGCCGGAGCCGGTTCATAGTGCCGTATACTCACTTCCCGGCCGCCGGTTACGATGATTTTTTGGAAACCTTTGCCCGCGCCGCCGGTATAAGCCTGTATGCGGGTAGAAGAACTGGTTCAGGACCTTCGGCAGGGGCTGCGGCAGCTGCGCAAAGCGCCGCTGTTCACGCTCACGGCCATCGTGACGCTGGCGCTGGGCATCGGCGCCAATACCGCGGTGTTCACCCTGGTGCACGCCATCCTGCTGCGGTCGCTGCCGGTGGCCGCCCCCGGCCAGTTGTGGCGCATCGGCGACACCGACGACTGTTGCGTCAACGGTGGCTTCGTGGGCGACCACGGCGACTGGGACATCTTCAGTTACGACCTCTATCAGCACTTGAAGTCCTCGGCGCCCGAGTTCAGCTCGCTGGCGGCGGTGGAGGCCGGGCAGAGCCTGTGGGCTGTGCGCTGGGGATCGGCGCCGGCGCGCTCCATGCCCGCCGAGATGGTCTCGGGCAATTACTTCACCACCCTTGGTCTGCAGCCCTTCGCCGGGCGGCTGTTAAACGACGACGACGACCGGCCGGGGGCGGCGGCGGCGGCGGTCATCAGCTACCAGCCCTGGCAGCAGGACTTCGGCGGCGATCACGCACTGCTGGGCGCGACGATCAGCATCAATGCCCAGCCGTTCACGGTAATCGGCATCGCGCCGCGCGGCTTTTTCGGCGACCGGGTAAGCGCTCGGCCGCCGGCGGTCTGGGTCACGCTTAACCAGCAGCCGCTGGTGCAGGGCCAGAATCCGGCCACGGCGCTGCTCCACCTGCCGGGCTCGCACTGGCTCTATCCGGTTGGCCGGGTGCGGCCTGGAACTTCCATCCCCGCGCTGCAGGCCAAACTCTCCACCGCGCTGCGCAACTGGCTTTATACCCAGCCGGCGTATGTACAGAACGGCGGCAAGGCCATCATCCCGCAGCAGCATGTGGTGCTGGCGCCGGGCGGCGGCGGCATCCAGAACATGCAGCAGGAGACCGGCGCCGGGCTGCGCATGCTGATGATCCTGTCGCTGGTGGTGCTGCTCATCGCCTGCGCCAATATCGCCAACATGCTGCTGGCGCGTGGCACCAATCGGCGGTGCGAGATCGCGGTGCGCATGGCCATGGGCGAGGACCGCGGGCGGCTGTTGCGCCGGGTGCTCACCGAGAGCGCGCTGTTGGGCTGCCTCGGGGGTTTGGCGGGGCTGGCGGTGGCCTGGCTGGGAGCAGCGACGCTGCTGAAGCTGGCCTTCCCCAACGCCATCCATTCCGCCATCAGCGCGCAACCGAGCTGGGCGGTGCTGGGCTTTGCCTTCGCGGTCTCACTGGCCACCGGCATCCTGTTTGGGCTGGCGCCCGCCTGGCTGGCCACCCACACCCAGCCGGCCGAGGCGCTGCGCGGCGCCAACCGCTCCACCCGCGACCGCTCCTCGATGGCTCAGCACGCGCTGGTCATTTTTCAGGCGGCGCTGTCATTGGCGCTGGTGGCCGGGGCGCTGCTGCTCACCCGCTCACTGGCCAACCTGGAGAATCAGAATTTTGGCGTGAAGACCGCCAACCGCTACGTGCTGCACTTCGGTTCGTCCGGCTACAGTGGCGAACGCCAGGCGGCTCTGTATCAGGAGATTGAAGACCGCTTCTCGGCGCTGCCGGGAGTGGCGCACGCGGCGCTGGCCATGTACAGCCCGCTGGAGGGTGACAATTGGGGAGAATGCGTCATTCCCGAAGGGCGGCCGCAGCCGGGGCC
>JBQCEU010000136.1:0-12387 GCA_051959955.1 Terriglobales bacterium | reverse complement strand
CTAGCGGGGGCGGAATCGTTAATTGATCGCGGGCGCCCGGCTGCGCTGCGCCCCGCCGCCCGCTCTCCCGAACTTCCGGCGACGGGGCGCGGGGGGCCCCGCGGCCCCGGCGCAGCACTCTCGCTGGGTCCGGATGCGGCGTTGATTCATCGCGGGCGGCATCGTTAATTGATCGCGGGCGCCCGGCTTCGCTTCGCTCCGCCGCCCGCTCTCCCGGACTTCCGGCGACGCTGCGCCGGGGGCCCCGCGGCCCCGGCGCAGCACTCTCGCTGGGTCCGGATGCGAGTCGCTACGGCATTGACGGGCGCGGCCCCGCGCTAAGGGGAGCGCCGTTCCGGAATTGGCGGTTCTGGTGCGATCTTGCCCGGTGGCTTTGGGGCAACTCGAGCTCTGCCGAATGCGGCCAGAGCGGCGAGGCTGAGGCGGCCGGTGTAGACGGACATGCCGAGGGCGGCGTGGATGTCGAGGCGGGCGAGGGCGCGGAGCTCGCGCATCGAGGCAATGCCGCCGGCGGCGGTGAGTTCGTGGCCGGTGATGCGGCGGAGGCGCCGGAACCAGGCGAGATCGGTGCCCTGCATCATTCCCTCCTTGTCCACGCAGGTGCAGAGAAAGCCGGAGCAATAGGGTTCGAGCTCGCGCACCGCCTCCTCGGCGGAGAGGTCGAGGGATTTTCGCCAGCCCCGCACCACGACTCTGCCCTGGCTGGAGTCGAGGGCGATGATCAGGCGGCGGCGCGGAATCTGGCGCAGCAGCTCGCGATGGATGCCGTCTTGGTTGAAGGCGGCGGTGCCGACAATGACGCGGTAGGCGCCGCGCGCCAGCCATTGCCGGGCGCTCTGGGCGGTGCGGATGCCGCCGCCCACGCGCACCCGCCAGGCGGCCAGCCAGGGGGTGATCAGGGCGGCGTTGCTGCCGCGGTCGAGGGCGGCGTCGAGGTCAATGACGTGGATTTGGGGGAAGGCGGCAAAGCGCGCGAGCAGCTCGGGCGAGGGATCCAGCTCGAGCGCCGGGACGCGCCCGCGCACCAGTTGGACGACCTTGCCGCGCATGACATCCACACAGGGGAAGATCATTCGGCCAACCTCATGGGGAGACCGGCGGCGGCGAGGCGGCGCTTGAGGTCGCCGATGGAGCAGCGGCCTTGATGGAAGATGGAGGCCGCCAAGGCGGCGTCGGCGCCGCCGGGGGCCAGGACCTCGGCGAAGTGGGCGGGAGCGCCGGCGCCGCCGGAGGCGATGAGGGGCACGCGGGTAACGCGCGCCACGGCGCGGACGAGATCGCAGTCGAAGCCGGTCTGGACGCCATCGGCGTCCATGGAGGTGAGCAGGAGCTCGCCGGCGCCGAGGGCGGCGCCTTCGGCCGCCCAGGCGATGGCGTCGCGGCCGGAATCCTGATGACCGGCGTGGGTGAACACACTCCAGCCGGCGGCCGCGGGACGGCGGCGGGCATCCACGGCGAGGACCACGGCCTGGGCGCCGAACTCGCGGCTGAGCTCGCGGATGAGCTGGGGGCGGAGGACGGCGGCGGTGTTGACGGCGACCTTGTCGGCGCCCGAGCGCAGCAGGCGGCGGGCGTCGGCGACGCTACGGACGCCGCCGCCGGCGGTGAGGGGGATGAAGACCTGGCCGGCGACACAAGCGAGCAGATCGGCGGCCGAGGCGGCGCCGCCGGGAGTGGCGGCGATGTCGAGGAAGGCCAGCTCGTCGGCGCCCTCGCGGAAGTAGCGCGCGGCGAGTGAGACCGGATCGCCGGCATCGCGCAGGTCGCGGAAGCGGGTGCCCTTGACGACGCGGCCGGCGGCGACGTCGAGGCAGGGGATGATGCGGCGGCTCAGCATGGCGTCTTCCATTCGAGAAAATTGGCGAGGAGGCGCAGGCCGGCGGCGCCGGATTTTTCCGGATGGAACTGCACGCCGGCGCAGTTGCCGGTTTCGAGGATGGCGGTGAAGGTGTCGCCGTAGTCGCAAAAGGCGGCGGAGACGGGGCCGGGCGGCACAGCATAGCTGTGGGCAAAGTAGAAGCACAGTGGGCCGGGCAAAGCGGCGAGCAGGCGCGCGGGGCGCAGGGGGGTGATGTGGTTCCAGCCCATGTGGGGCAGGCGGGGAGCGGCGGTCAAGGCGCCGACATGGCCGGCTACGATGCCCAAGCCGCGCACGCCGGGCGCCTCGGCGCTGGACTCGAACAGCGCCTGGAAGCCGAGGCAGATGCCGAGGAAGGGCACCCCGGCGCGGATGCGGCGGCAGAGGGGGTCACGCAGGCCGCGGGCGTCGAGGGCGCGCATCATGGCGCCGAAGTGGCCGACCCCGGGCAGGATGATGCGTTCGGCCTGCTCCAGGGCCCGGGGCGACGACACGGCGCGGCTGGCGACGCCGAGCTGGAGCAGGGCATTGCGCAGGCTGCGCAGGTTGCCGCCGCCGTAGGAGACCAGCGCGGTCACAAGCGCCCCTTGGTGGTGGGCAGTTGCCCGGCCAGGCGGGGATCCTCGGTGCAGGCCTCGCGCAGGGCGCGGGCAAAGGCCTTGAAGACGGCCTCGATCTGGTGATGGCTGGAGCGGCCGCTGAGCACGCGGGCATGCAGGTTGACGCGGGCATTCCGGGCGAAGCCGGCGAAGAACTCCTCCACCAGCTCGGTTTGCAGGTCGCCGACACGGCGGGCGCGGACGCGATCGCGATAGACGAGCGCGGCGCGGCCGCCGAAGTCCACGGCGACGAGGGCGAGGGCGTCGTCCATGGGCATGAGGAAGAAGCCGGCGCGGCGGATGCCGCGGCAGGAGCCGAGGGCGCGGGCGAAGAGCTGGCCGAGGACGATGCCGGCATCCTCGACGGTGTGGTGCTGATCCACATCGAGGTCGCCCTGGGCGCGCAGGCGGAGATCGAACCCGCCGTGGCGGGCGAACGACTCGAGCATGTGGTCGAGGAAGCGGATGCCGGTCGAGACCGAGGCGCGGCCGCGGCCTTCAAGGACGAGGGCGCCGCGGATGCGGGTTTCACGGGTGTGGCGCTGGATGGCGGCTTGTCTCATGACAGGATCCCTTCGTTTTCGAGCTGGTTGACGTCGTCGAGCAGGGCGGCGGTCTGCTCCTGCCGGAGGCTGCGGCGCAGCCGGGCGCGGTGGGGGTGGCGGGGCGCCACCACGCCGATGAAGGTCACGCCGGCGGCGCGGGCGGCGCGGGCATCATCCACCGTGTCGCCGACGAACCAGCAGCGGCCGGGACCGGGGCGGGCAGCCTGAATGCGGCGCAGGCCCTCCGGATCGGGCTTGCCCCTGGCGACATCGTCGGCGCAGACCTGGGGAGCGAAGCGGACGCCGGGGGCGAAGCGGTCGAGGGTGGGCTGGAGTTCACGGCGCAGACGCCCGGTGAAGAGGGCGAAGTCGCAGCGCGCGGCCAGGCGGGGGAGCAGGCCGGGCTCGGGCAGCCAGCGCTCGCGCCCGGCGAAGCCGCCGTCGAAGTAGAGGCGCTCGCAGGCGGCGGCGACCGCGGCGGGGGGTACGCCACAGCCGAGATCGGCGAGCAGGCGGTGGGCCAAGGCCCAGTCGTTGTTCCAGCCGCCCGCCAGCTTGTACTGGTGAATGCGGGCGCGGGAGACGGTGCGGCCGGAGAAGTGGCGCACGGCGGCGACGATGGCGGCGGTGAAGGAGTCCTCGGCGTCGACCAGGACGCCATCCACGTCGAAGATGAGCAGGTCTTTGGTCACAGCGCGCGCAACTCGGAGAGAAAGGTTTCCATTTGGGTGCGGGTGCCGAGGGTGAGGCGGAGGGCGCCCGGGATGTCGCGGCCGCAGTCGCGCAGCAGGATGCCGCGGGCGGCCAGGGCGGCGCAAAGCGCGGGGGCGCGTTGGCCGGCCTCGAAGAGCAGGAAGTTGGCGCAACTGGCATGGACACGGAAGCCGCAGGCGCGCAGACCGGCGGCGGCGAAGGCGCGGGCGGCCCGGACTTCCTCCACATAGGCGCGCAGGTAGGCGGGGTCGCGCAGCGAGGCGCGGGCGGCGAGCAGCGCACAAAGATTGACGCTGTAGGGCGACTGGGCGCGGCGCAGGACGGCGATGTTGCCGGGCTGGGAGAAGAGACAGCCGAGGCGCAGGGCGGCGAGGCCGTGCGCCTTGGAGAAGGTCCGGCAGACGAACAGGTTGGGGCAGGCGGCGAGGAGGGGCAGCGCGGTGGTACCGCAAAAATCAAAGTAGGCCTCATCCACCAGCACGGCGGCCGCCGGGGCGGCGCGCAGGATGCACTCGATGTCGGCAGAGCCGATGCAGCCGCCGGTGGGGTTGTTGGGATTGGCGAGCAGGATGAGGCGGGTGGCGGGGCGAATGGCGGCGAGCATGGCGGCCATGGGGAAGCTGAAGCCAGCGCGTTCATAGTCGAGGCTGCACACCTCGGCGGCGGCCAGGCCGGCGTAGAAGCGGTACATGGCGTAGGAGGGCCGCAGAAGAATGATCTGGTCGCCGGGATCCACGTAGGTCTGGAAGAGGAGCTGGATGGCCTCGTCGCCGCCATTGGTGAGCAACATTTCGCCGGGAGCGACGCCGAAGGCGGCGGCGATTTCCCGTTGCGCCGGTTCGTAGTCGGGATAGGCGGCGAGGCCGGGGGCGCGCAGCGCCTGGCGCAGGGCGGCGAGGACGGCGGGCGAACAGCCGGCGGTGTTCTCGTTGGCATGCAGGCGCAGGGCGTCCTCCGCCGGGGCGGGCGGCAGGGTATAGGGCGCAAGATCGCGGACGGCGGCGCGGGGTGTGAGGATCCATTTAGGCAAGTCGCACCTCGATGGCGCGGGCGTGGGCTTCGAGGCCTTCGGCGCGGGCCAGGGTGGTGATGGCGGGGGCGAGCGCGGCCAGCGCCCGCGGCTCGAGCTGCTGCACCGAGACCACCTTGACGAAGTCGGCGGCGGAAAGGCCGCCGCGGAGACGGGCGGCGCCGGCGGTGGGCAGGACGTGGTTGGGGCCGGTGGCATAGTCGCCGGCGGCTTCGGGGCTGAAGGGTCCGAGGAAGACGCTGCCGGCGCTTTGGACACCGGGCAGCAGGGTGGGATCGTAGAGGTGGAGGTGCTCGGGGGCCATGTCATTGGCCAGTTCGAGGGCCTGCTCCTGCGAGGCCACCAGCACGATGGCGCTGCCGCGGGCGAGCGCGCGGCGGGCCACGGCGGCGGTGGGCAGGGTGCGCAACTGGCGCTCGCAGGCGCGGGCGACGGCGCGGGCGAGGGAGCGGGAAGGGGTGAGGAGGATGGCGGCGGCGTCGGGGTCGTGCTCGGCCTGGGCGAGCAGATCGGCGGCGACGCAGGCGGGATCGGCCTGGGCGGCGATGATGACGACTTCGGTGGGGCCGGCGATGAAATCCACGCCGGTGTAGCCGGACACCGCCAGCTTGGCGGCGGCAACATAGGCGCTGCCGGGGCCGACGATGCGCTCGACGCGGGGAATGGAGCGGGTGCCGAAGGCGAGGGCGGCGATGGCGTGGGCGCCGCCGGCGGGGATGACCTGCTCCACGCCCAGCAGGGAGCAGCAGCCGAGAATTTCCGGGCCGGGGCGCGGGCAGGCGACGACGAGGGAGGGCACGCCGGCCACCTGGGCGGGCACGACGGTCATGAGCAGGGTGGAGAGGAGCGGGTAGCGGCCGGCGGGGATGTAGGCGCCGACCGAGGCCAGCGGCCGCACGATCTGGCCGAGGCGGCGGCCGCCGGGGTAGTCGCGCATCCAGGCGCGGGGCAACTGGGCGCGGGCATACTGGCGGATGTTGGCCTCGGCGCGGCGGAGGGCGTCCACGAGGGCGGGCGCCAGACGGGCGCGGGCGGCGGCGCAGCAGGCGGGATCCACACGCAGGGCGCCGCCTTCGAAGCCATCGAAGCGGCGGGCGTACTCGCGCACGGCGGCATCGCCGCGGGCGCGCACCGCGGCCACGATGGGCGCCACGGCGCGCTCGGCGGCGGCGAGGCGCCGGCGGCGGCGGGCGAGCAGGCGGCGGGCAGAGGAAACGGAAAGGATGCGGATCATGGCGCTCACATCACGATCTTGTTGAGCGGGTACTCGACAATGCCCTGGCCGCCCGCCTGCTTGAGGCGCGGAATGATGACGCGCACGGAGGACTCCTCGAGGACGGTGTTGACCGCCAGCCAGCCGGGCTCACTCAGGGTGGAGATGGTGGGCTGCTTGAGGGCGGGCAGGGCGGCCAAAACCGCCGGCAGGTCGGCCTGGCGCACATTCAGCATCAGCCCCACCTTGCCGAGGGCGTGGATGGCGCCCTCCAGCAGCAGCTTCAAATCCAGCAGCTTGGCGCGCTTCCAGCCGTCGCTCCAGGCGGCGCGGGCGGCGATGAGCTGGGTGTTGGATTCCAGCACGGTTTCGACGATGCGCAAGCGGTTGGCGCGCAGCGAGGAGCCGGTTTCGGTGACCTCGACGATGGCGTCGGCGAGATCGGGGGGCTTGACTTCGGTGGCTCCCCAACTGAACTCGACCCGGGCCTGGACGCCGCGGGCCTCGAGGAAGCGGCGGGTGGTGGCCACCAGTTCGGTGGCGATCACCTTGCCCTGGAGATCGCGGACGCTTTGCACCGGCGAGGCTTCGGGCACGGCCAGCACCCAGCGCACCCTGCCGAAGCTCTGCTTGGCGTAGATCAGGTCGGCGACGGTTTCCACCTCCGCCTGCTGTTCGGCGACCCAGTCGCGGCCGGTGAGGCCGGCGTCGAGCACGCCGTTTTCGACGTAGCGGGCCATCTCCTGAGCGCGGATCAGCATGCATTCGATTTCCGGATCGTCAATAACCGGAAAGTAGGAGCGGCTGGCGGTGGTGATGCGGAAGCCGGCGCGGCGAAACAGTTCGAGGGTGGCGTTCTCCAGGCTGCCTTTGGGGATGCCGAGCTTGAGGGTCATGCCCGGCCTCCGTAGACAGCCTCAGGATCGAAGGCGCGGGGCTCGGCCGTGAGCCATTGGCCCGCCTCGAAGGCGCGATAGAAGCAGGTGGCGTAGCCGTCGTGGCACACGCCGGGCCCCTGCGCCTCGACCTGCACCAGCAGCGTGTCGCGATCGCAGTCGGTGGCGATGGCGCAGACCTTGAGAGTGTGGCCGGAGGACTCACCCTTGGTCCAGAGCCGGCGGCGCGAGCGGCTGTAGAAGGTGACCAGGCCGGTGGCGAGAGTGCGCTCGAAGGCGGCGGCATTCATGAAGCCCAGCATGAGAACGCGGCCGCTGGCCTTGTCCTGAATGACCACCGGGAGCAGTCCGTCGAGTTTGTCGAAATCCAAGTTCATAAGAGACACCAAAAAGCAAAAACCCCGCCGTTTCTGCGGCGGGGTGGGAAAGTTGCGAAAAGGAATTTTTCGAAACGATCAGCCTTGCACACGCCGCCGGGCATAGCCGTGGTGATGGCTATGAGCATGGTGCCGGTGGCAAGTGGCGATGAGGCGAATCACAGGAAAGGATTGTAGCACAGTGCGGGTAGCCCTTAGTGTTTGGGGACGGAAGGAGACGAGGGCTTTTTGCCCGCCTGCTGCAAGAGTTTCTCCAGATCCTCGGGCTGCATGGTGGCGAGCTTGGAGGGATCGGTGGCGAGGATCTCGATCAGCTTTTGCTGCTCGGGGGTGAGCTGGACGCTGGGGCTGACGGCCTGGATGACCATCTTTTCCTGGGCGAGCGAGGGCTGGGTCACGTCGCTACGATGGAAGTGCAGCCAGGTGAGGCTGAGCAGCAGCAGCAGGGCGAAGGCAATGGCAGCCCAGGCGGGGGCGGGCAGGAAGAGGAAGCGGCCGCCGGGAGCGGGAGAATCCGCGGTGTGGGCGAGCCAGCGCTCGACCGCGCCGGGAGGCGGCTCGACGCGGCTGTAAGCGGCCAGAGCGCGATCGAGGCGGGCGTCGAGGTCATGCTGCCCGGCGGGCATCAGCGGGACTCCTGGTGGAGGACGGCTGCGAGCTTGTCGCGCAGCAGACGGCGGGCGCGCAGGCAGCGGGTGCGGACCGAAGCCTCGGGGATGCCGAGGATGCGGCCGATTTCGCGGGCGGAGAGCTCCTCGACGGTGGAGAGCAGGAGCGGCTGGCGGAGCTTGGCCGGCAGATGCTGGATGTGGCGATCCAGCAACAGGCGGAGCTGGCGGTCGGCGGCGGTCTGGTCGGCGGCGGGATCGTGGGACGCGGGTTCCGGAGCGGCGCCGGGGAGATCAAGAGGCACGGTCAACAGGCGCGGGCGGCGGGCTTTGGCCACGCGCCAGGCGATGCGGGCCAGCCAGGCGGCGGGGTCTTCCACCGCGGCGAGGCGATGGCGGTACTTCCAGGCACGCTGCAGGGTTTCCTGCACCGCGTCCTCGGCATCGTGGTGGTTCCGCAGGGCGGCGTAGGCGATGCGGTACAGCAGGCGGGCATGGACCCAGACGACGGATTCCCATGCCGCCTCGTCCTGCAGGGCACCGCTCAAAGCTATGGGCACGGCGGCCATACGCGCTTCCGCCCCTCCTTCCTCATCAGGTAAAGAGCCAGGCAGGCGGAAGTCGTTCATTTATTTTGCGGCCGCTACCGGTGCGGCGTGCCGGGGGCGGGAGGCTTGGGGGGGCCGAAGAAGCCGGCGTTGATGTTGACGTGGGCGTTGGCGGCGATCTTGTCAATGGCGTCGCTGACCGCCTTGCTGGTGAGTTGCTGGCCGATGCCGCCCTTGGCCTGCTCGAAGGGCAGCGTGGTACGGGACTCGACCTCAATGATGTGGTAGCCGAACTGGGTGTGGACAGGATCGCTGACCTGACCCACCGGGAGCGCGTCCATGGCTTTTTCGAACTCGGGGACGGTCTGGCCGGGGGTGATTTCACCCAGTTCCCCGCCCTGATCCTTGGAGCCCGGATCGTCGGACTCGGCCTTGGCGGTGGCGGCGAAGTCGGCGCCCGCCTTGAGCTTGGCATCCACATCCTTGGCCTTGGCGAGCGCGTCGGCGGGGGTGCGGGTGCTGGGACTGCCCTGGGACTCGTTGTCGCCGATGAGGATGTGGCGGACCTTGGACTGCTTGAACTCAGCGGCGTGGGCGTCGTAGTAGGCCTTGAGGTCGGCGTCGGTGGGCTTGGTGGTGGCGGCGATGGCCTGGACGGCGGACTGCGCCAGGGCGTCATCCTGGGCGAGCATCATTTTGGCCTTGTAGTTGGGGTCCTGATCGAGGCCGCGGCGGCGGGCTTCCTGGACCAGAGCCAGCATCTTGCCCAGCTCGTCGGCGACGGCGCGCTTGTTGGCCTCCATGGCGGCACGGTTCTGGGCGGGGGCGTTGGCGATGAGGGCGTTGAACTGGCTGGCCCGGATCTGCTCGCTGCCCACCGAGATCACCACCGGATCGGCGCCGGCGGCAGGGGTGGCGGCGTGCGGCTTGGGCGCGGCCTGGGCGCTGAGAGCGAGAGCGGAGGCAAGGGTGAAGGCGGCGACGAGGCCGCAGGTTCGTAGGGCAGAAGACGGCATGATTGAATTACAGCACGAAACGGAGGTAGATGGGGGCGGGCAGGGGCAAGTGGCCCGGGGCGGCGGGGCGGGCGGGGCGCGGCTGCGCGGCCGGGCGGGGCGGGGATGGTAAAATCACTGTACAATTCACGCCGATCCGGAGAGGTGGCCGAGTGGTTGAAGGCGCGCGCCTCGAAAGCGTGTGTACCTTAACGGGTACCGGGGGTTCGAATCCCTCCCTCTCCGCCATTTGTCTCGTTTCAACAGCTCCGGGCAAAGGCTGTCTTTAAGCGATTTATTTTCTTTCCGGCGGGATCTCGTCGCCGGGCAAGGGCGGGCGGCCGCGGCCGGCACGGGCGAGGATGCGGCGGGCGCGGAGGGGATTAGCGCGGGCGCCCCGCTCTTCGAAGTAAGAGGCGGTGCGCAGCGCGGACAGCTTTTCCCCCACCGCGAGATTGATAAATTGGTTGAGCGCAACGCCTTCGGCTTCGGCGACGCGCCTCGCTTCCTTCAACAGTGATTCCTGCAGGCGCAGGGCGACATTACTCTTCCTCATCGAAAGCTCCGTGTTGGCTAGAATAAACGACCCAGGCTGGCCCGGGCTGATCCACAGGCACGCGCCAAAGCCGGGCAGCGGGTTGCAGATCGCGCTGGTTGAAGGTGAGCAACAGGTCGGCCCTGCCGTTCACCGCCGTTTCGAGCACCATTTCGTCCGCAGCATCCTTGACCGCGGGGCGCCAGTGAAAGTGCAGAGCAACGGGTTCCGCCACCGACACCAAAGTATCGAGGATGACGCCGAGGTCGCCGAGTGTAATGCCGCTGGCCTGCAATTGCTCGGGGCGGGCGAGGACCGCCTCGTATTCGAGCAGAAGCGGCACGGAGAGCAGCAGGGTGAAGCGCCGGTCCAAGGCGGCGAGCAGCCAGCGCCGGGACGCACCGCGGTCGCTGCGTAAGGCGGCGACCATGATGCTGGTGTCGAAGACACATCGCAACCCCACAAGCGCAGGATATCACATGCGCTATGCCCGCACGCTACGCCGGTTAGCGGAGTGCAACGGCAACGGTGGTCTTTTAGCCGCCGCGGCGGCGGCGGAAGAAGGCCTGGACGATTTCGGCGCAGGCGGGGGCCTGGATGCCGGCGGTGACGGTGAAATGGTGGTTGAGGGCGGGGTGGGAGGCGAGCGAAGGGGTGGAGCGGAGGGCGCCGGACTTGGGTTCGTCGGCGCCGTAGACCAGGCGGGCAATGCGGGCCTGGATGAGGGCGCCGACGCACATCAGGCAAGGTTCGATGGTGACGTAGACGGTCGAGCCCGGCAGGCGGTGGTTGCCGGCGCGCCAGGCGGCTTCGCGGAGGGCGACGATTTCGGCGTGGGCGCTGGGATCCACGTCGAGCAGGGTGCGGTTGTAGCCGCGGCCGAGCAGGTCGCCGGACTCGGAGATGACCACGGCGCCGACCGGCACCTCGCCGGCCAACTCGGCGGCGCGGGCCAACGCCAGCGCCTGTTGCATCCACTGTTCGTCGAGTTCTTCCGGCGAGGGCTTCACGCGTACTTCAGCCAGCGTAACAGCTCAGGCAGCGTGGGCCGCTTGCCGGTCATGAGAATGCCGACGCGGTAGATCTTGGCGGTGATCCTGGTGCAGAGAAAGAAAGTAGCGATGCAGAGGGCGAAGCTGGCCAGCACCTGCCACACGGGCGGGTTGGAGACAGCCACGCGGGTGACCATCAGCACCGGGGCGAAGAAGGGGATGAACGACAACACCACGCTGGTCAGGGTGGTGGGGTTGGCCATGACGTAGAAGGCGAGATAGAAGCCGATGACCAGCACGATGGTCAGCGGCATCTGCGTCTGCTGGGCTTCCTGCTCGCTGGAGACCACCGAACCGATGGCGGCGTAGATGCTGGCGTAGAGCAGAAAACCGGCGATGAAGAAAAGGATGAAGCAGACGTAGAGCCACGAGGCGTCGTGAGGCAGGTACTGGGTCCAGTTGATGCCGGCGGCCTGCAGCATGGTGAGGCCATAGGCGACGAACAGGCCGAGGCAGAGGCCCCATACCGCAAGCTGGACCAGCGCCGTGGCCACCACGCCGAGGACTTTGCCCAGCATGAGCGAAAACGGATCCACGGCGGAGAGCAGGACTTCAGAGATGCGGGTGGTCTTTTCCTCGGTGACGGCGCGCATCACGACAACACCGTAGAGCAGCATCACCAGGTAGAGGGCGGTGATGAGGACGATGGCGAGGATGGCCGTCTGGCCGTTGTCGCGGCTGTCGCCGGTGGCTGAGACCTTGAGCTGGTTGAGATCGAAGCTGCCGGCCATGCTGTCGAGCTGGGCGGCGGGAACGCCGGCGGCCAGCATGCGGGAGCGGTTCACGGCCTGGCGCAAGGCGCTGGAAAGATCGGCGCGGACGGCGAAGGCGGCGGCGTTAAGGGCGTGGTATTGCGCGGTGCGGCTGGTGAGCACGTCGGCGGGAATGACGAGGTAACCGTTGAGCGATTTGGCCAGCACTTGTTGACGGAGCTTGTCTTCAGTTTGCGGCAGCGTGGCGGCGGTCGCTTCGACCTGGGTGAGATGGAAGCGGGAACCGCCTTCGGTGGCGGCCTGGGCGGAGCTTTTGGTTATGACCTGGCTCAGCTCGGGATATAGGGTTTGCGACAGGTCCACGACGGCGATGTTGCTGGAGACGTTCTGGCTGGCCTGGACGATCTGGTACTCAAGGAAAATCAAGCCGGCGGCGAGCAGCGGGATGCCGAAGGTGAAGAAGACGAAGCCCTTGGTGCGGGTGCGGGTGAGGAGCTCGCGTTTGATGACGGTGAGTATCTTCATTAAAGTTGCCAGTTGTCAGTTGCCAGTTGCCAGTTGTGCGGCCGCGTGGTTCCCTGAAGTGACGGTGTCCAGGAAGATTTGGTTCAGGCTGGGTTCGAGTTGTTCGAAACGGGTGATCACCAGGCGGGGGGCGAGGAAGCGGAGAATTGCGGCGACCGCCTGCGGGGATTGGGAATCAG
>JBQCEU010000135.1:0-20608 GCA_051959955.1 Terriglobales bacterium | reverse complement strand
GCACTTCCTCGATCACCGTGTGGACGTGGTGCGGCGCCGCACCATCTTTGAACTGCGCAAGGCGCGCGAGCGCGAGCATGTGTTGGAGGGCTACAAGATCGCCCTCGACCACCTCGACGCGGTGATCAAGCTGATCCGCGCCTCGTCCAGCCCGCGCGAGGCCCGCGAGGGCCTGGTGGCGAAGTTCCAGTTGAGCGAGAAGCAGGCGCAGGCGATTCTCGATCTGCAACTGCACCGGCTGACCGGCCTGGAGCGGCAGAAGATCCTGGACGAACTGGCGGAGATTCGGCTGCGCATCGCCGAATTGGAGTCCATCCTGGCCAGCGACAAGAAGCTGCGCGGAGTGATTGCCGACGAGTTGAAGGAGATCCGCAAGGATTACGGCGGCGAGAAGGATCCGCGGCGCACCGAGATTCAGGACGCGGCGGCCGAGATCGAGCTCGAGGACCTGATCAAGGAGGAGGTGGTGGCCATCACCATCACGCACTCCGGCTACCTCAAGCGCACACCCATCTCCACCTACCGTTCGCAGCGCCGCGGCGGCGGCGGGCGGCGCGGGGCGGGCACGCGCGAGGAGGACTTCGTCGAGCACCTGTTCGTCTCCTCCACCCACAGCTACATTCTGGTGTTCACCAATACCGGCCGGGTGTACTGGCTGAAGGTTTACGAGATTCCCGATGCCGGCGCCAGCGCCAAGGGCAAGGCCATCCACAGCCTGGTGGCGCTGCAGGAGGGCGAGGAAGTGCGCGCCCTGCTGCCGGTGAAGGACCTGGAAATCGAGAACGAGTTCATCGTCATGGTCACCCGCGGCGGCACGATCAAGAAGTCGAAGGTCAAGGACTTCTCGAACCCGCGGGCGGGCGGCATCATCGCCATGGGCGTGGACAAGGGCGATGACCTGGTCAAGGCCAAGCTCAGCGACGGCAAGAGCGAGATCTTCCTGGCCACGCGCGAAGGCAAGAGCATCCGCTTCCCGGAGTCGGGCGTGCGCGCCATGGGGCGCACGGCGACCGGGGTGCGCGGCATGTCGCTGGGCAAGGGCGACGTGATCATCGGCATGGAGGTCACCGGCGACGCCAGCCAGCTCATCCTCAGCGTCACCGAAGGCGGCTACGGCAAGCGCACGCCGCTGTCGGAGTACCGCAAGCAGTCGCGGGGCGGTTCGGGGGTGATCAACATCAAGACCACCGACAAGAAAGGCAAGGTGGTGGCGGTGATGGCGGTGGGCGAAGCGCCCGAGGTGATGGTGATCTCCCAGCAGGGCAAGATCATCCGCTGCGACGCCAGCTCCATCCGCGAAGCCGGCCGCAACACCCAGGGGGTGCGCATCCTGCGCCTGGAAGAGGGCGACTATGTGGCCGCCGCCAGCGTGCTGCCCGCCGAGGAGGCCGGCGACGGCGCCGAACAGCCGGAGCTGGTGCAGTAAAACCATTGACTGGCGCGGGCCAACGGCGCGGCCCCCGCGTAGGGGACCGCGGCCCCCGGCAGCCGTTCACCGTTCGCCACCCCGATCCATCGGGCAGCCTTCGCACGCGCCGGTCTCGAATTGCAGCGTGGCGTGATGAATGTGGTAGCGCTCGTCCAGCACGGCGCACAGCCGGCGGCGGATGGCCTCGCTGGCGGAGAGCTGGACATCGGCGATCCGCACGTGGGCGCTGAGGGCGTGGGCGTGGGAGCCCAGGCTCCAGATGTGCAGATCGTGAACCGCCATCACGCCCTCGACGGCCACCAGCTCGGCTTGCACCTCGGCCGGGCGCACGCCGCGGGGCGCGCCTTCCAGCAGGATGTTGAGCGTGTCCAGGAAAACGCTCCAGCCCGACAGCAGAATCAGGGCGGCGATCAGCAGCGAGAGGATGGGGTCCAGCCGCACCCAGCCGGTGCGGGCGATGACCAGCGCGCCGGCGATGACCAGGGCGGTGGCGAAGGCGTCGCCGAGCATG
The DNA here is from genome assembly GCA_051959955.1 of Terriglobales bacterium. Taxonomy (GTDB): domain Bacteria; phylum Acidobacteriota; class Terriglobia; order Terriglobales; family SCQP01; genus SCQP01. Next base: position 18,668 of record JBQCEU010000135.1, on the reverse strand, counting down.
TGCAGGAAGGCCGCCCGCAGGTTGACGTCGCCGTGGCCGCCCTCGAGCTTCCAGGCGATGAGCGCATTCATCACCAGGCCCACGATCGCCACCCACAGCATGGCGCCGGCGGCCACCGGCTCGGGCGTACGCAAGCGCGCCACGGCCTCGATCACGATCCAGATCGTGATTGCAAACAGCGTCGCCACGTTGACCAGCGCGGCCAGCACGCCGGCGCGGTGGAAGCCGTAGGTGTTATGGCCGGTGGGTGGCTTGGACTGCCAGTACACGCCCAGCCAGCTCAGCCCCAGGGCGAGGAAATCGGTCAGATTGTGGCCGGCCTCGGAGACCAGCGCCAGTGAGTGGGACCGCAGCCCCACCACAAAGGCCAGCACCACATACCCCAGTGTCGCGAGGGCCCCGAGGGTGAGAACCTTGCCCGCCTGCCCGTGGGAATGGGTGTGGGAATGCATGCCGGCGCCTGCCTGCTATCAGTTTAGGGCCGTCTGCTAAAATTGTGTTTCGGCTGGGGATGACGCTGCCATTTGTGCGCGAGCTTTTCACCACGCTGGCGCGGCAAAGCCCGCTGGCGGAGGCGGGGTCTGCCTGGAGCGCAGGCCGGAACGTGAGGCTCACCGGGCTCACTCCGGCGGCGCAGTTGCTGGCGGCGGCCCAGTTGCAGCAGCTCACCCGCCGTCCGGTGATGCTGGTGGTGCCGAGCAACCACTGGGCCGAGGAGTGGCGCGACTCGCTGGCCACCTTTGCCGACCTCACTGGCGTGGCCAGCCACGAGGACGAGCGCCCGCTGGCCATGCCGGCGTTTGAAATTGATCCCTACGAAGGCCTGTCGCCGCATCCGGCCATCCTCGAGCAGCGGGTGCACGCGCTGTGGCGCTGGGTCGAGGGCCTCCCCATCCTGATCGCGCCGGTGGTCGCCGCCGCCACCCGCTTGCCGCCGCCCGAACACTATCTCAGCCTGGTGCGCCGGCTGCGCCGCGGCGACACGGTGGACCTGGCCGGCCTGGCCGAGCACCTGGAGCTGATCGGCTATCAGCGTCAGGAGCCGGTGGAGATGCCGGGGCAGTTCTCGATTCGCGGGGGGCTGCTGGACGTCTTCAGCCCCGAGGCGCAGCGGCCGGTGCGGCTGGAGCTGTTCGGGGATGAGATCGAGTCGCTACGCGAGTTCGATCCCGCCACCCAGCGCTCGGTGCGTCCGCTGGAGCACGTGCAGCTTCTGCCCCTGACTTCGATCCCGCTGACCCCGGCGCTGCAGCAGCGCCTCGGCGATCCCGCCCCCGGCTGGGAATTCCGTGTTCCCGGGCTCGAAGGCTACCATCACACCGCTGCCGACATGGTGGAGCGGCCGCTGATCCTGCTGAGCGAACCCGAGCAAACGCTGCCTGAGCTCGACGCCTGGTGGTTGCGCCTGCGGCGCCGCCACGCCGAGGCCCCCGGCCCGGAGCCGGAGACGATTTTTCTCACTCCGGAAGAATTTCGCGCGCGCCTGGCGCGGCAGGCGATCGTCGAGATGCGCGAGCTGCGCATCGAGCATCTGGACCTGGATGCCGAGGCGATGGAGTTGGGGGCCGTGCCGCAGGCCGCGGCCGCCGCCGCGGACATCCACATGCCTTCACGCCCCGCATCGCGCTACCAGGGCGCGGTGCCGCGGCTGGTCGAGGAGGCGCGCCAGGAGCTTGCCCAGGGGCATCGGTTGCTGTTTTTGGCCGCCAACCCCGGCGAAGTCGAGCGGCTGGGTGACCTGTTCACCGAGTACAAACTGCCGTTCCAGTTCGGCGTGCGGGCCAGCCGCTCCGGCATGGACTATTTGTCGGAGAAGGCCTACTTCACCGCCTCCGGCTCGGCGGCGGTGCTGGCGCAGGGGATCCTGCAGCGCGGCTTCACCCTGGCCGCGGCCGGCTGGACCATCTTCGGTTCCAACGATCTTTTCCAGGAAGACGCCGTCCGCCCGGCCGCGCCCGCCCGCCGCACCAACGTGTCCAGCTTCCTCAGCGACTTCCGCGACCTCAAGCCGGGCGACTTCGTGGTCCACATCGAGCACGGCATCGGCCGCTTCACCGGCCTGACCCACTTCGATGCCGGCGCCGGCGGCGAGCGCAGCGGCGAGTTCATGGTGCTCGAATACGCCGACAGCGCCAAGCTGTACGTGCCGCTGACGCGCATGGACCTGGTGCAGAAGTACCGCTCGGGCAGCGGCGCCGAAGGCGCCACCCCGCCGCTCGACCGGCTCGGCGGCGTGCAATGGGCGCAGCGCAAAACCCGGGTCAAGCGCGCCATGCGCGACATGGCCGATGAGCTGCTCAAGCTCTACGCCTCCCGGCAGGCAGTGCGCATTCCGCCCTGCGCGCCCGACGGCCCCTTCCAGCGCGAGTTTCAGGACGCCTTTCCTTTCAGTGAAACCGAGGATCAGGACAAGGCCATCGCCGATGTCACCCGCGACCTGGAAAGCAGCCGTCCCATGGACCGGCTGATTATCGGCGATGTCGGCTTCGGCAAGACCGAGGTGGCCATGCGCGCCGCCTTCAAGATCGTCAGCGAAGGCCGCCAGGTGGCGGTGCTGGCGCCCACCACGGTGCTGGCCTTCCAGCATGAGCAGACCTTCCGCCGCCGATTTCGCGCCTTTCCCGTCAGCATCGCCCTGCTCAGCCGCTTCCGCACGCGCGCCCAGCAGAAGGAGACGCTCGAACAGCTCGCCGCCGGCAAGGTGGACATCGTCATCGGCACCCACCGCCTGCTCTCCAAGGACGTGAAGTTCGCCAACCTCGGCCTGCTGGTGGTGGATGAGGAACAGCGCTTCGGGGTGCGTCACAAGGAGAAGCTGAAGCAACTGAAGAAGGAAGTCCACGTGCTGGCCATGTCGGCCACGCCCATTCCCCGCACCCTCAACATGTCGCTCGCCGGATTGCGCGACATGTCGGTGATCGAAACCCCGCCGCGCGACCGCCTGTCCATCCAGACGGTGGTCGCCGCCTGGAACGAAGCCCTGATCGCCGCCGCGCTGGAGCAGGAACTGGCCCGCGGCGGCCAGGTCTATTTCGTCCACAATCGCGTGGACAGCATCTGGGATGTTGCCGCGCTGCTGCAGCGGCTGGTGCCGCAGGCACGCATCGCCGTGGGGCATGGCCAAATGCCGGAAGACGAGCTGGAAAAGGCGATGCTGCGCTTTGTCCAGCATGAAGCCGACATCCTGCTCTCCACCACCATCATCGAAAACGGCCTCGACATCCCGTTGGCCAACACCATGCTCATCAACCGTGCCGACCGCCTCGGACTGAGCGAGCTGTACCAGTTGCGCGGCCGGGTGGGCCGCTCCAATCGCCGCGCCTACGCATACCTGCTGGTGCCGCCCGAGGTCGAGTTGACGCCGGTGGCGCGCAAGCGTCTGGCCGCCATGCGGGAGTTCAGCGACCTGGGCGCCGGGTTCAAGATCGCGGCGCTGGATCTGGAGCTGCGCGGCGCCGGCAATCTGCTGGGCGGCGAGCAGAGCGGCAACCTCGACGCGGTCGGCTTCGATCTTTACGTACAAATGCTGGAGCAGACGGTGCGCGAGCTCAAGGGCGAAGCGGTGGAGGAGGAGGCTGACGTGCAGCTTCATCTCGGCCTCGACATCCGCATTCCGCCCGAATACGTGCCGGAGGAGAACCAGCGCCTGCGCATGTACAAGCGCCTGGCGGAAGCGGCCAGCGAAGCCGCCCTGTCGGATGTGCTGCGCGAGCTGCGCGACCGCTATGGCACGCCGCCCGCGCCCGTGGAAAACCTGCTCACCTACGCCCGGCTCAAGCTCCAGTGCCGCGGCCTGGGGCTGCGCGCGCTGGAACGCCGCGGCGCGGGAGGAAAGGACCAGCTCTGGTTCCGCTTCCGGCCCCAGGCGGGGGTGGATCCGCAGCGTATCGCCGCCATGATCGAATCCCGCCGCGGCGCCAGCTTCACCCCCGACGGCACGCTCAAACTGCCCTTCGCCGTCTCCGGCGCCGCCGCGGTGCTGGCCGAAACCGCCCGCCTGCTGGATGCCCTGCACGGCGAGCCGGTGGCCGCCCCCTAGTCTTCCGGCGGGGTGAGGATGGTGGTCGCCGCCTGCACGCCGGCCTGCGCTTCCGGAATGATCCCCAGCTTGCGGTACACCGGCCGGATCGCTTCCCGCACCGTCTCCAGCTTCCAGGCAAACCAGCCGGCGCCCAGCAGGCACACCAAACCGTCGAGCAGCAGCGTGCGCGGCGCGCCGACGTGCTCGGCCAGCCAGCCCGCCAGCAGGCTGCCCCAGGGCGCCATGCCCACGAAGGCCATGGTGTAAAACGCCATCACCCGCCCGCGCTTGTCCTCGCTCACCACGGTTTGCAGGATGGTGTTGGTGGCGGCCATCTGCTGCATCATCCCCAGGCCGGTTACAAACAGCATCGGCAGCGACAGCCACAACCAGCGCGACAGCCCCACCCCCACCAGACCGATCCCGAACAAGGCCGCCGATTGCGGCACCACCCGCGTCAGCCCGCGTACCGACTGGCGTGCCGCCAGCCGCCCCGCCGCCACCAGCGCTCCGGCTCCGGCGGCCGAGAGCAGGTACCCCAGAGTGTGGGCGCCCCCGCCCAGCACGCTGCCGGCAAAGATGGGCATCAGCACCGTGTAGGGCATGCCCACCAGACTGACCAGCGCCAAAAGCAGCAGCAGCATGCGTGCCGGCGCGAACTGGGAGACGTAATCCCACCCTTCGCGCAGGGCATGGTGCATGGCGCGGCGCGCGGACACCAGCCTGGGCGGAAGGTCGCGCATGGCCAGCAGCGACGCAATCACCGCCAGGTAACTGACGCCATCAATCAAAAAGCAGTAGCCCTCGCTCCACAGCGCGATGACGACCCCCGCCATCGCCGGCCCCGCCAGACGCGCGAAGTTCACCATGCTGGAGTTGAGGGCGATGGCATTGCCCAGCGTTTCCCGTCCCGCCACCATCTCCACCAGAAACGACTGCCGTCCGGGCATGTCGAAGGCATTGATCAGGCCCTGCAGGGCGCTGAGCGCAATGATCTCGCCCATGGTGATGTGGGTCAGCGCCAGCACCGCCAGCGCAAACGACTGCAGCATGGCCAGCACCTGCGTCGCGACCAGCACGTCATGACGGTTCCAGCGATCCACCCACACACCCGCGAAGGGCGCCAGCAGAAAAGTGGGTATCTGGCCGGCGAAGCTCACCACCCCCAGCAGGATGGCCGATCCGGTCAGCCGGTACACCAGCCAGGCGGTGGCGGTGCGCGTCATCCAGGTGCCGATCAGCGACAGGCTCTGGCCGCCGAAGAACAACCGGTAATTGCGGTGCTGCAACGCGCGCAGCGCGAATCTCGCCCGGGAAGGCAATCCACTCTATGATGCCAGAGGATCGGTCGCGGCCCAGGCGTTGCAGGCCTCCGTCCAGGCGGCGGCCTGTTGGCCTTGGCAGGCGTAATGTGCCATCACCAGCGGCAAATGATGCAGCAGGGCGGCGAAGTCCAGAGGCAAGGCGCGGCTCCAACGGCAGCGCGCCAGCGCATTGCGGTAGCGGATGAACCAGCGCTCCGCCCGCGGCAGGAACCTGGACGCGGGCGCAAACGCGCGCGCCAGCCACTCGCCCGGCGGCAGCCGTTCCCGGCCCTGTACCCAGTCCCGTCCCCAGGTCAGCAGGTAGAAGCCGGCGTCATGAAAGGGGTGGGCATCCAGCCGGAACTCGCTCCAGTCCACCACGGCAAGTTCACGCTCCGGGTTGAGCAGCAGATTGCCCCACCAAAAGTCGCTGTGGGCCGCCACCTGCGGCACCCGATCCGCGGCTGTGGCCGCGGCTCGAACCTCCAGCCGCAGGCGCGCCTCTGCCGACAGGCCGTCGTGTGCGGCAATGGCCGCCCGCAACTGCTCACCATGCCAGACCGCGTGGGCGCCCGCGGCCGCCTGAAAACCGGCCAGCCACTCCGCCGCTTCCAGCGTGGGGCCGCTGCAGCCGCGGGGCGGTCGCGGCGTGCCGTCGCAGGCGCTTTCGACCAAGAGCAACCGCGCTCCGTGTTCATCTTCTTCCTGCTCGACATGCAACAGTTGGGGGGTGGTGGCGGCCACGCCGGGAACCGCGGCCAGATATTGCAGCGCCCGCCACTCGCGGCGCAGGAATCCGCAATGTTCGTTCCATGCCAGCCGCGCCATGGCGCGCAGCCGCTCCCTTTGGTACACCCAGCCCAGCGCGGCCCGTGACAGCCCCGGTTCCGCCGGCCGCCAGATGCACACCAGCGGCGCCCCCAGCCAGGCTTCCAGCCGGCGTTGGGCGGCTTCGGCCCAGCCCAAGCGTCGGGCGGCGCCGGGGTGCCAGCGGGCCAGATGGCTGCGCCGCGGCAATCGTTGCAGTTTATGCAGACGCCGCCAGTAAATCGCCTGCGCCTCGGCGGCGTCCGGCACCAGCAGGTTGCCGATGCGGCAGTACCGCGGCTCCGCCAGGGCGCGGCCCTCTAAGCCCACAGCGGCGCGTGCCATAGCTCCCACCGCCTTCCCAGGCCGCGCTGCAGCGCCTGCTGGTACACCGCCGCGCCCCAGGCCACGTCGCCCAGCCCCAGGCCGATGTGGGCAAAGTGAATCCGCTCCTGCTCGCTTTCCCGCCCCGCCCGCTTGCCGGTCAGCAACTGCGGGAGGTTGGCGTGGATGCGTTCGTCGTTCAGCACCCCGGCGGCGTGCATGCGTGCCGGCGTGGGCAGGCCGCGATGCTTCACCGTCTCCCAGTCATCGCAGACGATCTTGTCGCACGCTTCGACCAGCTCGAAGCTGCACTCGTGCCCGGCGATCTGGACCGTCAGGGCTCCCGGCTTGACCTCGGCGGCGAACAGTACCGGGCTCTCCGCCGTGGTGGCGGTCACCACAATGTCGGCCGAGGGCAGATCGCCGCGGCAGCCCGCCCGCACCGGTATTTGCCAGTGAAGCCGGCAGTCGGCCACGCACGCCGCTGCCGCCTCCGGCCGCCGCGCCACAATGGCGATCTCTTCCAGTTGCGGACAGCCGGTCGCCAGCCCCAGCGCCTGGGTGCGCGCCTGCACCCCCGCGCCGACGATGGCGGCGCGGCGAGCTTGCGCCGGCGCCAGCATCCTCACTCCCAGCCCGGTGATCGCACCGGTGCGCACCGCGCTCAGCAGGGTCGCGTCCATGACCGCCAGGGGCAGGCCGTTGTCGGCGGAATTGAGCACCAGCAGGCCGCTCGCCCGCGGCAGTCCCTGCCGCCGGTTGGGCGGGAAGCTGGCGATCCATTTCATTCCCAGCCAGCGCACCGGCTCCCCCAGCGCCGCGCACAAGCCGTTGATGCGCCACTGCTGCTCGGTGTGGCTGTCTTCGCCGGCACGCAACACCACCTTGGGGCCCAGCCGCGCCCGTCCCTGCTCCCACTCCACCAGCGCCTCCGCCACTGCCGCCATGGCCGCCGGCATGTCCAGCACTCCCGCGGCCAGCATCGCCGCCTGATCGAGAAACAGCAGCTCGGCGCCGGCCGCCGGGCGCGGTATCGCCGCCGCCGCGGTGGTCAGTATCGGTCCCGGCGCGCTCACAGCAGCACCCCGCGCGCCGTGGCCGGCTGCGCCGCCGCGGGCGGCGGGGGGGCCGAGGCCCGCTGCTGCCGCCAGCGCGCCAGTTGCCAGAGCAGCGGCCGGGGGTCGCGCCAGGACCAGTAAGCGCGCTCGTGCCGTCCGCAGCGCCAGCGCAGCCAATCCCGCGCCCAGGCGCGCAGCGAGAGCTCTCCCCGCCGCTGCAGTTCGCGGCAACTGCGCCAGTCGTGATCCTCGATCTTCCAGCGGCGCGGTCGCGCCCGCAGGGGGCAATGCAGCTTAAGAGGCAGTTCCGCCAGCTCGGCGTAGGTGAGCCAGCCCAGATCCGCGCGCGCATGCCCATAGGCCACAAAGGTGCGGTAGTTTTGGCCGAGGCGCGGGTTCACGTCCAGCAGTTTGTAGACCCTCTGCCGTGCATCCCACTTCAACCCCATGTCCACCGGGCCAACATAGTTGAGCTGCTGCAAGAAAGCGGTGAGCGGCTCAGCCAGCCCGGGAATCCAGCAGGCCTGGCTAAGGCTGGCGGTGCCGTAATCCACCGGATATTGCCGCAGCTTGCGCCCCGTGAACACCGCCCACGGCTGGTGCCGGGCGTCGAAGTAGGCGTTGTACAGCGCCACGCGTTCCGCCCCGCCGGGCAAATACTCCTGCAGCAGCCAGCGGCTGTCGGCGGCGCTCAGGCTGGCGTACTCGCGATGCAATTGCTCCCGGCACTCGATCTTGATCTTGCCCGGCAGGCTGGCGTGGGCCGTGGCCGTGCCCACCTTGCCATAGGCGGATTTCAGCAGGCAGGGCAGGCCCAGTTCCCGCAGGGCCGGGTCGAGGTCGCGCGCCGAACCAAGGGGGATGCTGCGCGGCACGGCCAGGCCGTGGCGAGCCGCTTCCTCATGCAGCCGCCGCTTGTCCAGCAGCAGCTCCAGCGTTTCGGCCGCCGGCAGCAACAGGCGGCAATGGGGTTGGAGCCTGGCGCGGTGACGCGAAAGCAGCAGCAGCGTCTCGTCGCTGGTGGCGATCAGCGCCGGGCGCTCGCCCAATCCCTGCACCGCCGTGACCAACTGATCCGCCCACGCCGCCTCCTTCTGCCCCTGCCCCGTCAGCCGCCACCGTACGTAGCGGGAATGAGCCGCGGGCGGCGCCTCGACGCCCTCCATCGGCACCACGTCCCAAAGGCCCACCGCAATGCCCGCCCGACCCAGGCGTCGCGCCAGCGCCAAGGCAGCGATCTGCGCGCAAAGGATGAGGGCGCTGGGGCGATCCAGTCTGACGGACATGGCAGCCGTGATGCAGAATTCAGCTACTCTGGTTTTCTGCCTGGCCGCTTATGGCAGAACATCCGGCGGTGATGCATCCTCTCCCTCGCCTCCGTCCACCCGCACCGTGGCTGCCGGCTCCGCCTCACCGCCTTCGCCCGGCGCCAGGAACAGGTTCTGTTCCCGGCCCTGCTGCCTTCGATACAAGGCTGCGTATACTCCCGCCTGCTCCAGCAGCTCGGCGTGGCGCCCGCGTTCGACGATGCGCCCCGCCTCCAGCACCAAAATCTGATCGGCCGCGCGAATGGTCGAAAGGCGGTGGGCGATGACAAACGTGGTGCGTCCCCGCAGCAGATGTTGCAGCCCTTCCTGGATCAGCGCCTCCGACTCCGAATCCAGGCTGCTGGTGGCCTCGTCGAGGATCAATAGCGCCGGGTCGGCCAGCACCGCCCGCGCAATCGAAAGCCGTTGCCGCTGCCCGCCCGACAATCTCACCCCGCGCTCGCCCACCACCGTGTCGTAACCCTGGGCGAACCGCCCGGCGAACTCATCCACCCGGGCCATCCGGCAGGCACGCTGGAACTCCTCCGCGCTTGCCTGTGGCCGCGAAAACATCACATTGTCACGGAGCGTGCCATCGAACAGGAACGATTCCTGCAGCACCACCCCCAGTTGGCGGCGATACTCGTCCAGCCGAACCTGCCGCAGATCGTGCCCATCCACCCGCACCTGGCCGCGCGTGGGCGAGTAGAAGGCCGCCAGCAACCCGATCACCGTGGACTTTCCCGCCCCCGAAGGCCCCACCAGCGCGGTCATCGTCCCCGGCGCGGCCGAGAAGCTCACCTGGTGCAACACCTCCTCGCCCGCACCCTGCTCACCGGCGTAGGCGAAGGAAACCTGATCGAACTCCACCCTGCCCGCAATGCGCCCCAACTCCTGTTGCCGCCCGGTGTCTTCATCCTCGCGCGGCAACTGCAGCAGCTCATAGGTCCGCTCCAGCCCGGCCATGGCTTCGGCCAGCTGCGTGCCGATGCCCACGATCTGCATCATGGGCGCCACCAGCATGCCCAGGTAAAGATTGAAGACCACCAGGTCGCCCAGCGTGATGGCGTGCGCCAAGACGCGGTGTACGCCCATGGTCCATACCACCGCGCCCACCAGCCCGATCACCGCCTTGGAGGACAGATCCATGGCGCTGGTGGCGTTGATGGTGCGGTAGACGTTTTGCAGCAGCCGGTCGAGCCCGCGCTGGAACACCGCCATTTCGCGTTCTTCGGCGTGGTAGCCCTTCACCACCCGCACGCCGCCGATGGACTCCGTCAATCGTCCGGTCACCTCCGCCCGCAGCTTGCGCCGCTCGCGGAAGATGGGCCGCATCTGCCGGAACGAGACCCTCACGGTCAGGGTGAACAGCGCCACCAGGGCTCCCGCCGCCACCGTCATGGCGACGCTGATGCGCAGCAAAAGGCCGAGCGCAATCACCGCCGTGATGATGCTGCCGGCGAACTGCACCAGCCCGGTGCCCAGCAGATTGCGCACCCCCTCCACATCGCTCATCACCCGCGACACCAGGTTGCCGGTGTTGTTGTGATCGTAGAAGCTCACCGGCAACCGTGTCAGGTGCGCCTGCACCCGGGCCCGCAGCTCGTTGATCAGCCGCTGCGCCGCCTTGGACAGCGACTGCGTCAGGGCATAGGTCGTCGCCCCCTGCACCACGGTCGCCGCCAGCACGATGCCGATGATCGGCCACAGCCAGTCGAGCCGCCGCTGGCCGATGACCAGATCAATCAGGTACTTGGTGGAAGTGGGCAGCACCAGCCCGCACACGCGGTTGATGAGCATCAGCCCGAAGCCGCCCGCCAGCAGCAGCCACCGCGGCTGCAGCAGCCCCCAGGCATGCCGGCCGACCGAGCGCCAGGGAGGGGATTTCAGCTTCGTCGTGGCAGCGTCACGCATTTCCAGGCCGCTGCGATGGGCGCCGTTTCCCCCGGTGACGATCCCCTGGGGCAGAGCCGGCGCGGCCGCCACCTCTCGTGCTTGCGGTCATCTGAGGACCACCGCCTCCGGCACCCAGGCGCCCAACGGATGGGCGTGGGCGCAGGCCGGGCACACTACCCGCCCCAGCGGCGCGCCGCAGTGCGGGCAGGCGCCGGCGGCGGCGAAGGCGTCGCAGCTCTGGCCGCACTGGCGGCAGTTCCAGAGCGCGCCGGCGGGCGGCGCGGCGTGGCAGTCGGGGCAGGCGAAGCCGGCCCGCTGCGGCAGCTTCGCCAAGCGCCACAGCGCGCGCGCCCGCTGCCAGCCGTTCCAGCACTCCATCAGCACAAAGGCGGCGATGGCCACCAGCAGCCAGTTGCCCACGCTGAAGGCGTAGAGGGCAAAGGCCGCGGCGCCGGCGATGCCGATGGCCGCCGCCACCATGAGGCTGCGCGCCCGCCCGATCACGAACCACAGCAGCGACTGCAGAATCTGTCCGCCGTCGAGCGGATACACCGGGATCACATTGAAGATCAGCAGTCCCAGATTCATCCAGGCCACGGCGTGCACCAGTAGCGCCAGGTTGAGATTGACGCCGGGCAGCGCCGCCGTCCAGGCCGCCAGCCAAAACAGCGGCCATAGCAGCGCCACGTTGACCAGCGGCCCGGCGGCGATGCTCCACAGCACCGGGCCCGGCCGCGGCGGCGGATCTACAAAGGCAATGCCGCCCAGCGGCCAGAGCATAATGCGGTCGGCGCGGCCGCCCACGCTGCGGCAGGCGAAGGCGTGGCCGAACTCGTGCACGGTGACGATGACGAACAGCGCCAGGTACTCGAGCGCGTTCCAGCCCACCGAAGTGTAGGCGCCCGAGCGGGCCTGAATCTCGATCAGCGCCACCAGGAACCAGGACCAGTGCAGGTAGAGGTCAATGCCGCCGATTTTGGCCAGATGGAGGTTGCGCATGGGCGAGTGATTTGGTGCGAGAGGGGGGAGTCGAACCCCCAACGCCCTTGCGGGCGCCAGATCCTAAATCTGGTGCGTCTGCCAGTTCCGCCACTCTCGCTGTTCCCAGACTTAACTGTACAGCAGGGGCGGGCGGCGGCTAGGGCTGGGCGGCGGTGGTGGCGGGCAGGTGGCGGAGGAACAAAGTCAGCTGCCAGACGTCCTGGGGGGCGAGGATGTGGCCGAAGCCGGGCATGCCGCTGAGGCGGATGCCGTTGTGGATGATCCAGTAGAGCTGGGCATTGGAGAACCGCTGCACTTCGGGCGAGCCCAGATCCAGCACGCGCGGGTACATGGCCAAGCCGATGTTGGCGGGATGGCGGCCGTCGTGGCCGTGGCAGACGGCGCAGGCCATGCTGAACAGGCCGGCGGCGGCGGCGGGGTTGAACGGCGGGGGCGGGGGCGGGGGCTGAGCCCGCGCGGCACGGTGGATGTACCACGCCTTAACCCGGTTGGCCCAGGCCGTCTCCAAGCGGCCGGGAGACGGGAGGGCGCTGAGGCTGGTGGTCATCGCGCCATAGAGCAGGGCGACGATGATCAGCACGGCCAGCCCCACGGTGATCCACCAGCCCCGGTGCGGCAAGCGTCCTCCCGCAGGCGCGCGCCCTACGACTTGGCGGCGGTGATGCTGGTTACCTGAATGGTATTGGTGGCCTGGTCCAGGGTGCCGGTCACCTGCACATCCCGGCCGGCCATCTTCATGGCGCGTTTCTGGTCGCTGAGTTTGTAAGTGGTTTTGTCCTCAGGGTTGTAGAGCACCAGGGTGGCGCCGCTCTTGACGCACGCCAGGGTGCAGTCCTTGGGGGTGCTGGTGCTGGTCAGCTTATAGCCAGCGTCGTGGTTGCCGTTGCCGGCACAGACGCTGTCCATGATCTGGCCGTGGAAGGTTTTGGGGTTGGGGGCGGCGAGGGAGAGTCCCGCCAACACGGCCAAGGTCGCAGTCAGGCCCAGAAAATGCTTCATAATCATCCTCTTCCCGGCGCCTGGTCCTGGCCGGATGGACACTGGCCGCGGGACACGATCCGCCACCAGTGGCCGCCAGGACACTTCAGCGCCCTTCGGGTGGATGCCGTGGCCGGGCGGGCGGATGCTTGGGTGGGAGCAGCCGGCGGCGGCCTGGCAGGCGCCCTTCGCGCCGCAGTGCTTCCCGCAACGGCCGCTGCCGCAAAAGCGTTCAGCCGCGTTTGGAGCCGAACCGGGGTTGGCGCATCAGCCAAGGCAGGGGCGCGACCAGGAAGAAGACGATGGCCATGATGCGGAAGGTGTCCAGGTAGCTCAGCACTGTGGCCTGGCGCATCACCTCGCCGTAGAGCACCCCCCAGGCCTGCTGGCCCGCCTGCACCAGGCCGGAGCCGGCGTGCAGCAGGCCGTGGGTGATGGCGGCGTGCATCTGGCCGACGATGGGGTTTTCGGGGTTGAGGTGCGCCGTCAGCCGCGCCAAATGGGTCTGGCGCAGGCGCGCCAGCTCGCTGGCCATGATTGAAATGCCGAAGCTCGAACCCAGGTTGCGGGTGAAGGCGGTGATGCTGGTGGCATAGCCCATCTCCGGGTTGGGGATGGGATCGACGCTGATGGTGGCGAAGGGCACGAACACCAGCGACAGCCCGCCGCCCATCAGCAACTGCGGAACGAGAAACGACCACGGTCCGGCGGTGCCGTCCAGCCGGCTGAACATCAGCACGCCCGCCGCCGACACCACCATGCCGATGAAGATCATGGCCCGCATGTCCCAGCGTTTGCCGATCAGCATGCCCACCACCGGCATCAAGACCATGGTGGCAATGCCGCGCGGGCTGTTCCAGATGCCGGCGGTGATGGCGGGAAAATTGAGCACCTCCTGCATGAACAGCGGCAGCAGCAGGATGCTGCCATAGAGCACAAAGAAGAGCACCAGCGAGAGCGCCGCCGCCGTGCCGAAGGTGCGGTACTTCAGCAGGCGCAAATGAACCACCGGGTTGGGCGCGCGCAGTTCCCACCAGATGAAGGCGGTCAGGCAAATGACGGCGACCACCGCCAGGGTGACGATCATGTGGGAGGCGAACCAGTCGGCCTCCTGGCCCTTGTCGAGCATGACCTGCAGCGCCGCCACCCCCAACGCCAGCAAGCCGATGCCCCAGTAGTCGGCGCCGTGCTTGACGCGCTTCAGGTAGGGCGGATCAAATACGTACAGCTTGACCATCGTCCAGCCGAAGATGCTCACCGGCAGGTTGATGAAAAACACCCAGCGCCAGGAGTAATCCGTCGTCAGCCAGCCGCCGAGCACCGGCGCCAGAATGGGCGCCACCACGATGCCCACGCCCCACATGGCCATGGCGTGGCCGCGCTCCTCGCGCGGAAACGACTCCAGCAGGATGGCGCGGGTGATGGGCTGCAGCGTGCCGCCGAACAGGCCTTGCAGCACGCGGAAGACGATCAGCAGTTGCAGGGTCGGCGCCAGCCCGCACAACATGCTGGCGATGGTGAATCCGGAGACGGCGGTGAGCAGCAGCCGCTTGCGCCCAAACCGGCTCGACAGCCAGCCGGTGAGGGGCAGCACGATGGCGTTGGAGACCAGGTAGGAGGTCAGAACCCAGGTGGCTTCGGTGATGCTGGCCGACAGGTTGCCGGCGATGTAGGGGATGCTGACGTTGACCGCCGAGGTATCCACCAGCTCCATGACCGCGCTGGCCATGACGGCGATGGCGATCAGCCAGCGCGTCATCCCCACGGGATGGCCGGTGTCCGCGAGTTCCAGAGTGGCTGTCGGCGAGTCCCGCAATGGTCAAGACTAGCAGACGCGGCGCGCGCTGCTACTTCCTGCCCAGGCGCATGTAGGTAACCTGGGCCACCGCGATATGCCGCCGTTCGGCGTCGTAGAGGTTCACTTCGGTGGGACAGAGGGTGCGGCCGAGCTTGATGATGCGGGCCTCGGCGGTGGCATCGGAGTGGCAGCCGGCCAGGAAGCGGATGTTCATGTCGGTGGTGGTCAGCACTTCATCGGGGCCGGTGCGGGTCAAAATCGCGATGCAGGCGACGGTGTCGGCCAGGGTCATGAGCAGGCCGCCATGGAACGACTCGAAGATGCCGTCATAGGCGCGGTCATAGGGAGCGGTGAGCACGGCGCGGCCATCGGCGGCCGCCTCCAGCCGCAGCTTGAGCAGTTGGAAGATCGGGATGCGGGCGAGGCGCGCCTCAAGGGCTTCGGAAATGGGCATGTTTCATGGTAGCGTGAGCGCCTACCGCGCCGACATCCGGCAAAGCTTCCACGCCGGGCCGGCGGCGGTGGTGGTGAGCCGCAGCGCCTGCCAGGATTGGGCCGGCAGGGGGATATCCATCTGCGCGTTGGCGCCCGCCGCGGGTGGGGGCAGCGCCGTCCATGCGCGTCCGTCGCGGCTGCCGGTGAAGCGCAGCGGCGGCGCGCCCGTCCCGAAGGCCAGCTGCAGCGTGCCCAGGGTGCGCGGCGCGCCCAGCTCGAGGGTGACGGTGGCGCCGGCTTCCGAGGCCGCCGGCACCGTCCAGCAGGGGCCGCCGTCACCGCCGAGGGGCACCAGCACCGGAGCCGATTCGATGCCGGCCGGCGGCTGGCGGTAATACACGGCCTCGCCGGACCCGCCCTGAGCCGGCCACTGGGCCATGCGTTGATGCAGGATCCAGGCCAGCCCCGGACTGGGCGGCACCCAGGGTTTGCGCCGCGCCACCGCCTTGAGCAGGTTCATCAGGTACACGCGGGCGCGCACATCCTGAAAGTGCTGCAGCAGCGGCAGCGAAGACAGCGTCACCCATCCCTCGCCGTAACGGTAGCTGACCAGCGGATGGCATCCGTCGTAGCCGCTGCGAGGGTTGGGCCGCGGCATCCGGCGGCCGTCCCAGTGATACAGGTTCACCTGCGATTCGGCGGCAAAGTCGTAGGTAAGGGGCGGCTGCAGCAGGGATTGCAGCGAGGCATCGCCGCTGAGGCCGCGCAACAGCAGGGGATCGAGGCTGTCGTCGAGGCAGGCGCCCCGAGGGGCGCGCAGGGGCGGAGCAACGGGCCAGTAGCCGTTGACCGCCGGCGGCGGCAGTTCCAGCACCAGCGCCTGCACGCCGCGCTCCACCTGCTGCCACAGCCAGGTGTAGGCGGCGCTGCTCAGCCGCGGCTGCACCATGATCAGGCGCGCCTGCGTGGGCTGGCTTAAATCGGCCTCTTCCACCGCAAAGGCATGTTGGCGCAGAAATGCGCCGATGCCGGGCGCCACGCCCAGCGCAGCGATGGGCAACACCCCGCCCAGCAGGGGATCGGCGGGCGGCAGCGCATGCAGGCGGATGGTTTGCTTCTGGTCGCCGAGCGAGGCCCGCAACTCGTAGCTGCCGGCGCGCGGCAGCGCCAGCGCCGGCCCCAACTGCACCGTCGTGGGGTCGAGCGCCACCTGACTGCGCTGGAGAGTGCGGCCGCCGGCGTCGCGCAGATCCAGTTCGACTTCCGCCTCGGGGGCGGCGGCGGTGTTGGCCAAGCTCACCAACCGCGGCTGAAACTGCTGCCCCACGCTCAGGTACTCGGCCGGCACCTGCACCACAAAAGGGTTTTTGCCGCTCGGGCTCAGCGAGGCAAACGCCAGCCATGCCAGCAACAGCACGCCGCCCAGGCTGATCAGCGAAGCCCGCGTCCGCATCCTCAATTCTCCACGCTCCCTCGGATGCGCTAACCTCTCACCCTCGGTCCCGTACCATTTTTATTGATGGAGGCTGGCCAACTGCTGCTTGGCCTGCTCGGCGGTAGCGGTGCTGGGATACTCGGATTGAAGTTGCTGATAGAGCTGCGCCGCTTCCTTGGGGTTATAGGTGCGGTCGAGGTCTGCCAGCTCCATCAGCGCCACCGCGCGCGGCAGGGTGGGTGAATCCTGATGGGTGAGCGCCAGCAGCAGTTCATGCGCTTTGGCCAGGTTGCCCTGTTGGAGGGCCAGGTTAGCCAGGGCGTGCCTGGCCGCGGTGGCCACGGCCGCGTCGCCAGAGTTGCCGGCCTGCTCGAGGTTGGCCTGCGCCTGCTTGGCCGCTTCCGGTGTCTTCAAATCCAACTGGGCCAGCCCCATGTAGTAGCGTGCCATTTGGCCGGCGCTGCTGGAGCCGTACTGGTCCACCACTTTTTGGAATTGCGCCACCGCGGCTTGGGCCCGAGCCGCCGCATCGGCATAGCCGCCGCTGCCGGCGGTCGCCGGGGTGAGCGGTGCATGCAAGGTATTCACGCCCACGGCCAGCAGGGCATTGGCTTTCTGGTTGCGATTGGCGTTCCAGGCGTAATAACCGTACCCGGCCGCCGCCACCACCACGACGATCACCGCCGCGGCAATGATGCGATCCCGGTGCTGCAGGAAAAACTCGAGCGCGGCATCCATTCCGCTGACGAATTCATCGCTTTTAAGCTCTTTGCGGCTGATCTGGGACAATGCTGCTCCTCGCGTTCCGGCTAACCTTTTAATGGTAAGGTGGCGCGCATCCACTGTCAAACCGCGCCGCACAATCTTGTACCCTCAAGCCCGGTGATCGCATCCAAGCCTCAGATCGAGGGCTGTAGGCAATCCCCCGGCGGCAGCCCGTGGGGGTGCGTTGACAGCCCGGGCAAGGGCCGGTATCGTTAAATGCTTCCGCCAGTCCCGGGAAGCGGAGGAGCCAGGTATGGATCGCAGAAAGTTGGAACAGTTCCACAAGAAGCTGCTGCAAAAACAGCAAGAGCTGACCCAGGCCGTGGCGCGCAACGAGCAGGATGGGCGTGCGGCGGACGAAGAAGCGACCCAGGATATCGCCGACAAGGCCACCAACTCCTATACCAAAGAGTTCCTGTTCCACCAGAGCAACGCCGATCGCAGCCAGCTCCAATTGGTGAACGACGCCTTGGCGCGCATACGCGAGGGCTCCTTCGGCGAGTGTATCGCCTGCGGTGAGGAGCTTAACCTCAAGCGCCTGGAAGCCGTGCCTTGGGCAGGGCTGTGCATTAACTGCCAGGAAAAAGTCGAGCAAGGCGTGGTCGCCTGACGCTACAGCCAGCTTCCGTACCATCCCAAAGAAAGAATGTTAGAATTGGGGGCAGAAACCCAGCTTTGGGAGGGGTATCTTCAGCAGTCGGCCCGATCTCAGCCCCGCTTCGAGTGCATCCGCGCTTCTCGGAGGCTTGGTTTGTCTGCTCTTTCCCTCCCCCTGTAGGCTTTGTCACCGCCCCCTGCGCCATTCCGGGCGCTTGCCGGTCTGCCCGGCCTGCCTGGCAGAAATTGCGCCTCTGTCGGCGCCCGGCTGCCGCCAATGTGGTAAGAACTGGCGGGAAGCCGAAGATAGTGCTGACGGCCGCTGCCTGAGCTGTTTGGCCAATCCCCCGGCCTACTCCGGCACGGTGTGTGCCAGCGCCTACGAGGGCGCCGCACGGGAGTTGATCCACCTGCTCAAGTTCGGCGGCATCACCAGCGCAGCGGAGTTTTGGGCAACGCGTCTGGCGGAGTGTAGCGGTCAGCTCCCGGAAGCGCCTGAAGTAATCGTGCCGGTGCCGCTCGGCCGCCGCCGCCAACGTCAACGTGGCTTCAACCAAAGCGGCGAGATTGCCCGCCGGCTGGCACGAAAGCTGGGCTGCGCCCATGTGCCCCGCGGCCTGCAACGGCGGCGCGAGACGGTGCCGCAGTCGGGCCTGGATCTGGCGCATCGCGAGAAGAACTTGCACCGCGCCTTCCTCGGCAACCGCCGGCGGCTGGCGGGGCGCTCGGTGCTGCTGGTGGACGATGTGCTGACCACCGGCGCCACGGCGCGGGCCGCGGCCGAGGCGCTGCGTTCCGCGGGAGCCCGCCGGGTCATGCTGGCCGTGGCCGCCCGCGCCGACCTGCGGCTGGAAGGGGCGGCGGCATGAGCGCCTCTTCCAGCGCGTTGCTCAGCCCGGTGCTGGTGCTCAACGCCAGCTATGAGCCCATCAACGTCTGCG
>JBQCEU010000134.1:0-5339 GCA_051959955.1 Terriglobales bacterium | reverse complement strand
CGCCGCCCGCAGAACATCTCATAAAGGATGGCGCCGAAGGCAAAAATGTCCGAGGTCGCCGTCGCCGTTTCGCCCCGCACCTGCTCCGGCGCCATGTAGCCCACCGTGCCCATCACCGTTCCCGGCTGCGTGTGCGTCACTTCGCCCGCCATGGTGGCCGCGTCGGCCGCCGCTTCCATCACCGTGGTCTTGGCCAGCCCGAAGTCGAGAATCTTCGCCCGCCCGTCGCTGGTGATAAAAATGTTGTCCGGCTTGAGATCGCGGTGCACCACGCCCGCCGCATGCGCCGCCGCCAGCCCTTGCGCCACCTGCCGCGCCACCTCCACCGCCCGCCGCAGCGGCAGCGGCCCCGCCGCCAGCTTCTCCCGCAGCGTCGCCCCGTGCAGCAGCTCCATCACCAGAAACGGCGCGCCCTCTTGCGAGCCGACGTCGAAAATGCCCACCAGGTTGGGGTGGTTCAGCCCGGCGATGGTGCGCGCCTCCTGCTCCAGCCGCCGCAGCAGCGTGGCATCCCCGGCCGCCTGCGCCGTCAGCACCTTGATCGCCACCTCGCGGTTCAGCCGCGGATCGCGCGCCCGGTAGACGGCCCCCATCCCGCCCGCGCCCAGCAGCTCGATAATCTCGTAGTGACCCAGCCGGCTTCCCGCCTCCAGAACCATGGGTAATGATAAGACAGGGGTGAGGGGTGAGGGGTTAGGGGTGAGGGAAGGCTCGGGGGATGGGGCGTGCCCCACGTGGCGGGACTTCCTGGAGGGGTGGGGCGGTTTACTGACCCCTCACCCCTCACCCCTAGCCCTTGACAACTTCCACTTTGCATCGTAAAGTTCATGCCATGGAGCGAGGGGCCGATCCGCTGCATCAGGCGCTGGCCGAAATTGCCGCCATCCGCGGCCAAATGGCGCGCGCCGGCGAGTTCCGCGGCTACGGTCCGGCGACGCTCGCGGCCACCAGTTTGCTGGCCATCGCGGCGGGGTTTGTGCAGCCGCTGTGGGTGGCGCGGCCGCTGGCCGATCCGGGACAATATGTGGCCTTCTGGTGCGCGGCGGCCGCCGTGGCGGCCGCATTGATCGCGGCCGAGGCGCTGGCGCGCTCGCGCCGCCTGCATGGCGGCCTGGCCGACGCCATGATCCGCGCCGCCTTGGAACAGTTTCTGCCGGCAGCGCTGGCGGGCATCCTGCTCACCGCCGCCTTGATGCGCTGGGCGCCCGCGAGCGTCCGGCTGCTGCCCGGACTGTGGCAGGTGGTCTTCAGCCTGGGCGTGTTCGCTACCTGCCGCTTCCTGCCGCGGGCGGTGCTGGCGGTTGGCGGCTGGTACCTGATCACCGGCCTGGGCGCGGTCGCGCTCTCCGCCCGCCATCCCCTCGAGCCGTGGATTATGGCGGCGCCCTTCGCCGTCGGCCAGGCGCTGGCGGCCGCCATACTTTGGCGTTGGAGTGGTACGCAATGAGCACACACGAACCTTCGGGCGACGGACGTTTCGAATACGCCGGCCTCGATCGCCTGCTGCATGAGCGCGCGCGGCTGGGCATTGTCACCTCGCTGGCGGCGCATCCCGCCGGGCTTCCCTTCACCGAGCTGAAGCGCCTGTGCAACCTCACCGACGGCAATCTCAGCCGCCACCTCGCCGTGCTGCAGGATGCCGGGATGGTGGCCATCCGCAAGGGCTTCGATCGCAAGCGGCCGCTGACCCTGGTGCGCCTCACCGCCGCCGGGCGCGAGCGTTTCACCGCTTATCTGGCCGAGCTGGAACAGGTGGTGGCGGATGCCGCCGCGGCCACCGCCCAGCGGCCCGTGCGGCGCCCCGCCTGGGCGCCGGAGAGCAGCAGTTGAATTTTTTTTGCCGGGAGACTTTGCCATGCAAAGCACTTTACACGTCGGGATCATCATGGACGGCAATGGCCGCTGGGCCAGGGCGCGGGGATGGCCGCGCGCCCGCGGCCACCTCGCCGGCGTGGAGGCGGTGCGCCGCGTGGTGCGCGCCGCGCCGCGCCTGGGCGTGGGCACGCTGACCCTGTACGTGTTCTCCTCCGACAACTGGCGCCGGCCGCCGGAGGAGGTCGAAGGATTGTTCGCCCTGCTGCGCCCCGTCCTCGACAGCGAGCGGCCGGAGCTGGTCCGCCAGGGCGTGCGCTGCACCGCCGTCGGGCGGCGCGACCGCATCCCTCGGGATGCGCTGGCCACGCTCGCCTCGACCGAGGCCGCCACCGCCGACGGCCGCGGCCTGAATTTGCGCCTGGCCATTGATTATTCCGCCCGCGGCGAGATGGCGCGCGCCGCGGCCGCCGCCGCCGCCCGCTGGACGCCGGGCCTCGAACCCACCCCCGCCCTCATGCGCCGCCTGATGGCGCGGGCGCTCGAGGGCGGCGCCGGACCGCTCGATCTGCTCATCCGCACCGGCGGCGAGCGCCGCCTTTCGGACTTCATGCTGTGGGAGGCGGCCTACGCCGAACTGTTCTTCACCAGGGTCTGCTGGCCCGATTTTGACGCCGTGCATCTGCGCCGCGCGCTGCGCTCCTTCGCGCGCCGCGAGCGCAAATTCGGCGCCGTGACCGGCACCCGCCTGATCGAAGCCGTGGCGGGCGCGTGAAGCCGCTGCGGGTGAAGTTCATCCTGCCGGCGCTGACCGAGGCCACCAGCCCCTTCTTCCGGCCGGTGAAGTACTCTCTGTTCCCGCCGCTCGGCCTGGCCACGCTCGCCGCCTGGCTCGACCCCGGCGATGAAGCCGTGCTCGAAGACGAGCACGTCATGCGCCTGAATCCTCCCCACGCCGAACCCGCGTGGGATCTGGTCGTAATCCAGGTCTACATCACCAACGCCTACCGCGCCTACCGCCTCGCCCACGCCTACCGCGCCTCGGGCGCGTTCGTCGCCCTCGGTGGCCTGCACGTCACCGCGCTGCCGCAAGAAGCCGCGCCCCACGCCGACGCCCTCTTCCTCGGCCCCGGCGAGCAGACCTTCCCGCGGTTCCTCGCCGACTTTCGCGCCGGGCGGCCGGGCCCGCGCTACGTCTCCACCGGCGGCCGCACCTTGGAGCGCATCCCTCCCATCCGCCGCGACCTGATCCGCCGCCGCCTCTACCTGGTGCCCAACTCCATTGTCGTCACCCGCGGCTGCCCGCAGCACTGCGACTTCTGTTACAAGGATGCCTTCTTCGCCGGCGGCCGCGGCTTCTACACCCAGGCGGTGGACGACGCCCTGGCCGAGATTGCACGCCTCCCCGGCCGCCATTTGTATTTTCTCGACGACCATCTTCTCGGCCACCCGCAATTCGCCGCGGCGCTCTTCCGCGGCCTGCGCGGCATGGGCCGCCTCTTCCAGGGCGCGGCTACGGTGGACTCGATTCTCCGCGGCGACCTCATCGAGCAGGCCGCCGCGGCCGGCCTGCGCAGCCTCTTCGTCGGCTTCGAGACCCTCTCCCCCGGCAACCTCGCCGGCAGCAACAAGCGCCAGAACCTCGGCCGCGACTACCGCGCCGTCACCGAACGCCTGCACGCGCTGGGCATCATGATCAACGGCAGCTTCGTCTTCGGCATGGATGAAGACGATCCCGACGTCTTCGCCCGCACCGTGGACTGGGCCGTCGCCCACGGCCTCACCACCGCCACCTTCCACATCCAGACGCCCTATCCCGGCACCCGCCTGTGGCAGCGCATGGAAGCCGCCGGCCGTATCCTCACCCGCAACTGGGATTTGTACGACACCCGCCACGTCGTCTACCGCCCGGCGAAGCTGACCGCTGAGCAGCTCGAGGCAGGCTACTGGCGCGCCTACCGCGATTTTTACCGCTGGCCCGCGCTGGCCCGCGCCGCCTGGGGGCACGGCGCCGTGAGCCATCAGGCGAAGCACTTCGCCTACGCCGCCGGCTGGAAGCGCCTGGAGCCGATGTGGGATTTGCTCATCCGCATGAAGCAATTGCGCCGCATGACCCCGGTGCTGGAACAAATCCTCAAAGCGCACCCGCGCCCGCCGGCGGAACGAAACCTCATCATCCCGGCGCGCATCGAACCGGCATGATTCGCCTGCGCCGCGCGGCGGCCGCTCTCGCGCTCTGCGCCGCACCCCTGTGCGCCGGGGCTTCTCCTCCCTGGGCAATCCTGGGCTCTACCACCCGCCGGCTGGCCCAGGCCACCACCGCCCTGCCCCATGCCGCCATCGTGCACTGGCGCGTCACCCTGCCGCTGGTGGCGGGAACGGCGGCCCTCATCGCCTTCGGCGACCAGCGCCTGAGCAATCAGGTTCAATCACCCCGCCTGGAGCGCTCCAGCCGCATCTGGTCCGATCGCGGGTTGCTGTTCATCGAGCCCGGCTTCGTACTCACTGCGGCGGCGGTGGAAGACCACTGTCTCTTTTGCCGCGAAACCGGCCGCTTGGCCCTGGTGACGCTCACCGCCGAGGCTTACAACACCGCTGCCGTGCAGGCCATCAAGTTTGCCGGCGGCCGCGAACGTCCCTACACGCCCGGCGATCCTGACGGCGGCTTCAACGAGAGCGGCAGCTCCTTCCCCTCCGGCCACGCCATCGGCGCCTTCACCATGGCGGCGCTGCTCGCGCGGCACGATCCCCAGGCGGCGTGGTTCAATCGCGGCGCCTGGCTGCTCGCCGGCGGTGTCTCCGGCCTGCGCTTCACCGCCAGGGAACACTTCCCCAGCGACATCCTGGTCGGCGCCGCTCTCGGCGCCTGGCTCGGCGCCCACGCCGCGCCCACCGGCAACCTGCCGCCGGTAACCGGCCACTGACAGCGCCGTACCCCCTCACCCGGCAATCTCGTTCTGCGATATTCGCTTGCGCGGCTGTGCCTATAATGTCCGTAGCGATGGAAGCCGAGGACGAGGATACTCCCAAACGCCGCCGCTGCCCGGTGCGGGGCGCACTGCATGTTCGCGTGCGCGAAGCCGAAATGGAGATGTGGCAGGAGAACCTGGAGCATTATCGCGAGCAGATGGCGCGCGGAGAAAAGCCTTCCAGCCCCGGCACCGTCCGCGGCCCCGCCCGCCGCCGCTACCTATATCTGCTCAACGAGTACCTGCAGCACCTCAGCAAGCACGGTTGTTAGGCCGCGCCAGTTACTGATCCTCTGGCGACGGTGCCACCGCCTCGGCTTCGCCGGAAAAGACCGGAGCCTGCACAGCCTCCTCGGGTATTCCGGCCGCCGCCGCTGGCGGCGGCTGAAACGCCGCCCGCCGCGTCCACAGGAAGTACAGGCAGAGGAGCCCCGTAATGACGCCGCTCACCGACCCCAGAAGCGCGAAGGCGAACATCATGGACCGCGCGCCGGCATTGGTTAGCAACGGGTTCCCGATGGCCGCCCGCGCCAGCATTTGCTCCACCGCGTGCGGCAC
>JBQCEU010000133.1:0-7009 GCA_051959955.1 Terriglobales bacterium | reverse complement strand
CGCCAACCGCTCCATCCACTCCAAAATCGCCAGCACCGGCGTGGCCAAAACCACCACGTCGCTCGCCTTGGCTGCCAGGATCGGATCCTCGGCGATCGCGTCCAGCGCGCCGGCGCGCAGCGCCAGCCTGGATTCCTCCGGATTGCGGTCCCAGCCGTGAAGGATGCCGGTGTAGCCCGCGGCGCGCAGCGCCAGCCCCACCGAGGCGCCAATCAACCCGGTCCCCAGAATGGTGACGCGCTGCATGGCGTCTTACTTCACCTGCAAAGTGAGCGTGACCGGTTGCTTCACCGGTGGACGGCAAAGCTGGTCGTTGCAAGCCTGGTAGCGAAACACCCCGTGCAGCGTCACCGTGCCCGCCGCCCCCGTCTTCAGCGTCACCGGCAGCGCAAAGTTGCCTTCAAACACCGCCAGAGGGTCGGGTGAAAAGCTGAATTTCTTATCCTGCGCCTGCGGCCACTCCACCTTGGCCACTGACACCCCCTGTGCCGGCGTCAGCGTCAGCGTGCTGGGAATGATGTAGTCCAACTTCGGCTGGTTGGACTGAATATGAAACCCCGGCTCGACGCTGACCTCAAAATTCACCACCACCATGGCGTGCGCCTTGGCCTCCACCCTGGCAGGCGCTTGAATATGCGCCACCCCCGGCAACTGCGCCGCGGCGGTCAGAGCCACCATCATCCCCAGCGCCACCCCAAAAACCCACAGCCGCTCCCATCCCCGCTCGCCCCTCACCCCTAACCCCTGACCCCTGCTTTTAGAGGATTCCGGCAATGGCCTTCTCCAGTTCCGGCTTGCCCTCCAAGCCGATCACGCGCTGTGTAATCTTGCCCTGACGATTGATGAAGAGCGTGGTGGGCATGCCAAACGGCGTGCCGTAGCTTGCCTGCAGCGACTGGTCGTCCCACACGATCTGGTAATTCACCGGCGTCTTGGCCAGAAAATTCTTCACATCGTTGACGCTCGAGTCTTCCGAGATGCCGACGATCACCAATCCTTGGGCGCGATATTTGTCCTGAAGCTCCTTCCACCACGGCATCTCGACCTGGCAGGGACCGCACCAGGTGGCCCAGAAGTCCATCACCACCGGCTTGCCCGCAAACTGCGACAGGCTGACCGGCTTGCCGTCCACGTCTTTCAGCGTCCAGTTGGGGGCCGTGACGCCGGCCACCGCGCCGGCCTCCAGGATGGCGTTGCCGGGCGAGCCATTCACCATCGCCGGCTGCGCGCTGAGCGCGTTGCGGCGGGCAAAGGCGAGGTACACCAGGCCGCCGATCAGCACCACGCCAATGATGATCCAGTTCCAGGCTGCGGATTTTTGTGTGTTGGGCACCGGCTCCGACCCCCTATAACATCAGTTTATTGAAAAGCGGGATATGCGCCAAGTAGCTGGAGATGGTGGTGAAGCGGTGGGTCAGCAGCAGGAAGCCGATGAGCAGCAGCAGCACGCCCGAAACCCGCTCCACCGTCCCCAGATGGCGGCGAAATCCCTTGTAAAACGTCGCGAAGCGGTCAATGGCCAGCGTGGTCAGCAGGAAAGGCACCGCCAGCCCGGCGGAATAGACGGCCAGCAGGAAGATGCCGTGGCCCACGGTGCCCTCATTGGCCGCCAGCAGCAGGATGGTGGCCAGCATGGGACCGATGCACGGCGTCCAACCGAAGGCGAAGGTGAAGCCCACGGCGAAGGCGCCCAGCCCGCCGCTCACCCCGATTTTTTTATGGACGCGCTTGTCGCCGTACAAGGCGCTGATGCGCACCACGCCCAGCAGGTGGAGGCCGAAGAGGATGACGATCAGGCCGCCGATCTGGCTGAACAGTTCCTGGTGGGCGCGCAGCGCCTGCCCCACCGAGGTGGCCGTGGCGCCAAGAGCGATGAACACCACCGAAAAGCCCAGGATGAAGAAGAGGGAGTTGCTGAGCAGCAGCCGCCGCGCGGCGCCGGCATCCGGCTCGGCCGCCGCCGCCACCGCCGTGCCATGGGCCTGGGGCTGCTGCGCCGCCGGCGCGGCCGTGCCCGGCAGCCGGTCGGCGATGCCGCCCGAAAGCAGCGAAACATAGCCGGGCACCCGGGGCAGCCCGCCGGGCGAAAGACACGACAGCAGCCCCGCGGCAAAGGCGTAGAGAACGCTGACGTCGGTGGCGGCGGCCTGCATGTCCTTCTATAGGATGGCTCAGCGGGGCAAACGATACAGAGCCTTAAATCAGCCCCTGCTGCCGGCCCACCTTCTCCAGAATGCCGAGCGCTTCGGCCAGTTCCGCCTGGGTGTGGGTGGCGGTGACAATGGTCCGCAGCCGCGCCTTGCCTTCCGGAACCGTGGGGAAGGCGATGCCGGTGACGAACAACCCGGCGGCAAACAGGGCGCGGGAGAACTCCATCGCCTTGCGGCCTTCGCCCACCATGATGGGCGTGATCGGCGTCTCGCTGGCGCCGGTGTTGAAGCCCAGTTTCTTCAGGCCATCCTTGAAGAAGCGGGTGTTGTCCCACAGGCGCTGGATGCGCTCCGGCTCCTGCTCCAGCACCTGGAAAGCCGCCAGGCAGGAAGCCGCCACCGCCGGGGGATGGCCGGTGGAAAACAGAAAGGGCCGGCCGCGCAGGTGCAGAAACTCGATCAAGTCGTGGTTGCCGGCCACGTAGCCGCCGAGAGCGCCGATGGCCTTCGACAGCGTGCCCACCTGCACATCCACCCGCCCGTGCAGGCCGAAGTGGTCCACCGTGCCGCGGCCGTTCTTACCCAGCACGCCCGAGGCGTGGGCGTCGTCCACCATCATCACCGCCCCGTACTTTTCCGCCAGGGCGCACAGATCGGGCAGCGGCGCGATGTCGCCGTCCATGCTGAACACCCCGTCGGTGATCAGCAGCTTGCGCCCCGGCTGCGGCGCCAACTCCTTGAGGATGGCCTCGGCGGCGTTGCAGTCCTTGTGGGGAAACACCTTGATGGTGGCGCGCGACAGCCGCGCCCCGTCAATGATGCTGGCGTGGTTCAGCTCGTCGCTGATGATGAAGTCGCTGCGCCCCATGATGGCGCCCACCGTGCCCGCGTTGGCCGTGAAGCCGCTCTGGAACACCACCGAGGCTTCGGTGTGCTTGAACTTGGCGATGTGGCGCTCCAGCTCCATGTGGATGGCCATGGTGCCGCTGATGGTGCGCACCGCGCCCGCCCCCACGCCCAGCTCGCGCGTCGCCAGCAGCGCGGCTTCGCGCAGCGCGGGATGGGTGCACAGGCCCAGGTAGTTGTTGGAGCTGAGGTTGATCACCTTGCAGCCGTCAAACACCGCCACCGGCAACTGCTCGCCTTCCAGCACCCGCAGCCGCGAACGCAGCCCCTTCTGCTCCAGTTGCTTCAATTCATCGTTGAGGTATTGCAATTGCGGGCGCGGCATCGGTTCTCCTTGGGTTCTCTCAGGCGTGGGGATCGAGCAGGATCTTGGCGGCTTGGCCGGTATGCAGCCGCTCAAAGCCCATTTTAAATTGACTCAGCGGCAGGTGCGCGGTGAACAGCGGCTCCAGCGGCAGGCGCCGCGAGTCGAGCAGGCCAATCATCTGGTGCCAGGTATCGAACAGCCGCCGCCCGTTGATGCCTTGCAGGGTCAGGCCCTTGAAGATCACCTCCGGCGACAGGTCCAGCTCCACTGGCCGCGTCGGCAGACCCAGCAGGCTCACCCGCCCGCCGGGCCGCGCCAGCCGCAGCGCGCCCCGGATGGCATCCGGGTGGCCGCTGAACTCCAGCGCCGCGTCCACCCCGCCGCCCTGGGTGTGGGCACGGACCACGGCGGGGACATCGTCCCGCGCCGGATCAAGCACGAAATCGGCCTGCAGGGTGCGCGCCAGCCCGCGCCGGTATTCGTTGATCTCCAGGGCGAACACCGGCCCCGCGCCGCAGGCCCGTGCCACCGCAATGGCCATCAGCCCGATGGGTCCGCAGCCGACCACCGCCACGCTCCGCCCCGCCACCGGCCCCGCCAGCACGGTGTGCACGGCATTGCCCAGCGGATCGAGAATGGCGCCATAGTCGGTCGAAATGCTCTCCGCCAGCGGCACAATGTTGGCCGCCGGAATCTTGACGTACTCGGCGAAACACCCGGGCGCGTCCACGCCCAGGATGCGCACCGATTGGCAGATGTGCGCCTCGCCGCTGCGGCACTGGAAGCAATGGCCGCAGAACACGTGCATGTCGGCCGACACATACTGACCGGCCTTAAGCCCCTCCACTTCGCTGCCCACACGCTCGATGTGGCCGCAAAACTCATGGCCGAACGGGAGCGGCGGCCGGATCCGCCCCTGCGCCCACGGATCCCATTCATAAATGTGCAGGTCGGTGCCGCAGATCGAGGCAGTGTGCACCCGCACCAGCACGTCGCGCGGTCCAATTTCGGGCACGGGAAGCGTCTGCAGCTCAGCGCCGGGAGCAGCGCTGACTTTCACAAGGGCACGCATGGTGGTGGGCATGGGGAAAACCCAGCATACCAGCCCCGCCCGGGTTGCGGAACTTCTCCCTGCCCGGCGGCGTATCCTTGACCTGAAGTGGGGAAATCGCTATGGTCAGCTTCATCATCCTGGTGCTGCTGTACTTCCTGCCGGCGCTGCTGGCCCACAACAAGCACAACTTCACCGCTATTTTTCTGCTGAACGCGTTCCTGGGCTGGACGGTGGTCGGCTGGTTTGCGGCCCTCATCTGGGCAGCCGTGGATCCGCCCGCGCCACGCCCGGTGGTGATCATTCCCGCCGGCAACTTCTGCGGCGCATGCGGTGCGCCTAGCGCCCACGCCCGCTGCCCCCACTGCGGCCGGCCGTAAGCCTTAGCGGTGCCCGAACGTGTAACCCACGGAGGCGCCAAAACGCCAGGCGCTGAAGCTGAACCCTCCCGCTGCCGGGCGGGCAAACCAGTGAGCTTCGAAGCGCAGAAACCAACGCGGCGCAAAATAGGTCTTCACCCCGCCGCCCAGATGCAAAGCGCTCTGCAACTTGCTGGCATCGCCGTAGCAGCCGCCATTGGGGAAGTCGTCGCAGGCAAATCTGGTTCTGGTCCGCACCACCGCATACCCCACTTCCAACTCGGGCGTCCAGCGCATGGGAGCCGGCCGCATCACCAGGTTCAAGTCCGTGGTGGAGGGGCGGTATTGGCCAAGTGCCAGGCTGCTGTTATTGCTGCTGCGCACGGCAAACTCGGCATTCAGGCCGACATGCGGGCTGAACATGGCGGTAGCGCTGGCGCTGGGCCAAAAACCGCCGTTCAGGCGCCCCCCGGCGGCGCTGCCGCCGCCTACGGCCAAATCCACGCTCTGTGCCCCCAGGCAGGCAACGAAGCATCCCAGCAGAACAGTCAGGCAGGCCAGTTTCTTCATACCCCTCCCAACGTGGTACATCGGCAGACATATTGTAGTGGTAGTCTTGGCCTATGCGCACCCCGGCTTGGGTAATTCTTGTGATCACGGCCCTGCTGTGCATGGCGGTGACCGTTTCCGCCCAGGACTGGCCGCAGTTCGGCGGCAATGTAGCCAGCACCAGCGCCAATCCCGCCGCAGGCATCACCGCTGCCCAACTCCAGCACCTGCAGCGGCGTCAGGTTCCGCTCGACGGCACGGTGGACGCCAGCGCGATCTACCTGCATGGAGTCACGGTCAAGGGCGCGCGCCACAACGCCTTGTTCGTCACCACCACCTACGGCAAGACCCTGGCGGTGGATGCCGACAGCGGCGCCATCCTGTGGGAATACACCCCCGCCAGTTACACGCAACTGGCCGGCACTCGCCAGATCACCAACTCCACCCCCGCCGCCGATCCAAGTCGCGAAGCCATTTACGCCGCTTCACCCGACGGCGAAATCCATAAGCTGGCCATCGGCGACGGCCACGAGATCTGGCACACCTCCATCACCCGGCTGGCCCATCGCGAAAAAATGGATTCGCCGCTCAAGGTCTATCACGGCCGCGTGATCGCCGTGACCGCCGGCTACATTGGTGACGCGCCGCCCTACCAGGGCCACGTCGCCATCCTCGACGCCGCCAGCGGCAAGTTGCAGCAGGTTTGGAACTCGCTGTGCAGCGACCGCACCGGACTGCTCGATCCCAGTTCCTGTCCCGAGAGTGATTCCGCCATCTGGGGTCGCGCCGGGGCGGTGCTGGATCCAGCGGGCAATATCTTTGTGGCCACCGGCAACGCCCGCTGGGATGGCAAGACCTACTGGGGCGATTCGCTCATCGAACTCAGCCCGGATGCCCGGCGCATGCTGGGCAACTACACGCCGGCGAACACCGAACAGCTCAACGACGACGATGTCGACCTGGGATCCACCTCGCCCGTGTTGCTCGGCAACGGTCTGCTGGCGCAGGGCGGCAAGGACCGCAAGATCCGGATGCTCAGCATTGCCGCCATCGCCGGCACGGCGCCCCACCGCGACCATGAACTGCAGGAAGTATCCACACCTTCCGGTGATCGCCTGTTCACCCAGCCTGCCGTCTGGCAGCACAACGGAGAGACCTGGCTGTTCGCCGCCGACGGCGGCGGCACCGCCGCCTGGGCGCTCGCGGGAGGGAAGCTGCAGCCTCGCTGGAAGAACACCACCGCCGGCACCAGCCCGATGGTGGCCGACGGCCTGCTGTATGCCTACGATCCCCACGGCGGCCTGAACGTCTACGACGCGGTCAGCGGCCGCCATCTCGCTACTCTGGATTGCGGCGCTGGCCACTGGAACAGCCCGATTGTGGCGGACGGCAGAATCATACTTCCCGAGGGCAACGCCAATCGCCGTCAAACCACCGGCGTGCTCGACATCTGGACGGTGAAGCCGCAGTAGCGGCCAGCCTAAAGGCCGCCGTCGGCGAGCTTGTCTTCGGCGATCTGCACCATTCTTTGCAACAGCCCCGACTTGGGCGCAAGCTGCCGCGCCTTGGCGAATGCAGCCCGGGCCGCGCTTACGTTCTTGGCGCCGGCTTGGGCGACGCCAATCTGGTAGTAGCTCTGCGCCTGCTCGGCCAGCTGGGGCTGGAAGGTAATCGCCTTTTCAAAGGC
>JBQCEU010000132.1:0-12461 GCA_051959955.1 Terriglobales bacterium | reverse complement strand
GGTTTTGGGGAGCGAAGCGGGGTAGTTTTTCTGCAGGAAGCTGATCAGGCCCTCGCGGATGAGGCAGCGCAAGTCCCAGGCCGTGCCGGCGTCTTTGGCGTCGGCCAGGGCGCGGACTTCGATGACCCGCTCGCGGGCGTCGCTGACCTGGAGGACGCAGACGCCGCCGTACCACTTGTCGGTGGAGTGCACGAGGCGCTCCAGTTCCTGGCGCAGGGCATCGAGCGGAGCGGTGTAGTCGAGGTATAGGTACACCGAGCCGATGAGGGTGGCGGTCTGGCGCGTCCAGTTCTGGAAGGGATGCTCGATGAAGTAGGTCAGCGGCAGCACCATGCGCCGCCAATCCCACAGGCGCACCACGACGTAGGTGGAGGTGATCTCCTCGATCCACCCCCATTCGTTTTCGACAATGACCGCGTCCTCGAGGCGCATGGGCTGGGTGAGGGCGATCTGGATGCCGGCGACGAGGTTGCTCAACGTGGGGCGCATGGCCATGCCGATGACCAGTCCGGCGAGGCCGGCGGAAGCCAGCATGCTGGTGCCGATGGCGCGGGCTCCGGGAAAGGTGAGCAGCATCAGCGACAGCGCGAGGATGGCGACGATGACGCCCACCACGCGGCGCATGACCTGCACCTGGGTGGCGATGCGGCGGGCTTCGAGGTTGTCGGCCACATCCACCCGGTAGCGGGCGGCGATGAGGTCGGAGAAGACGGCGACCGCCAGCAGAATGCACCAGGCGCCGCCGGCGATGAGCGCCAGGCTGAACAGGTGCTCGAAGCCGCCGCGCACCAACGGCGTCATGGGGGCGGCGGGCAGCGCCAGGAGCATCGCCACCACCGGCAGGAGCCACTTCGAGGGGCGGCGGGCATGGCGATTGAGAGAGGCCTCCAGCACGCGGCCGGGCCTGCGCGCCAGGCGGGCAAGAATCCAGAAGATGATGGCGTGAGCGATCAGGCCGGCGATCAGGGCCGCTGCCAGAACTACTACTGCCCATAGCCAGATGTGCCAATTCGTGAACCAGATCCAAGCCGCCAAGCGCATGCGTGCTGTTGCCTCCTTGGTATCTATTCTGAACTAAAGTAGCTCACGCAATGCGCCGATAGGGGAACCATCCATTAAGGAAGCCGGATGCCACTTCATAGCCAGCACGCGGCGCATGCCCCCCAGACAGGCAGGCTGTGGTGGTGATGGCGATCGTGGGCAGTGTGATTGTGGCGGCGACCATCCTCTGGTCCATCGGGCTGAGCCTGGTCATCCTGGGCGCCATTCTGGACGCCATGTTTGGGGACCGGATTCTGGCGTCGAAGCCGCGCTCCGGGTGGCACATTTCCCGGCGGCGGGCGCGGGCGCGCGCCTGAGCGGGCGCGGGGCTCCCGGCACAGCAGCAGCCGTTTCATTTTCTTGACAATATTTGTTTGCACGAGTATTGTTGGAACTGTGAATAAGAAACGGCCAGCGCGACGGGCGGCAGGAGCGGCGGAAGAGGCCGTTTTCGTGGAGCTGTGGCGCACCCTGGACCGGCTGGGGCGGGGGGTGGCGGAGCTGCTCAAACCGGAGCAGTTGACGCCGACGCAGTACAACGTGCTGCGGATTCTGCGGGGGGCGCCGCAGGGGCTGGCCTGCGGCGAGGTGGCGGGGCGGATGGTGACGCGCGACCCCGACATCACCCGGCTGCTGGACCGGATGGAAAAGAGCGGGCTGATTCAACGCGAACGCCTGGCCAGCGACCGGCGGACGGTGATCACCCGCATCACCGCGGCGGGAAAGAACCTGCTGAACCGGCTGGATGAGCCGGTACGGGAGTTGCACCGGCGGCAGTTGGGGCATCTGGGTGAGGAACGCCTGCAGCGGCTGCGGGACCTGCTGCGGCTGGCGGGGCAGGTGTCGGCGGAGTGAAGATTGTGACTTTTAGTTGTTGTAACGTTTACTCAGAAGGGGATATAAAACCATGACGAAACCAACGGCGGAAGCAGCAGTGAGCACCTGGAACCTGGATCCGGCGCACTCGGTGGCCGAGTTCAAAATCAAGCACATGATGATCGCCAACGTGCGGGGGGAGTTTGGGAAGCTGAGCGGGAGGCTGCACCTGGACGAGGGCGATATCACGCGCTCGATGGTGGAGGCGGTGATCGAGGCGGCCTCGATCAACACCCATGAGCCGCAGCGGGACACGCACCTGAAGAGCGCCGATTTTTTTGACGTGGAAAAATACCCGCAGCTCACCTTCCGGTCCACGCGGGTGGAGCGCAAGGGGGACGGGCTCAAGGTGACGGGCACGCTGACCATCCACGGCGTGAGCCGCGAGGTGGAGCTGGCGGTGGAAGGACCGACGGCGCCGGCCAAAGATCCGTGGGGCGGGACGCGGATCGGCATCTCGGCGAGCACGAAGATCAGCCGCAAGGATTTCGGGCTGACCTACAACCAGGTGCTGGAGGCGGGCGGACTGCTGGTGGGCGACGAGGTGACGATCGCGCTGGAGGCGCAGTTCGTGAGAAGCGAGGGGTGAGGGGTTAGGGGTGAGGGGTGAGGGCGCGCGGTCCGACGGAGGGTAGTGACTGTCCGGGCATGTGGTGACTGTCAGGGCATGGTGATCGCGCGCTCGAAGATAACGGCTCAGGGGTAGATCACGGTTCCGGCGGAGGTACGGCGGCGGTTGGGTCTGGGTCCGGGGGCCGAGTTGGAATATGCTGAGGCGGGCCACGCGATGGTGGTGCGCCGGGCCAGCCGCTACACCAGCGCGGACATCCATCGCCGCCTGTTCCCCTCGGGGCCGCCGAAGCGGCGCAGGCTGGAGGAGATGGAAGCGGGTATTCGGGCATCGGCGAAGCGGCGCGATGAAGGCAGCCGACACTAACGTCGTGGTGCGGCTGCTGATGCGCGATGATGATGACGCGCAGACGAAGGCTGCCGAGGCCTTCGTGGCCCCCGGGGCATGGGTCTCGCTGCTGGTTTTGCTGGAGGCCTGCTGGGTGATGGCCAGCACCTACAAGCTGCGCCGAGCGGAACTGGGGACCGCAGTGGGGATGCTGCGGCAGCACGACCGGCTGGTACTGGAGCAGCCGATGCTGGCGGCTATTGACTGGCGCGGGACCCCGAGTGGCTGCGCCACTCGACCCGCTTGACGCTCGACCGGGCCGGGGGCCCCTGGAGCCCCAGCCGGGGCGGGACCGCGCCTCGTTGTTTGCCGGGGGCGCGAACGAGCCACCGGCTCGTTCGCCCACGGCGTTAATTTCGCAGCCTTCCGCGCCGACTTGGCCTATGGCGCAAACGGCGCGGCCCCCGCGTTCGGCGTTGCAACAGTTTCAGGCGAGGGGCGGCGCCGAGTTTGCGGACTGCCTGATCCTGGAGGCGGCGCGGGCCGCAGGGAACCTGCCCCCGGGGACGCTCGACCGCAGACTGGCCGCGGTTCCGGGAGCGGAGCTGCTTGGTTAGAATGGTAGCGGCGCGCTGGCGCGAGTGGGGGAACCGTGGCAGAATGAGAGTCTGCGCCCCGGCTGGCGCGGCTGTGGCCAGGTAGCTCAGTTGGTAGAGCAGCGGACTGAAAATCCGCGTGTCGGCGGTTCAACTCCGTCCCTGGCCACCACCAACAGCCGCGTCAACAGCGCGGGGAATTCGCCTTTCGGCCCAGGCCACGGCCCGACGCTGGCCGCCAGCCACCACTTAGAGCCGACACCGGAATAGCCCTGGGCATCGGACCTGTGTATGTACGGAGGTCTGATTCATGCATCGTAGTGCGCTAATCGGCTTACTTGTGTTTGGGCTGGCGCTGGGTGGCAGCGCCATGGCGCAGGGATTTCAGCGGAACGAACTCTCGGCGCAGGTGACTGGTTTGTTCACCCGCAGCACCAACAATACCCCAACCACGCATTTGGCAACCGACTCGGCGGGGCTGCTGGTGGGCTACCGGCTGCACCTGAACAGTTGGGAGGCACTGGAAGTGGAGTACGGCTACACCCGCAACGGGCAACGCTATGCCACCACGCCGGGAGCGCCGGCGGGAAACTTCGCGATCACCAGCAACATGCAGGAGGCCATCGCCAACGAGGTCATCACCACGCCACGCCTGCTCGGCTTCTTGCAGCCGTTCGTGTTGGGCGGCGGCGGGGTGGTGATCTTCACCCCGCGCAACACCGACCCCGCGTTCGCCCGCACCCAGACGCGCGGGGCGTGGAACTACGGCGCGGGCGTGGACTTCCATATCTTTCAGTTGGGGGCGCGGCTGGAGTATCAGGGACTGGTCTTCAAAATCCCTGATTACAAGAACCCCCTGCTGAACGTCAACAAGTGGACGCACGTGGCGCAGCCGTCGGTGGGGCTAATTCTGACATTCTAGCTACACTGAATGAATGTTTGTGCTCGATAACCCTGCCTGGTTCGCGCTGGGTGGACGGCAGGCGAGGTTGGGTATGGGGGCGGGAGCGGCACGGCGCTTCCGTCCCGAATTTTCCCCCATGGGCGGGATCGAGGATCCCGAGGCAAAGGACCTTACCGCCCAGTTTGCTGAGTTGGCCGGCGTGGACGCGGGGGGCGATGTGACCGCGCTGGTGCTGCCGCGAGCGGTAGAGCTTCCGGCGGGGTGGCAGGAAACCGTCAATGTGCCGGTGCCGCAGTACCTGCATGACGGGCGGCGGCTGCCGCTGCCGGAGTTCGATGTGGTCGAGCTGGGGCCCGACGATGCGCCCGCCATGCTGGCCCTGGCCACGCTGACCGAGCCGGGGCCGTTTCGTCTGCGGACGGGCGAGTTGGGAACCTACCTGGGGGCGAGGCGCGAGGGGGCGCTGGTGGCGATGGCGGGGGAACGTTTGCAGCCGCCGGGCTTCACCGAAGTGAGCGCGGTGTGCACCCATCCCTCGGCCACCGGGCAGGGGCTGGCACGGGGGCTGGTGGCGGCGGTGGTGGAGCGCATTCAGGCGCGCGGGGAGACGGCGTTTCTGCACGTGCGGCCGGATAACGCGCGGGCGATCGCCATCTACGAGCAGTTGGGATTTCGCCGGCGGCGGGCGATTCGCATTCAGGTGGTCAAGCCGGCGCGGTAGCCGCCGCGGCCTGGCGGGCCTCACGGAGAGTTTCGAGGAGCGCGGCGAGATCCTGCGGCTGGGTGCGGAAGTTGGTGATGCAGCAGCGCACGGCGGCGCGCGGGCCGGGGAGCGCGGCGGCCGACACCCAGACCTTGCCGGAGGCGACGGCGTGGCGGACGATGGCGGCGGTGACCTCGGGCGGATCGCCGCCGGGGCGCAGCGCAAGACAGACGAGCGGCAGCGGCGTGTCGTTGACCACCTGCCAGCCCTCGGCCATCGCGGCGCGGCGCAGTTCCTGGCCCATTTCGGTCTGGTGACGCAGCACTTCCTCGTAGCCTTGCCAGCCGGCGACCGCGAGCGAGAGGAATAACTTCAAGCCGATGAAGCGCCGCGACCACTGCATGGAGTGCGCAAAGGGGTCGTTTATTGGCGCGGGCCCCTGGCGTGCTTCGCCCGCCATCCCGCTTGTGCTCGCCCCGGACCGGGGCCCCTCCGGCCCCTGCCCGGGGCTGCGCAGGAATTCCGCGTCGCGGGGCATGTAGTCTTCGCCGACGCGGAAGGTGCGTTCGAGGATGGCGGGATGGCGGGTGAGGAACATGCCGGCGGCCATGGGGACGGAGAGCGACTTGTGGGCGTCGAAGGTGATGGAGTCGGCGCGCTCGATGCCGGCGATGGCGGGGCGGAGTTCGGGCACGAGGGCGGCCATGCCTCCCCAAGCGGCGTCGGCGTGCAGCCACAGGCGCTCGGCGGCGGCGAGATCGGCCAGGGCGGCGATGGGGTCCATGGTTCCGGTTCCGGTGGCGCCGAGGGTCGAGACCAGCAGCAGCGGGCGGAAGCCGGCGGCGCGGTCGCGGCGGATGGCGGCGGCGACGGCGGCGGGATCGAGGCGCAGGCTGGAATCGGCCGGCAAGACGCGCACCGCATCGGTGCCCAGTCCGCAAAGACGCGCCGCCTTGACCACCGAGTGATGGCTGAGGCTGGAGACGTAGACAGTGGGCGGCTGCGGCAGGGCGCGGGCGCCGCCGGCAGCGTACTCCGGGAAGGTATGGGTGAGGGCGCAGAGCAGGGCGGTGTGGTTGGCCTCGGCGCCACCGGAGGTGAAGACACCGTCGGAGGAGGCGGGATCATAACCGAACTTGACTGCCAGCGCGAGCACCAGGTGGCGTTCCACCTCGGCGGCGAAGGGGCTGTGGCTCCAGGCGGCGATCTGGGGATTGAAGGCGGCCACCAGGGCGTCGGCGGCCACGCCCATGGTGGTGGGGGCCGGGTTGAAGAGGCCGAAGTAGCGGGGATGGGGAGTGTGGACCTGATGACGCCAGAGACCCTCGACCGCAAACTGCAGCGCCTCGGCCGGGGCGAGCGGTTGGGCAAAATCGAAGGGGGCGAGCAGGGCGCGCAGGGCGGCCGGGTCGAGGGCCGGAGCGACCGGGGCGGTGGGGATGAGACGGAGGTAGCGCTCGATTTCGGTGGAGAGCTTCTGCCAGAGCTGCAATCTGACGTCGGGATCAAGTGCGAGCGGATGTCCGGTATTCATTGGGCAATCTTTGAGCGGGTATACTTTTAGAGAGTACTTGATAGCAGCGATGGAGTGTGTGTGGCAACCAGCGAAGCGCAGTCCGCGATTGATTCTTACCTGGAAACCTTAGGCGCCAACGAAGGCTATGGACGCGAATTGTGGCGGCTGTACCAAGCCAATTCGCAGGCGGTTCCGGAGGCCTGGCAGGCGATTTTTTCGCGCTTTGGCGGCAACGGACACCAGCCCGGCCGCCCGGCGGCACCGGCGGCGAGCGCGGGCGCGGCAACAGTTGCGACCGCGCCTGCGGTGGCGCTGCTGGAGGGCGATGAGGCCCAGCCGCTGCGCGGCGCGGCGGCGCGGCTGGCCGCCAACATGGAAGCCAGCCTGTCGGTTCCCACAGCCACCTCGCAGCGCACGCTCGCGGTGGGCCTTCTCGAAGCCAACCGCAAGAAGCTGAACCAGGCGCTGGCGGAGCGGAAGCAGAAGCTGTCCCTCACGCCGCTGCTGGGGTGGGCGATCGTGCGGGCGATCGCGGACTTCCCTGCCCTGAACAGCGCCTATACGGTCAACAACGGCCAGCCCAGCCGGGTGGCGCGGGCACACGTGAACCTCGGCCTGGCGGTGGACGTGGAACGGGCGGGCGGACGGTCGCTGCTGGTGCCCGCGGTGAAGCGGGCCGAGGCCATGACCTTCGCGGAGTTCTTTGCCGAGTGCGACCGGCTGATCCAGGCGGCACGGAGCGGCAAGATTTCCCCCGACGACCTGCAGGGCTCGACCGTGAGCCTGACCAACCCCGGGACGCTGGGCACGCGGGCTTCGGTGCCGCGGCTGATGGCGGGGCAGGGGGCGATCATCGCCGCCGGAGCGGTGGCCTATCCGCAGGGGTTCGAAAACGTGCCCGAGGCCACGCTGCAGGTGCTGGGCGTGGGCAAGAGCTTCACCCTGGCCTGCACCTACGATCACCGCATCGTGCAGGGGGCGGAGTCGGGCGCCTTTCTGGCGCGGGTGGATGCGCTGCTGGGAGGCGCGGATGGATTCTACGAGCGGATCTATAAGGAGTTGGGCATAGCTGGGGCGCCCATCCTGAAACTGGCCGCCGCGCCGCTGGCCGCGGCGCAGGCCGCGCCGGCGGGCGGGATGGATCTGGAGACGGTGCGCAAGCAGGTGGCGGTGAACCAGCTTGTCCACGCCTACCGGGTGCGCGGGCACCTGCTGGCGGAGGTGGATCCGCTGCGGATGAAGGCGGCGGCGGGGCATCCCGAGCTGGACCCGGCGCATTACGGGCTGACCGAGGCCGACATGCAGGAGCGGTTCCTGTGTCCGCTGGCCGGCCGCGGGGCGGAGGCGGATCCCACCTGCGCGCTGGGCGACATTCTTGAGGTGCTGCGCGCCGCCTATTGCGGCCACCTGGCGCTGGAGTTCATGCACCTGCAAAGCACCGAAGAGCGGCAGTGGCTGCAGGACCACATGGAGCCGGCGGCGGCGCGGCGCGGCATGGCGGCGGAGGAGCAGCGGGTGCTGCTGCGGCGGCTGACCCACGCCGAAGAGTTCGAGCATCTGCTGCACGCCCGCTTTGTCGGACACAAGCGCTTTTCGCTGGAGGGCGCGGAGGCGATGATCGCCGTGCTGGACGATTTTCTGGAGCGCGCGGCCGCCGACGGGGCGCAGGAAGCGGTGCTGGGCATGGCGCACCGCGGACGGCTGAACGTGCTGGTGAACGTGCTGGGGCTGAGCATGAGCGAGATGTTCTCGAAGTTCGAGGACGCCGATCCGGAAAGCGTGGAGGGATCGGGGGATGTGAAGTACCACATCGGCGCCGTGGGCGCCTACCAGACGCGGAGCGGGGCGGCGCTGCCGGTGGAGATGATCAACAACCCCAGCCATCTGGAGGCGGTGGACCCGGTGGTGGAGGGGAGCACGCGGGCGCGGCAGGACTTGCGCGGGCGCTCGGGCGAGGATCGGGGGCGGCAGGTGATCCCCATCCTGATCCACGGCGATGCGGCGTTTGCCGGGCAGGGGGTGGTGGCCGAGACGCTGAACCTTTCGCAGTTGGGCGGCTACCGCACCGGCGGCACGCTGCACCTGGTGGTCAACAACCAGATCGGGTTCACCACCTCGCCGGCCGGGGCGCGCAGCTCGCTGTACTGCACCGACGTGGCGCGCACGGTGCAGGCGCCGATCTTCCATGTCAACGGCGATGATCCCGAGGCGGTGGTGCGGGCCACGGCGCTGGCGTTCGCGTTCCGGCGGCAGTTCCACAAGGACGTGGTGGTGGACATGGTCTGCTACCGGCGGCATGGCCACAACGAAGCCGACGACCCCAGCCTGACCTCGCCGGTGATGTACCGCAACATTGACGAGCATCCGTCGGTGCGGGTGCTGTACGCGGCCGAGCTGGTGCGGCGGGGACTGCTGAGCGAGGCGGAAGCGGAGGCGGAGCGGCAGGCGGTGAAGGAAGAGCTGGCGGCGCAGGCGGCGCAGCCGGTGCCGGCGGCGGCGGCGGCCAGTGAGCCGGCGGCGCAGGAGCCGGCGACGGGGGTGGCGGAAGCCACGCTGGCGCGGGTGGGCGAGCGGCTGGGCGCGCTGCCGGAGGGCTTCCAGCTTCATCCCAAGCTCAAGGGCTTCATGAGCAAGCGGCAGCAGGCGATCGCCGGCCGCGGGGCGATTGACTGGTCGCTGGCCGAGGCGCTGGCGCTGGGGTCGCTGGGGGTGGAAGGAACGCCGGTGCGGCTCAGCGGACAGGATACCGGACGCGGCACCTTCAGCCAGCGGCACGCGGTGCTGTACGACTTCCAGACGGGCGCGCCGTACATCCCGCTGGCCCATATTGATCCGCAGCAGCAGGCGGTTGAGATCTACGACAGTCTGTTGTCGGAGGAGGCGGCGCTGGGCTTTGAGTTCGGCTATGCGCTCACCCATCCCACGGCGCTGGTGCTGTGGGAGGCGCAGTTCGGGGACTTCGCCAACGGGGCGCAGGTGGTGATTGACCAGTTTCTGGCGGCTTCGGAGACCAAGTGGGCGCGCACCTGCGGGTTGACGCTGCTGCTGCCGCACGGCTTCGAAGGCCAGGGGCCGGAGCACTCGAGCGCGCGGCTGGAGCGGTTCCTGCAGCTTTCGGCGGACGACAACTGGCGGGTGGCGAACTGCACCACGGCGGCGCAATATTTCCATTTGCTGCGCAGCCAGGGGCTGCGGCGGCCGCACCGTCCGCTGGTGGTGCTGACGCCGAAGAGCCTGCTGCGGCATCCCGAAGTGGCATCGCCGTTGGCCGCGCTCACCACCGGGGCTTTCCAGACGGTGTTGGGCGACAGCGAGGCCGATGCCGGACAGGTGCGGCGCGTCCTGCTGTGCAGCGGCAAGATTTACTACGACCTGGCGAAGGCGCGGAAGGCGCAGAAAAAGGCCGGCGTGGCGATTGTGCGGGTGGAGCAACTGTATCCGTTCCCGGCCGAGGCCATCGCCGCCGAGCTGCGTCGCTACTCCGCGCTGAGCGAACTCTGCTGGGCACAGGAAGAGCCGGAGAACATGGGCGCCTGGACGTTTGTCGCGCCGCGGCTGCAGGCGTTGCTGCCGACGGGCGCCAGCCTGGCGCACGTCAGCCGCAAGCCCAGCGCCAGCCCGGCCACCGGCTCGCTGCGGCGGCACACGCAGGAACAGGCGGCGCTGGTGGGCGAGGCGCTGGGGTAGAGCTCGCAGTGGCCGGTTGGCAGTTGCCAGTTGCCGGTTGGCAGTTGCCAGTTGCCAGTTGCCAGTTGCCAGTTGCCAGTTGCCAGTTGCCAGTTGCCAGTTGCCAGTTGCCAGTTGAAGTGCGAGTCTCGAGCTCGGGCGGGGTGACAATTGGACCGCAGTCGCTCAGGGAATCATAGGAGGGACTGAGGCGTGCCGCCGGCGAGCGAGGAATCGGCGTGCGCTGTGAACGAGGGCGGCGTAAAGGGCCAAGTCAAGGGCGGGCGCGAAAACAAGAAGCGCCAGGACGACGCAGGCGGCGACCATGAGCAGGAACCGAGGCGGATGCAGAGCGAGAGCTCGCGGCGGGGCGGCTGAAGCTGGACGGTGATCGGCACGGTTCCGGCCTAGGCGCCGGATAAGGAGGCGGCGGCGGGGGGGGTGGCGTACATGCGCTGGGCGTATTCGACGAAGATGGCGACCACGTCGGGGTCGAACTGGGTGCCGGCGGATTGGCGGAGGCGGGCGCAGGCTTCGGTGACCGGCAGGCCCTTGCGGTAGGGGCGGTCGCTGGTCATGGCGTGGAAGGCATCCACGACCGAGAGGATGCGGGCGCCGAGCGGGATTTCGCGGCCCTTGAGCTTGCCGGGGTAGCCGGTGCCGTCCCAGCGT
Source organism: Terriglobales bacterium (assembly GCA_051959955.1). Taxonomy (GTDB): domain Bacteria; phylum Acidobacteriota; class Terriglobia; order Terriglobales; family SCQP01; genus SCQP01. Next base: position 1,589 of record JBQCEU010000132.1, on the reverse strand, counting down.
TCGTGATGGTGGAGGATGTGCAGCGCCACCCACTCGAAGCCGGGGACCTGGCGGAGGATGGCCCAGCCGTATTCGGGATGGCGGCGCATCAGGGCGGCTTCGGCGGGGTCGAGCGCCTGCTGCTTGTGCAGGATGGTGTCGGGGATGCCAATTTTGCCGATGTCGTGGAGGGTGGCGCTGATCTCCAGCTCGCGCAACTGGCGGGTCTCCCATCCGTAATGGGCGCCGACGGCGATGGCCAGCTCGACGATCTGGGTGCTGTGCACGCCGGTGCCGAGGTCGCGCAGGTCCACCAACGCGCCCATGGCGCAGGCTACGGCGTCAATGTAGGAGGCGCTGGCGGCCGCCGCGGGAGCGGCAGGATCAGTGGCCGTGGCCATGACCGTTGCCGTGGGTCAGCGGAGCAGGCGCCAGCTTCAGGGCGCCCAGCACCTGCACCAGGCCGTGGCCCAGGCCGCCGTCGAGCGCGCCGGGGATGGAAGGATCGGCGGAGCTCTCGATGTCGGAGCGGTTGGCGGCGCCGCTCTGGCGCAGCTCGACCAGTTGCGCCGCCTCGCCGGCCACGATGGGCGCGCTGAAGGAGGTGCCGCTGGAAGTGGCCCAGATGAGGCCGAAGCCGGGGAAGGTGGTCAGCAACTGCACGCCGGGGGCGGCGACATCGGCATCCACGATACCGGTGGGCGGATCGAAGTTGGAGAAGCCGGCGCGCAGCAGCGGCGGGTTGGCGACACAGGCGCCGGTGGGGGTGGCCGCGCCGCAGCCATCCACCGAGCCCACGCCCACCACCCCGGGCAGCGAAGCCGGGAAGACGGCATCGGAGACGCTGCCGTTGCCGGCCGCGGCCACGACGATGATGCCCTTGCTCACCACCTCCTGCACCGCCGCCGCCACGTTGGGGTCAAGGCCGGTGGAGCTGAAGCTCATGTTGATGACGTTGGCGTGGTGATCAATGGCGTAGGTGATGGATTCGTAGATGGCCGCCGCCGTGGCCACCCCGCCGGGGCCGAAGGCGCGGATGGGAAGGATTTTGGCCTCCGGGGCGATGACGTGGATCATGCCGGCGACGGCGGTGCCGTGGCCGAAGTCAGGATCGCACTGCAGGATTTTTTCGATCAGCGCCAGCACCAAGTTGGTCAGCTTCTCCTGGCCATTGAGCACCGAGGCGGTGGATTGATCCAGTTGGGTGATGCCGTTGAGCACCGAAGCGGTGGACTGGCCGTCGCTGGAGGATGTGGTCGAACCGCCGCCGTCGGGGCAGCCCTGCAATCCGCGCAGCCAGTTCAGCACCGAGGCGGTGGATTGATTGAGAACCGAAGCCGTGGACTGACCGTTGAGCACCGAAGCCGTGGACTGGCCGAGGTCGGCCCAGGCGGACCAGTTGGGGGTGTTGTCGTAAAAGTTCCAGCCCTCACGCGCCAGCAGCGACTTGCGCAGCACAGGATTGAATTGATCCACGCCGTTGTCAATCAGCGCCACCACCGTGCCCTCGCCGGTGGCCTTCTGCAGCGCCGGCGCGCCGGCGGCGACCTGAGCGACGGCCGCCTGATTCACATAGGCGACGGGAGCGCGGCTGCCGTAAAAATTGACAT
>JBQCEU010000131.1:0-2133 GCA_051959955.1 Terriglobales bacterium | reverse complement strand
TCGGCGACCTCATCCTACGCCGCTTCGACCAGGCCGCCGCCCGCGACGCCGCCGAGGATCAGACCCTCCACCCCCGCGCCGTCGGCAACGCCCAGGCGTCACAAGCCGGCGACTTCGTTCTCAAGTCGCTCGACGGCGCCGCTCACCGCCTCTCCTCAGACCGCGGCAAGGTGGTGGTCATGGACTTCTGGGCCACCTGGTGCGGCCCCTGCAAGATCCAGCACCCCTTGCTCGAGGCGCTCAAACAGGAGTTCGCCACCAATCACAACGTGATATTCGTCGCCGTCAACGAGGACGAAGACCCCACCCGCGTCGCCCCTTTCCTCGACACCCAGCACTGGGGCCACTCCACCTGGCTCGACGCCGGCCTGGGCGCCTTCCTGGGCATTGACTCCCTCCCCACCACCCTCATCCTCGACCCCGCCGGTCGCATCGTCTACCGCCAGTCCGGCTTCGTCCCCGAAACCTTCGAGACTTCGCTCCGCGCCGCCATCCGCCGCGCCCTCACCCCCGCGGCAGCAGCCGCAAACCCGCCGCGGTAAACGCCGCGAAGTCGTGGTCGCGCGTCAGCAGCGGCAGATCGTAGTCCAGACACGACTGCGCAATCAGCGCGTCGCCCAGCCCCGCCTTGCGCCCGCCGGCCAATGCCCCGGCGCGCAGCAGCCCCGCCCGCTGCCAATAGCCGGGCAGGACTTCGAGCAGCGGAATCGATGTCAGAAATCCAACCGTCTCCGCCGACAATTGCGGGCCGCTGAGCAACTCCACCAGCGCGGCCGGCGCCATCCTCACGGCGTGGTCGTCAACCGCCCCTTGCAGCGCCTCCACATCCGCGCCCACGGCGCGCTCAATGTAAGCAACCCACGTGCTGGAGTCGGCGACAATCAACCTTTATGCCGCGCCGCGGCGCCTGCATGCACTGCCTCCTCCAGCGGCTCCTTGCCCTTCAACTCCTGCCAGGTCATCCCAAACCTGACCTTGCCGCGGAGCCTTTTCAGACCCTCAAACGCGTCCGCCGCCGCCAACTCCCGCAACCCGGCGCGCAGCGTTTCGGTGACTCCCGCCTGGGTCGCCCGCTGCGCCCGCTCCAACAAGTCGACCGGCAACTCAACCGTTACTTTCCGCGTTCCGGCTGCCGCCATAATCCCCCCTTGTTCCGCGCCGCCGCGCGTGCCCGCATCCTCACCGGCGGTTTCTTGTCCTTCAACTCCTGCCACGTCAGGCCCGGCCCCAGGGATCCGCGGAGCTTCCGCAACTGCTCAAAGGCCTCCGCCGCCACCAGCTTTCTCAACCCTGCGCGTACCGTCTCCGTCACCCCGGTTCCACTAGCCCGCTGCGCCCGCTCCAGCAGCTCAACCGGCACCTCCAGCGTGATCTTCCGCATCCCCTCGGCCGCCATAGCCTCAAGTTACCATATTTTGATACCAGCTTCGATGCTGGTACGCCGACGCAAGGCCTTATCCATATAGACCGCGCGCTGCTCGGCAAGGTAGCATGGCCCACATGCGCTCCGCTCTCCGCCTTTGGGCCCGCCTCGCCGGCGCGGCCGTGCTCGTCTCTGCCCTTGCCCTGGCCCAAGCCCCCGCCCGCACCGCCGAAACCGCCGGCCTGACCCCGGCCTCCATCGCCGGCCTCCGCCTCCGCTCCATCGGCCCCGGCATCGTCAGCGGACGCATCGTCGGCCTGGCGGTCGAGCCCGGCAAGCCCAGCCATTACTACGTGGCGGCGGCCTCGGGCGGCGTCTGGGAAACCACCAACGACGGCGCCACCTTCACCCCCATCTTCGACCACGAGGGCAGCTACTCGATCGGCGCCATCACGCTCGACCCCAGCCACCCCACCACCGTCTGGGTGGGCACAGGCGAAAACAACGCCCAGCGCACGGTGAGCTATGGCGACGGCGTCTACCGCTCCGACGACGGCGGCGCCTCCTGGCGCAACCTCGGCCTCAAGGACTCCCGCCACATCGGCCGCATCCTCGTGGACCCGCGCGATTCCAACGTGGTCTACGTGGCGGCCGAAGGGCCGCTCTGGGGTGCGGGCGGCGACCGCGGCGTCTTCAAGACCACCGACGGCGGCGCCACCTGGAAGAACGTGCTCTCCATCTCCGAGCACACCGGCGTCAGCGACCTGGCC
>JBQCEU010000130.1:0-2249 GCA_051959955.1 Terriglobales bacterium | reverse complement strand
AGGATCTTTTCGGCGTGGGTAAGGGACTGGTCGTGGGCGGCGATGTGATCGCGGCGGCGGACGGCGGCGTCCTTCAGTTCAGCGCGGACCAGCGTTGAATCCACGCCGAGGGCCTGGGCTGCATCGTTGGCGAAGGCATCGCGGGCGATGCGGCTGGGGATGCGGCGGATGTGGGGCAGCAGGTAGTTGAGGGCTTCGGTCTTCGCTTTGGGGTCGCGGCCGGGGAAAAGCTGGCGGGCGCGTTCGATGAGGTAGCTCTGGTAAGGCGGCGAGGCGCGCAGGGCCTGGGCGTAGGCGCGGGCTCCGCGATCGCGGACGTAGCGGTCGGGGTCGAGGCCGCCTTCGAGGGTGAGGACCTGGACGTCGAAGCCTTCTTCGGTGAGCAGGGCGATGGATTTTTCGGCTGCATTGGCTCCGGCGGTGTCGGGGTCGAAGTTGACGATGACTTTCGAGGCGTAGCGGCGGAGGAGGCGGACCTGATGTTCGGTGAAGGCGGTGCCGCTGGTGGCGATGACGTTGGGGAGTCCGGCGAGGAAGACGGAGATGCAGTCCATCTGGCCCTCGACGAGGACCGCGCCGCCGTCGTTGCGGATCGCCTGGCGGGCCTTGTCGAGGTTGAAGAGCACCTGGCCCTTGGAGTAGAGGGGGGTCTCGGTCGAGTTGAGGTACTTGGGGCCGGTCTTGTCGCCGGATTCGAGCGTGCGGGCGGTGAAGGCGATCACCCGGCCGCCTTCGTTGGCGATGGGGAACATGACGCGCTTGCGGAAGCGGGCGTACAAGGGGCCGGGGGAGCCGTCTTCCTGCTCCTTCCAGGAGAAAAGGCCGGAGAGGCGGAGGGTTTCGGTGTCGGCCAGGGGCTCGAGGCGCGCGCGGAGGGCATGGAAGTTGTCGGGAGCATAGCCGATGCGGAATTTGGCGATGCCTTCGGGGCTGAGTCCGCGGCCGGAGAGGTATTCACGGGCCAGAGCGCCCTCGGCGGAGCGGAGCTGCTCTTCGAACCACGCGGTGGCAACTTCATGGATTTCCAGCAACTTACGGCGCTGTTGATGTTCGGCGGCTTCTTCGGGGCTGGCGAATTCGCGTTTCGGCAGCGGGATGCCGCATTTCTTCGCCACCTCGCGGACGGCCTCGGGGAAGCCGACGTTTTCGACCTTCTGGACGAAGGAGAAGACGTCGCCGGACTGGCCGCAGCCGAAGCAGTGGTAGAACTGGCGTCCGGCATGGACGCTGAAGGAGGGGGTCTTCTCCTTGTGGAAGGGACAGAGGCCGCTGTAGTTCTGGGCTCCGGCCTTGCGCAGGCGCACGTAGTCGCCGACGATGCGGACGATGTCGGCCTGCTCCTTCACGCGCCGGGAGAAGTCGGAGTCCATGGTCCAGAGTGTAGCCCGTGGCTGGTGGCGTACCGCCCGTAGCAAAAACCCGATGGTACCGGGTGGCTGGCCGCAATTTCGGCCTGACGGAAGCTGCCGATGAAACAATTCATGGATTTCCACATCTAAGGGATTGAGGACTTGTCCCAAAGGAATCGACGTTGGCTTACCGGAACGCACCCGGAACTGGCACAAATTGCCGGATTTACGGTGTTTTCATGGTATTCTGAACGTCTTGGGCAGACGTGCGCCTTCGTCCCCGCAGGCCATTGAGCCGAAGCGGGTTGCGCCTATTATGGCCCCGACCGCACCTCGTACCCTCCAGGTGAGACAGATCCGAAAAATTTCACGCGGGGAGCCATCCGCTTGGCGATAGACGACAAGTACGAACAGGATATTCAGAAGCTGATCGATGCGGGCAAGGAGAAGGGATACCTGACCTACAACGAGGTCAACGACCTTCTGCCGGGAGACGTGAATTCGCCCGACGATCTTGACGACCTGATCACGACGATCGGGACGCAGGGCATTGACATCCTCGAAGGCGGCCCGAAGATTGCCGGGGAGCGCGACGAGTTCGAGGGCGAAGAAGGCGAAGACGTCGAACTCGATCTGACTCGGGGGACGCTGGAGAAGACGAACGACCCCGTCCGCATGTATCTGCGCGAGATGGGCACGGTGCCGCTGCTGACGCGCGAAGGCGAAGTGGAGATTGCGCGGCGCATCGAGCGCGGGCAGTTGCGCGTGCTGAAGGCGATTTCGCGCTCGCCGGTGGTGATTCGGGAGATCGTTGCGCTCGGCGAGGACCTGAAGCGCGGCGTGCGGAACATCAAGGAAGTGGTCATCTTCGATGATGAAGAGCTGACCGAAGAAGTGGTG
>JBQCEU010000129.1:0-15009 GCA_051959955.1 Terriglobales bacterium | reverse complement strand
CCCGCTCCCAGCGCGCCGCGAATCGAGATCTCCCGTTGCCGCGCCTCGGCCCGCGCCAGCAGCACGCTGGCCACGTTGACGCAGGCGATCAGCAGCACAAAGCCCACCGCCCACAGCAGCAGTTCCAGCGCCGGCTTCGCTCCGCCCGTCACCTCATCCTGCAGCAGATAGCTCGACACCGGATGGTTGTCGCTGGTGAAGTTGTGCTGGTGCGCCGAGTGTCCCATCGGCGTCCACCCCGCCACCAGCCCCCGCATCTCGCCCTGGGCCTGCGCCAGGTTCGCATCCGGCCGCAGCCTCCCCACCAGGTACAGATAATGGCTCGCCCACCCTCCCGGCTTGGCCGGGTTCAACTGCAGCGGCGTCCACATCTCGACCGGCTCGGTCTCGCCCAGGGGAAACTGGAACCCCACCGGCATCACGCCCACGATGGTGCACTGCCCGCCGTCCAACTCCACCGTCTGCCCGACCACGCCGCGGTTGCCGGCGAACGCCTGTTGGAACAGCGGCCACGAGAGCACCGCCGTCCGCGCCGCTCCCGGCTGGTCATCGCCGGCCGTCAGCGTACGTCCCAGCGCCGGCTGCACGCCCAGCGTGGCCAGCAGCCCACCCGTCACCCGCGCCCCATGCACCCGCAGCGGCTGCGCGCCGCCGCTCAGGTTGAAGTCGTCGGTGGTCCAGGCGTCGAGCGACTGGAAGGAATGTGCATTCTGCCGCAGTTCCAGGTACTCCGGCCCCGAAATCCAGAACTTGTGCAGCCCGCCGTGGGGAAACGTCGGGAATTCGGAGTACACCCGCACCAGCTTCTGCGGATGGGGGAAGGGAAGCGGCCGCAGCAGCACCCCATTCACCAGGCTGAAGATGGCGGTATTGGCCCCGATCCCCAGGGCCAGCGTAATCACCACCACCGCCGTAAACCCCGGCGCCCGTCCCAGCCACCGCAGGCAGTAGCGAACGTCCTGAACCAGCTCGTGTCCCAGCTCCATGAAGTCTATATACTGTCCCGCCCGCCGCCAGTTTCCATTAAAATAGTCCCTGGCGCCGACGTAGCTCAGTTGGTAGAGCGGCTGATTCGTAATCAGCAGGTCTCCGGTTCAAGCCCGGACGTCGGCTCCATTCCTTGATCGCGGGCGCCCGGCGCGGCTCCGCCGCACCGCCCGCTCTTTCAGACCTCCAGCGACGCTTCGCCGGGCGGCCGCGCCCGGCTCCGCATCTTCAGAAGGCGCGGCGGAGCCTCGCGCCGGGGCACCTCAAACCCTCGAGCGTCAAGCGGGTCGAGCGGCGCAGCCGACAGGGGCCCGCGCCCCCCTGAACGCCGTGCCGGGCTGGGGCAATGGGGCCCCCAGCCCTGCGCCCCTTGGGGTGCATGTCAAGCGGGATGTCGGCGCAGCCGACAGGGGCCCGCGCCAATCAAAGCTGTGACTCCGATCACGGCGAACCGCTTCGCCGGCCCATTATTCTGGACCGGTGAACCCCATTGCCACCGCCGACGTCCAGGATTTCAACGACAAACAAATCGGTCACCGCGTCCTCAGCGAGGATCCGGTTTCCCGCGTCCTGCTGGTATCCCTGCGCTCCGGTCAGGAATTGAACGACCACGTCACCGAAGGCCTGATCACCCTCTACACCCTCTCGGGCCGCCTTACCCTCGGCCAGGGCGACGCCGCCCAGGAGATGCCTGTCGGTGCATTCCTGCGCCTCGCCCCTGGCGACGCCTACCGTCTCCGCGCCCTTGAGGACGCCCGCCTGCTGGTTACCTTCATCCGCCCCGCCGGCGAGGCCCTTTGGAACTCGCTCGCTCCCCAGGGCCGCGATCTCGACCTGCGCCCCGTCCCCCGTCCCCAGCGCCACAGCACGGTCTTCTACGCCTTTGACCGCCTCGCTCCCGGCGAATCGTTCTTCATCGTCAACGACCACGACCCTCAGCCTCTCCGCTTCCAGATCGAGCAGGCCCGCCCCGGCCAACTCGACTGGACCTACGAACAACGCGGGCCTGAGCTCTTCCGCATCCGCCTGCAGCGCACCGCCGCCTGAGCGCAGCGCGCGGCGAAGCCGCACAGGGCCCGCGCCGCCTTAAGGACGCCCTCGACCTCGCCGAAATTCGCCTCATCCGCCGCTGCCGCCATACGCGGGGGCCGCTCCGTCGGCACTGTGGGCCAAGTCGGCGTGGAAGGCTGCGAAATGCACGCAGGGGCGGCCCCCCCGGCAAACAACGAGGCGCGCACCCGCCCGGGCTGGGGCTCCAGGGGTCCCCGGCCCGGTCGAGCGTCAAGCGGGTCGAGTGGCGCAGCCACTCGGGGTCCCGCGCCTATCAATAGGCCCCCGTTCGCGCAGCGAACCCCCATGCCCGCACCGCGGGCATCCCCGGCGGGCGCGAAGCGCCCGCCCCCCACAGCGCGAGCGGCTGCGCCGCTCGCGCTGTGCTATGCTTCGCCCCATGAGCGACGCCACGCCGCCTCTGCCGCCGCCGGCTCCCGCCGACGACCGCCCCAAGTTCTGTTTCCGCTGCGGCCAAGCCATGGAGGCTTCCGCTTCCACCTGCCCTCAGTGCGGCGCCGCCCAGCTCAACCCGGCCATCTACAACGCTTCGCCCGTAGTGCAGCAGCCGCCTTCGACCGCGGAAACCAACGGCATGGCCATCGCCAGCCTGGTACTGGGCATTCTCTGGCTCTACTGGATCGGTTCCATCCTGGCCGTCATCTTCGGTCACATCGCTCTCGGCCAGATTGCGCGTTCCCAGGGCCGCTCCGCCGGCCGCGGCATGGCTCTGGCCGGCGTCATTCTCGGCTATATCGGCATCGCCGTGCTGGTGATCGTCATTCTGGTGGCCATCATCTTTCTCCCCCAGATCCAGCATTCCCGCGGCATTCCCGTAGGCATCCTGACCTAGCTCGGCGCATCCATAGCCAGACAGGAGGGTCTTCTCATGGCCATGGAAGCCGGCGAGCGTTACACCTGCAGCAACCCCGATTGCGGCTGCGAAATCGAAGTCACCCGCGGCGCCAACGAGGGCGCGGGTGGTGACCAGAACCCGCGCTGCTGCTGCGGCCGCGAAATGCATCCCTCCACCCGCGAACGCGAACGCGTCGCCTGACCAAGCGGCTGCCCTTAAACTCCCAGCCGCCTGACGCGGGCGCCGCGCCGCCGGCACCGGCCCGGTCGGGCGTCAAGCGGGTCGAGTGGCGCAGCCACTCGGGGTCCCGCGCCAATCAATGCCCCGACCGGGCTGGGGTTCAAGGGGCCCCCGGCCCGGTCGGGCGCCAAGCGGGTCGAGTGGCGCAGCCACTCGGGGTCCCGCGCCAATCAATGCCCGCCCAGTCCCGTCGCCACCACTACATCGGCGTTGTTCGAGCCGCGGCTGATGGCCAGCCGCCCGTCGCGCGCGAAGTCGTAGTGGTTGATGCTCAAATCCTGGAAATGCGTTAGCGCGCGCGGTGAACCTCCGCCCAGCGGAAACACCCACAGGTTGTCGGTGCTGCCCACGCTGTGCACATAGACGATGCCGCTGCCGTCGGGTGTCCACGCCCACGGCAGCCCCATCGTGGCCCGGTCAAAACCCTGCACCGGGGTGATCTGCGGCTGCTTCCCATCCACCCGGATGATCACCGCCTGGCCGCCTTGGTGGGCCGTGCGGCTGATGGCGAACACCCGCGCGCCGTCCGGCGAGGCCGGGTTGGTGCCGGCGTATATCAGCCCGTTCCACACCTGCCGCGGCGGCGCGCCGCCGTTCAGCGGCGCCATCCACAGCGTCTCGTCGCTGTTGGGCGGCGCCAGCAGATATCCAACCTCCCGGCCTCCCAGCAGCAGGCTGGGATCGTAGGCCGAGGTGCTGGCCGGCAGGGTCACCACTTGCGTCAGCCCGGTGCCGTCGCCATGGATGCGCCAAATCCGCGACGCCAGCTCCCCGTCACCGAACACCAGTTGCCCGTCGGGAGCCGCCAGCAGTCCGTACGCCTCCAGCGGCAGCGCCCCCGACGACACCGGATGCGCCCCGCTGCCATCGCTCTTCTCCGCCCAGATCTGCGGCTTGCCTCCGGGCAGGCGAATGTCAATCAACCCGCCCTTGCCGTCCCACACCACCCCCTGCACCCCCGCCAGATCGGTGCCGCCGCCCGGCAGTTGCGCAAACGGCCCCGACGCCGCCTTCTGCACCCAGATCGAAGACTGCGGCACCGCATGCACCAGCCCCAACTGTCCGGTCGTGGCCACGCTCGATGCCGTATAGCCTTGCAGGTCCTGGGTCAACTGCCGCATCTGCCCGCCCGGATAAGTGATCTCCCACACCTGCGGCGCCGCGGTTTGCGGCAGGGCGGCGGTGAGGATCAGCCCGCTCTCGTCCGGCAGCCAGTTCACATCGGCGGTCACCGCCAGCACCGGCGGCCCCAGTTCGCGCTGCTCACCCGTCTGCGCGTTGACCAGCGTCACCCGCCCCGAGCCCGACGCCGGCACCCACGCCAGCGCGATCCAGTGCCCGTCCGGCGACCACGTCGGCGAATGCGATGGTGCTCCCACCGTGCTCGTCCAGCACTGCGAGGCGTACCCGCCCGAAGCCGCCTGCTGCAGCCGGTGCGCTCCCGACCCGTCCGGCTTCGCCAGCATCAGCTCCCGTCCGCTGGGCCCCGCAAGGTAGGCGATCTGGCTCCCGTCCGGCGACATGCCCGCCCCGCTGCACACCCCGCTGGCGATGGGATGCACCGTGCCTCCCAGCACCGGCACGCTGTACATCTGCGTCTTCTTCAGGAAATAGATCTCGCCCCCATCGGCGGAAAACGTCGGCGACTGGCAACACCCGTCGCTCGGCGGCACAATCTCCACATCGCTGCCGCTGGCCACCGAAAACAGGTGCAGCGACGTGCCCCGCGGATCGAGATCAATGTGCACAAAAAACTTCCCGTCCGGCGAGATCACCGCGTCCACCACCTGCCCGCTGAAGGTCAACTGCCGGAACTGCAGGTGCGGCGCCGGCGCCGGGTTCCGGCCGTAGCGCCACCACCCCAGCCCCGCCGCCGCCAGCGCCAGCCCCGCCGCCGCCCACCGCCACCATCCCCGCCTGCTGCCCGCCGTCACTGCGCCCGTTACTGCCGTCGCCGAGCCCGTCACCGCCGTCGCCCCACCCGTCACCGCCGTCGCCGTGCCCGTCACCGCCGCCGTCGTGCCCGTCACCGCCGCCGTCGGCCGGGCGCTGGACGCCGCCCCCGCCTCCGCCGCTCCGGACGGGTTCCGGCTCCAGCGCCGCAGCTCGCTGCGCAGGTCGGCCGCCGACTGATAGCGCAGCTCGCGGTCTTTTTCCAGGCAGCGCGCGGCGATTTCGTCCACCTTGGCGGTCAGCTCCGGCCGCACCTGCGCCGGCGGAATCGGCTGCTCGTGCAGCACCGCCGCCAGCGCCTCGGCCGCGCTGCGCGCCCCAAACGCCCTCCGCCCCGCCGCCATCTCGTAAAACACCGACCCGAAGCTGAAAATGTCGCTGCGCGCGTCCAGGTCTTCCCCCTTCGCCTGCTCCGGCGACATGTAGGGAATCGTGCCCATGATCACGCCCGGCGACGTCATGGTCAGATCTTCTGGCCCGGCCTCGCCCTGCATCCGTGCCAGCCCGAAATCCAGCACCTTGAGATGCCCGCTCGGCAGCACAAAAATGTTGTCCGGCTTCAGATCGCGGTGCAGAATCCCGTGGCGGTGGGCGGCGTCCAGCGCGTCGGCGATCTGCGATCCCCATTCGAACAGTTGCCCCGCCGGCACCGCGCCCCGCGCCAGCCGCGCCCGCAGGCTCTCACCCTCCAGCAGCTCCAGCACCAGATAGGGCCGTTCCCCCTCCTGGCCGATCTCATACAACGTGCAGATGTGGGGATGGTTGAGCGCGGCGATCACCCGCGCCTCGCGTTGGAAACGCTCGCGCGCCTGCGCCCCCGCCGTCTCCGGCAGAAACTTCAGCGCCACGAAGCGGTGCAGCCGCTGATCACGGGCCTTGAACACCTCGCCCATGCCGCCCGCGCCCAACTTCTCCAGAAGCTCGAAATGACCGACTACTTCCACGTAGTCAGTGTAAGCCCCACCACTGGCGGCAGGGCCCGAGTTGCCCCAGCGGCATGGGGCAAGGTCGCAGGGTCAGAACCGCGAAATTCGGAATGGCGGTTCCCTCGGCGCGGGGTCCGCGCCTGTCAATGCCGCAGCGACTCTTGTGGAAGGGGCGAGAAGCAAGCGGCGCAAGGCCGCAGGAACCAGCGAGAGTGCGAAGCCGGGCGCCCGCGATCAAACACACCGCGCCGCTTATCGCCCCGCCCCACTCCTTACCACGCGGGGCCGCGCCGCTGGCACTGCGGGCCAAGCCGGCGCGGAAGGCTGCGAAATTCACGCTGTGGCGAACGAGCCGGTGGCTCGTTCGCGCCCCCGGCAGACTACGTGGCCCGGTCGAGCGTCAAGCGGGTCGCGTGGCGCAGTCACGCGGGGTCCCGCGCCAGTCAATGCCTGGCCTGGCAGCCGCGCGCCCCCACCCCTCGCCGCCATCCCAGCCCCAGCAGCACCAGCACCCCGCCTCCCATCAGCCACAGGCTCGCCGGTTCCGGGGTCTCCGCCGGCTGCAGGTTGTAGCCGATGGCGTCCAGCGCCGTCGTCTCCGCCGAGTCCCGCGTCATCGTCACCCCGGTGCAATCCGCCGCCGGTCCATAGGGACACGGCGTCAGCCACGCATCCTGCACTTGGTCTACATTCGGCAACGGCTGGCTCTGCCAGTCGCCAAAGTCGCCGCCGTCGTTCTGGTTGTCGAACTGCGCCAGATCGGTGGTCCCGTTCAGCGAAAAATAGGCGTTTCCGGTGTTGCCGCTCCCCCCGTTGGCGTAAAAGCTGAGCTGCCCTCCGGCGTTGTAGCGGAACATGTCCTCCGGCAGCGTCAGCCCAAACCCCGCTCCCGACCCCAGCCCCAGGATCTCGTTGATCTCGTGTTCCACCGCCGTCTCCAGGTTGTAGCAGTAGTACACGGTGGGATCGCAGCCCCCGGTCGGCGTCGCATCCATGTAAATGCGTACGATGTTGCCGGTCACCGTGCTCGGCCCCAGTCCCAGCGCCGCCGCATCCGCCGGCTTGACATACACCGTCCCATCGCTGGTGGGCGTGCTCGCGGGCAGATTCGCCAGCGCCGTTGCGTCGGTGGTATCCCCGCTCGAGGCCGCCGCCAACGCCGCCTGAAACTGCGAGTACAGCGTCGGCGTATAGCCCGGCCACTGACTCTGTCCGATCAGATTATTCGTCGGCTCAAACGCCGTGAACGTGATCCCCACCGAGATCGGATTGCTGAACGTGCTCTCATAGAACCCAATCGCGTTCTGGATCACCGCCTGTTCCGCCGGCGTGACGCTGGGATCATAAAGGGCATTGATCGTCAGCCCATCCGCGTACGCCCGCCCCGCGCGGCCCAAAGCCAGCAACGCCAGCAACGCCACGCTCAGCCTCCCCCCACGAGATATTCCCATCCTTCACGTCCTTTCGCTGATTCCCCGGCTGTTTCCCCCTCTGCACGCCCGCCACCACTCCCGCTCCGCCAAACTTTGCTACTGCCGCTTAGCCGGACCCCGCCCGCCTGACTCGCGATGCTGCATTCCTTTGCGCACTCCGCGCCCTCGCTCACCCCTGTGCCGTCCCTGCGCAAGCGGTTGCATACCCGCTCCCAGCCGCGGCCGCCTAAGCCCCGCCTTATCAGCGTTCGTGGTTTGGCATTCCATCTGCTGGAATCGTGCCAGTCCGGGCGCTCGGGAGGCGCCAGTGTATGCCCAGCAGCCGCACCCTTTTCGGAACCGTCATCCTCGCCTTGGCCATGGCGGCCCTGGCCCCGCTGGCCCAAGCCAGCCCCATCACCTACTACTACACCGGCACCCCCTACAACCTGTATAGCAACTACCCGCCGACCGCCAACGCGCCCTATTCGTGTGTCGCCGGCCAGCCCTGCTATCTCGACGTCACCATGACGCTGTCCTCGCCTCTGGCTGCCAATCTGAGCTACGCCAACGTCACCCCGACCAGCTTTCAATTCACCGACGGCGACCCCTCCGACACCGTCACCAACGCCACCGCCAACCTGAACACCGGCTTCATCTTCAGCACCGACGCCGGCGGCAACATTACCCAGTGGGAAGTTTTCATTCAGACCAACTATGGCGCCTCTCCCACCATGCAGTTGTTGACCCTCAACTTTCCCGGCGATCAGCTGGACGACACCTCGTTCTCGCCCTGCCAGGGCTGCAACTCGGTCCAGTACTATGCCTACGCCAACGGCTCCTGGTCCACCACGCCGCCGGTGACCACCCCCGAACCGGCCACCTGGCTGCTCTCCTCCACCGGCGCCCTCGCCCTGCTCGGCTTGGCGCTGGTCTCCGACCGCCGCCGCCGCGCCCAAGCGCCAACCGCCAACCTCTAAAGGACCCCCGTCTCCCGCATCAGCCAGGCGTATTCAAACGCAATCTCCCGCAGCCGGTCATGGCGCCCGCTGGCGCCGCCGTGACCGGCCGCCAGGTTCGTCTTCAACAGCAACGGCGTGTCGTTGGTCTTCAGTCGCCGCAGCTTGGCCACATACTTTGCCGGCTCCCAGTACATCACCTGGCTGTCGTGCAGGCTGGTGGTCACCAGCATGGGCGGATACTCGGCCGCCTGCAGGTTGTCGTAAGGGCTGTACGACAGCATGTAGGCAAACGCCTTCTCCTCCCGCGGATCGCCCCACTCCAGGTACTCGCCCGTGGTCAGGGGCAGCGTCTCGTCGCACATGGTGTTGATCACGTCCACGAACGGCACCGCCAGATGCGCCGCCCCGAACAAATCCGGACGCAGGTTGAGCACCGCCCCGATCAACAGCCCCCCCGCGCTGCCACCCTCGATCGCCAGCCGCTCCGGCCGCGTCCACTTCTCCCGGATCAAGTACTCCGCCGCGTCCACGAAATCGAAGAAGGTGTTCTTCTTCTGCATCAACATGCCGGCATCGTGCCAGGCCTCGCCCAGTTCATTGCCGCCGCGCACATGCGCGATCATGTACGCCATGCCGCGGTCCAACAGGCTCAGCCGCGCGCTCGAGAACGTCGCCGGCAGGCCGTAGCCGTACGAGCCATACCCGTACAGCAGCACCGCCCCGCTGCCGTCCCGCCGGAAGCCTTTGGGGTACACCGCCGACAGCGGCACCCGCGTGCCATCCCGCGCCTCCACCCACAGCCGCGCACACTCATACCGCGTCGGATCGTAACCCCCCAGCACCGCCTGCTGTTTCAGCAGCCGGCTCTCGCCCGTCGCCATGTTGTACTCGAAGACACTCGCCGGCGTCACCGGGCTCTCGTACTGATAGCGGAATTGGTTGGTGTCGAATTCCGGGTTTCCCCCAGGAAACATGGCATACACCGCCTCCGGCACGGCAATCGCACGCACCGCCCCGCTGGCGAAGTCCATCACCCGCAGCCGCTCCAGTCCCTCGTGCTTCTCCACCAGCACCGCGTGCTCGCGGAACAAATCCACCCCCTCCAGCAGCACCGCCGGATCATGGGCGATCAATTCCGTCCAGTGCTCCTCTTCCGGCTCCTCCACCGGCGTCGTCAGCAGCCGAAAATTCTTCGCTCCGCGGTTGCTGCGGATGTAAAACAACCCGCCGCGGTGGTCCAGGTCGTACTTGTGGTCCCGCTCCCGCCTCAAAAACAGCCGCGGCTCGCTCTCCGGCTCCGCCGCCCGCCAATAGTGAAATTCGGTCGAGTCCGTTGCCCCGATCCCCAGCAGCAGATACTCGCGGTCGCGCGTCCGCTGCACCCCGATCTGGTACAGCACGTCCGCCTCGTAATAAATTTCCCGCGCTGCGCCGCCGGCGAGCGCCAGCCGCCAGAGCCGGTCGCTGCGCTTGGTGGTCTCGTCCTCGGTGGTGTAAAAAAGCGTGCCGTTGTCCGCCGCCCACTCCACCGACGTCACCCGCTCGGCCAGCCCCGCGCGCGTCTCGCCGCTCTCCAGGTTCTTGACATGCAGCGTGTACCGCCGCATCCCCGTGGTGTCGGTGGTATACGCCAGCAGCCGCCCGTCGTCGCTGACGTCAAACGACCCCAGGCTCAAAAATTCCAGCCCCGCCGCCAGCTCGTTCAGGTCGAGCAGAATCTGCTCCTCACCCTCCACGCTGCCTTGCTTGCGGCAATGAATGGGATACTGCAGTCCCTCTACCGTGCGGCTGTAGTAGAAATATCCGCCCCGGCGCACCGGCACGCTGAGGTCGGTTTGTTGAATCCGCCCCAGCATCTCCTGATAAATCTTCTCCGCCTCGGGCTGCAGGTCGCAGGTCAGCGCCGCCGTGTAGTGGTTTTCGGCCTCGAGATACTCCAGCACCGCCGGGTTCTCGCGCTCCCGCAGCCAGCCGTAATCGTCGCTGAGCCGGCGCCCGTGCCGCTCCACCGTCACCGGAATCCGTTTCGCCGCCGGCGCAGCCGGTGCCACGCCCGGCTTCACGTTCAACGTCCCACCCATTCCTGCACCATCGCCTCGTGACTGCGCGGCGCCCGGCCCAGCAGGGAAGTGAACGCCGCCCGGTCGCTGTCTTCGGCCGCAAAGCCGCGCTGCTGGTAGCTCTCCAGCATGACCCGCAGGTCGTAAGCCTGCCAGGCAGGCATGAACTGCCGCATCTGCGCTTCGGCGGCATCCCAGTTCTCATCCGGATACGTGACGCTGCGGCCCAGCGCCTGGCTCCATAGCTCCGCCGCCCGCGGCCCCGTCAACTGCCCCGGCCCCAACGGGCTGTAGGTCTTGCCGCCGTGCCCGTTGCTGGTCAGCGTGATGGCCGCCGCGGCGGCGATGTCGCGTATATCCACGGCCGCGATGCCCTTCCTGCCGATCGCCATCGGGTAGATCCCCGCCGACTGCATCACCGGCCGCATCCCCACCTCGTTCTGGTAAAAGAAACCCGGCCGCAGGATCGTAAAGCTGACATCCCCGGCGTGCAGCGCCCGTTCCACCGCCAGCTTGGAGGCGAAGTGCGGCACATCCGGGAAGCGGTCCACCTTGTACACCGACAAATAGGTGATGTGCTTCACCCCCGCCCGTCGCGCCATGCCATACCCGATCAGCGCCTGCGTCAGCTCATCGGCCGCCACCGCGTTCAGCAGGAACATCTTGTCCACGCCCCGCAGCGCTGCTTCGAGCGACGGCGGATCCAGCAAATCCCCGATCGCCGTCTCCACCCCGTCCGCCAGCCTGCCCGCCGCCGGCGCCTTCCGTACCAGCGCCCGCACTGCGGCGCCGCGCCGCAGCAGCTCAGGAACCACCGCCGATCCCACCTTCCCCGTCGCCCCGCAAACCAATACCTTCATTCCCTTATGCTACTTCCATGTCCGTGCCCATCGGTGTGGTAGAGGCGATCTTCCGCTACCCGGTCAAGTCCATGGCGGCCGAGCCGCTCCCGGCTGTCGAAGTTGGCCATCACGGCTGCGCCGGCGACCGCCGCTTCGCCCTTCGCCGCCTCCACAGCACCAGCCCGCGGCCCTGGCTCAACGCCAGCCGCTGCCCCGAGCTCATTTGCTACATCCCCGACCTTTCGGCAGCCACGGTCCGCACTCCCGCAGGCAGGGAACTGCCCATTCTCGGCGACGAGTTGGCGGCCGACATCTCCCGCCGCTGTGGCGAACCGGTGCAGATGATGCAGCTCATCCACGGTGTATTTGACGACGCCGACATCTCTGTCATCTCGACCGCCACCCTCGCCGCCCTCGCCCGCGCCGCCGATCTTCCGCTCGACCCCCGCCGCTTCCGCCCCAATATTGTGGTCCGCCTGACCGACACCACGCCCTTCCAGGAGGATGCCTGGCTCGGCTCCCTGCTGACCCTCGGCGAAGGCCCTCAGGTCCTGCAGATCGCCTGCACCCAGCACGACATCCGCTGCTCGATGGTCAACCTGGATCCCGACACCGCCGCCAGTTCCCCCGCCGTCCAGAAAGCCGTCCTCGCGCTTAACGCCAACCGAGCCGGCGCCTACGCCGCCATCCTCCGCCCCGGCCCGCTAACCCCTGGCGCCACCGTCTACCTGCACGATCCCACCGCCCCATAACCTCGGCCGCCCCATCACCGAGGTACCGCTAACCCCTCCGCGCCTTGAACTGGCAACTGGCAACTGGCAACTGGCAACTACAAATAATTTATAAATTCCCGTTGCACTCACCCCCGCGCGCGCCTACCATATGGTTGTTTTTCTCTGCGGAGGCCTGTTCTCATGCGCGTCAACCGTCTTTGCTGGTCCCTGACCCTCGCCGCCACCACGGCTCTTTGTCTGCCGCTGGCCGCCCAGTTCGGCCGCGGCCCCGCTGGCCCGGAGCGCGCCACCACGCCTCCGCCTCTCCAGTTCCGCTACATGGGTCCGGCGCCCGGCGCCCGCATCGCCTCCGCCTCCGGCGTGCCCGGCGACCTGTCCACTGTCTATCTCGGCTCCGCCTCCGGCGGCCTGTGGAAATCCAGCGACGGCGGCCACACCTTCAAGCCCATCTTCGACAACCAGGATGCCGCCGCCATCGGCACCATCGCCGTCGCCCCCTCCGACCACAACACCGTCTGGGTGGGCACCGGCGAGCCCTGGGTGATCCGCCCCGCCGACATCATCGGTGACGGCGTCTACAAATCCGCCGACGCCGGCGCCACCTGGCAGCACATGGGCCTCACCGACACCGGCCGCATCGCCCGCATCATCGTCAACCCCAAGGACATCAACAACGTCTTCGTCTGCGCCGAAGGCCGCCTCACCAGCCCGCAGCAGGATCGCGGCGTCTTCCGTTCCACCGACGGCGGCGCCACCTGGAAGCGCACGCTCTTCGTCAATCCTGAGACCGGCTGCAGCGGCCTCAGCATGGACCCCAACACCCCCAACGACATGGTGGCGGGCACCTGGCAGGTCCAGCAGCGCACCTGGGTGGAGGCCAGCGGCGGCCCCGGCAGCGGCGTCTACGTCTCCCACGACAACGGCCAGACCTGGACCCATATCACCAGCGGCCTCCCCAAGCCGCCGGTGGGCAAAATTGACGTTGCCATCGCCCCCTCCAATCCCCAGCGCGTCTACGCCCTCATCCAGACCTTCGATCAAGGCTCGCTCTGGCGCAGCGACGACGGCGGCCAGAACTTCTCCGTCGTCAGTTGGGACCGCTCCCTCATCGGCCGCGCCGGCTACTACATCCGCCTCGGCGTTGATCCCTCCAACGCCGACCGCCTGATGATCACTTCCAGCAGCCTGCATTCCTCCGACGACGGCGGCAAGACCTTCTCCGGCAACGGCGGCACCAGCGCCAAGCCCTACGGCCCGGCGGGCTGCGGCGACTGCCACGACATTTGGATTGATCCCACCGATCCGGCGCATTACATGCTCACCGACGACGGCGGCGCCAGCATCGCCACCGGCGCCGGCACCGCCCTCAACGTCTCCCTCCCCAACGGCCAGAACTACCACGTCCTCAGCGACAACCAGGTGCCCTACTGGATCTACTCCAACCGTCAGGACGACGGCACCATGCGGGTGCAGAGCGACAGCTCCTACTCCACCGGCGACGGCATGCTGCCGTCCAGCGACTTCATGCCGCGCGGCGCCTTCGGGCGCGGCTTCTTCCGCCGCGGCGGCCGGGGCGGAAACCAGGTGGATCAAGCCAAACTCGATGCTTATCCCAAGGCGCAGAAGGCGCCGGAGGGCTGGGCCTTCGGCCCCAACAACCTCAGCGCCCCGGTCGCCGGCCCCGGCTTCGGCACGCCGCGCGAGGCGGCCAACGACTATCAGGCAGGCATCGGCGGCTGCGAATCCGGCTTCACCGTTCCCGACCCCACCGATCCGAATATCGTCTGGGCCACCTGCTACGGCAACAAGCTCACCCGCTTTGACAACCGCGAAGGCACGGCCCACTCGGTTGAACCCAGCGCCATCACCCTCGATTCACCGCCCACCCAGGTGCCCTACCGCTGCCACTGGACCTCGCCTCTGGTCATTGACCCCTTCAGCCACCAGAACGTCTACTACGGCTGCCAGATGGTGCTGCGCACCTCCGACGAGGGTCACTCCTGGATGGAGTTCAGCCCCGACCTTTCCACCAAGGATCCCTCCCGCATCATGAACAACGGCGGCATCGAGGGTGACAACCTCGCCCAGTACGACGGCGAAGTGGTCTGGTCCATGGCCTTCTCCCCCATTCAGCGCGGCCTCCTCTGGGCGGGCACCAACGACGGCAAGCTCTGGTACACCAAGGACGCCGAGGCCAAGACCGCCGGCGCCTGGGTGGACGTCACCGCCAACCTGCATCTGCCGCCGTGGGGTGAAATCAACCAAATCTCGCCCTCCAGCTTCGACCCCGGTACCGCCTACATCGCCGTGGACTTCCGCATGGCGGGCAACAACGACTACAAGCCCCACCTGCTCAAGACCACCGACTTCGGCGCCACCTGGACCAGCATCAACGGCGACATCCCGTCCTCCAACCCGCTCGACTACACCCTCTCCATCGCCGAGAACCCCAACCGCAAGGGCATGCTCTTCGCCGGCACCGCCCACGCCTTCTACTACTCGCTCGACGACGGCGCCCACTGGACCAAATTCATGAAGGGCCTGCCGCCCGCGCCGGTGAGCTGGATCAACGTCGAAAAGCGCTTCCACGACGTGGACATCTCCACCTACGGCCGCGGCCTCCACATCCGGCCCGACATCACCCTGCTCGAGCAGACCGGCAGCCCCGACGCGCCCGCCGGCGGCGCCACCCGCCTGTTCAAGCCGGGTGAGATCTTCCGCCAGGCGCGCAGCGTCTATCCCAGCCAGGCCGAGCCGGCCCGTCCCCAGTTCCAGTTCTACCTGGCCGAGGCTCCCAGCGGTCCGGCCACGCTCGAAATCCTCGACAGCGCCGGCAAGGAAGTCCGCACCATGAAGGTGGACGCGCATCAGGGTCTCAACGGCGCCTGGTGGGATCTGCTCTACAATCCGCCGCAGCTCGTCGAACTGCGCACCACCCCGCCCGAGAACCCGCACATTTGGGAAGAGCCGCGCTTCCAGGGCAAGGA
>JBQCEU010000128.1:0-12444 GCA_051959955.1 Terriglobales bacterium | reverse complement strand
AGGACGCCCACCGGCAGGCTGGGCGGCAGCCAGCCGGCGTAGTGCAGCAGCCCGGCTGCCTGCGACGCGGTGGCGGAGGCGGCGGCCTTGTGGCGGTCAATGTAGTTGATCGCCGGACCGATGAACTGCACCGCCACGATGACGATGAAAAACAGGATGGTGAGCAACTCGCGCGTGCGCCGCCGCGCCAGCCACCGCTCCAGCCAGGCGAAGATCATCTGCGCCAGCAGCAGGTTGAAGGCGGCATAGAGCCCCACCCCGGCCACGATCCACACCACCAGTCCGGGCCGCGCGATCAGCAGGCCCACCGTCAGCCCCAGGCAGCACAAGCCGCCCACCAGCGTCGCCACATCCACCGCCCCGAATGCCACCCGCACCAGGCAGTAGGCGCGGAAGCTGAGCGGAAAGCGCGCCAGTTGGCTGACATCCGCCTGCTCGGAAAACGTGCTCGAGGCCAGCGGGAAAACCTGCCAGAAGACAAACAGCCCCCACAGCAGCGCCTCCAGCACCGCCATGTGTGCATGCCCCAGCGCCCACCAGCCGCCGACCGCAAACCCCACCGCGCCGCCGAATCCCAGCCCGGCGAAGATTAGGCCGCTGAGCACGCGCGAGATGGCCTCGAGCGTGCCGGTGACGGTGCGCAGGCTGTTGACCAGCAGTTGCCAGCGCACCTGGGCGATGGCCCGGAGCTGGACGCGGGTCGAAATGGGCGCGTCGTCTATGCCAGCCACGAGAGCTCCGGCCGCGGCCCGCTTTCGCCGCCCACAATGCGCAGGAAGATCTGCTCGAGCGTCAGCTTCTCGTTCGCAGCCGCCGCGCCCGCGTCCGCTGCGCCGGCAGCTTCGCCCCCTGCTCCCATGGCCGCCTGGGCCGCCACCCCGGCGCGCAGCTCCTCCAGCGATCCCTGGGCCACCAGCTTGCCTTTATAAATGATGGCCACATGGCTGCACAGCCGCTCGACGATCTCCAGCACATGGCTGGTGAGAAAAATGGTTGCGCCGCGGGCGATCATGTTCTGCAGCATGTTCTTCAGCGTCATCGCCGCCACCGCGTCCACGCCTTCGAACGGCTCGTCGAGAAACAAAACTTTCGGTCCGTGGATCACCGCCGCCGCCAGCGCCAGCTTCTTCTGCATGCCGTGCGAGTAATCGGTGACCAGTTTGCGTCCGGCCTCGGCCAGTTGCATGAACTCCAGCAACTCGCCCGCCCGCTGCGCCGCCGTCAGCCGATCCAGTCCGTACATCCGGCCCACGAAGTTCAGATACTCGGCCCCGGTTAGCCGCCCGAACAGCGCCAAACCTTCCGGCACCACGCCAATCTGCCGCTTCACTTCCACCGGGTGAGCCAGAAAATCCAGCCCCAGAATCTCCATGCTGCCGCTGGTCGGCGCCAGCAGCCCGGTGAGCATCTTGATCGTGGTGGACTTGCCCGCCCCATTGGGCCCCAGAAACCCGAAAAACTGCCCCGGCGCCACCTGCAAGCTGACGTTGTCCACCGCGGTGAAAGCCTCGAAGCGCCGCGTCAGCGCATGTGTGGCAATGGCCCAGGATGTGGCCGTATCCATGCCTAGCACTCTAGCACCGCCGCCGTCCCCCCTCACCCCTAACCCCTAACCCCTGCTGCTGACCACCTTCCACGTCTCCGCCCCTCCCGCCGCGCCGATACGCGAGAACGCCGCCGCGCCCGCCGGCCGTTCCATCCGTTAAAAGTCGCGGCCCCCGCGTTCCTCACCCCTCACCCCTCACCCTTCACCCCTGTTGTACACTACGCCCAGAGGTACACCCCATGCGGCTCAGAGTTGGCAATATGAGTCGAGTGCTGGGAGCATTCGCGCTCCTGGCGGCGCTGGCTGGCGCCCAATCCCCCGGCGAAATTCGCCTGCATAGCGCGCCGTATACGCTCCCCTCCGTGGTGCTGGTGGCGCACGCCGACACCGTGCCGCTGACCGCGGTGGTGCGCGACTCGCACGGCAAGGTCATCCCCGGCCTTACCGAAGATCGCTTCCGCCTCACCGACGCCGGCGTCTTGCAGAAGCTGACCTCGTTCCATGCCAACAACACCGCCGCGCCCGGGGCGTCAGCCGAGCCGCAGCCGGGAGCGCCGGCGCTGGCACCCGCTCCCGCTGGGGCCACGGCCGCAGCGCCCCGCTACGTGGCGCTGCTGTTCGACGACGTCAACAGCAGCCAGACCGACCTGCAGGAAGCCCGCAACGCCGCCCTGCGGTTTCTCAAGGAGCAACTGGGCAGCAGCGGCTTCATGGCGCTCTACACCGTTTCTAACACGCAGACTCTGGCCTTCACGCAGGATCGCGCCGCCCTTGCGGCTGCGATCGCTCACATCTCCGCCCATCCGCGCGCCAGCGCCAACGGACTGGCGCAGTGCCCGCGCATCACGCCTTATGCGGCCTACCTCCTCGCGCAACTGCATGACCCCGTAGCGTTGCAGTCGGCCAATGCTGACGCCATTTCATGCGGCAATCAATACCTGGCCCAAACCGCTCAGGACGCGGCCCTGAGAGCCAGCGACTGCGGCCTGAACTGCACCTTTGGCGCGCCCCCGCCCTCCACCTCCAGCGGCATCCCGGTGGAGACCCAGGCCGACGCCACTTGGCAGATGACGCTCGGCATCTCCCAGGACACGCTGGCCACGGTTCGCAATGCGGTGGCGCTCACCGCCCAGCAGCCGGGGGAGAGAATCCTCGTGCTGGCCTCTTCAGGATTCCTTACCGAAAGCCTGGAGCAGGAAAGGGAAGACATCATCCGCGAGGCGCTGCGCGACGACGTGATCATTGACGCGCTCGACGACCGCGGCGTCTACACCGAAAACCCTGCTGGGCCGATCGACGAAAACCGCGGCTTTCTGCCCATGATCACTTGGGCGTTTGAGGAGAGCAACAAGGTCACCGAAGCCGAGGCGCAGGCCGATGCCATGGCCAGCATGGCGCTGGCCACCGGCGGCCTGTACTTCCATAACAACAACGACCTCACGCTGGGCTTCGAGCAGCTCGGCCTCGCGCCCGCCTCCACCTACGATCTCGCCTTCACCCCCACCCCGCTGGTGCGCGACGGCAAGCTGCACAAGATCAAGATCGCGCTCTCGCCCTCCATCCCCGGCGCTTCGATTGAAGCCCGCCGCGGCTACTTCGCCCCGCCACCCGGCCCCACCCCCGCCGAGCTTGCACAGGCCCTGAACCAGGCCATGCACGGCAGCGACACCCCCGCCGCCGTCCCGGTGCAGGTAAACCTCACCCCCGCCGCCGGCGCCACGCGGGTGCAGATCCGCGTCGGCGTCACACAGCCCAACGAACGCGTAATGCTGGTCGCCGGCCTGTTCTCCCCCAGCGGCAAGTTCATCACCGGCGAGAGCGGCGAAATGGACCTCGCCCTCAAGAACGCAACCTTTAAGAAGCTGCGCAAAAACGGCCTGGCTCCTGCCTTCGATCTCCGCGCCCCCGCCGGTTCCTACCGCCTGCGCGTCGTAGTGCAGGATCAGACCGGCGCCCTCACCGCCATCAACCGCGACATAACCATCCCATAAGGTCGCCCCCCGCGTTCCTCACCCCTCACCCCTCACCCCTTAAACTTAATCATGCCCCCCGCGACCCAGGCGGATCGCTTCTCAGCCCGGCGTTCCTCGGCGCTGGTGGGCTCGGGCATCCTCTCCAGTCGGCTGGCGGGGCTGGTGCGCGAGCGCGTCTTCGCCCATTACTTCGGCAACTCGGCCGCCGCTGACGCCTTCAAGGCCGCCTTCCGCATCCCCAACCTGCTGCAAAACCTGTTTGGCGAGGGCGTGCTCTCGGCCTCCTTCATCCCCGTCTACGTATCGCTGCGCGCCCAGGGCGATAAAGACGAAGCCCGCCGTTTGGCCGGGGCGGTACTGGCGGTGCTGTCGCTGCTCACCGTCGGGCTGGTGCTCATCGGCGTGCTGGCCGCGCCCTGGCTGATCGAGATCATCGCCCCCGGCTTCCATGGCCCCCAGCGCGCGCTGACGGTGGAGCTGGTGCGCATCTTCTTTCCCGGCGCCGGCTTGCTGGTGCTCTCCGCCTGGTGCCTGGGCATTCTCAACAGCCATCATCGTTTCTTCCTCTCCTACGCCGCCCCCGTGGTCTGGAACGGCGCCATCATCGCCGCCCTGCTCTACTACGGCCCCCATCACGACCAGTTTTCGCTGGCGGTCTATGTCGCCTGGGGGGCGGTGGCGGGCAGCGCGCTGCAGGTCGCGGTGCAGTGGCCGGCGGTGAAGAAGCTGCTCGGCGAAATCCTGCTCTCGCTCGGCCGCGGCTCGGTGCATGTGCGCGAGGTCATCGTCAACGCCATGCCAGTCTTCGCCGGTCGCGGCGTGGTGCAGATCAGCGCCTACGTGGATGCGCTGCTCGCCAGCCTGCTGCCTACCGGCGCGGTGGCCACGCTCGCCTACGCCCAGACGTTGTATCTGCTGCCGGTTTCGCTCTTCGGCATGTCGGTATCGGCGGCCGAGCTGCCCGCCATGTCCGGCGCCACCGGCTCCGACGACGCCGTGGCCGAAACGCTGCGCAATCGCCTCTTAATAGGATTGCGCCAGATCAGCTTCTTCGTCCTCCCCTCGGCGCTGGCCTTTTTGGTTCTCGGCGATGTGATCGTAGCCGCGGTCTACCGGACCGGCGCCTTCGGCCACAAAGACGTCATCTACGTATGGGGCACGCTGGCAGGCGCCGCCGTGGGCCTGCTGGCCTCCTCCCGCGGACGTCTGTACTCTTCCACCTACTACGCCCTGCGCGATACCCGCAGCCCGCTCCACTACGCTTTGGTCCGCGTCGCTCTGACCACCGTGCTGGGCATTATTGCCGCCTTCTGGCTGCCCGGCTGGCTCGGTCTGGCGCCGGCCTGGGGCGTGGCCGGGCTGACCGTCGCCGCTGGATTTGCCGCCTGGGTCGAGTTCGTGCTGCTGCGCCGCGGCCTGCGCCGCCGCATCCAGGCTCCTGACGCCCCCAAGCTCTTCATGCTCAAGCTGACGCTGGCCGCCGCCGTGGCCGCCGCCGCCGCCCGCGCCCTGCTCGACCGCCTGCCCCACAGCGCCGCCGGAACCCTGCTCTGGGGCCCCTGGCTTACCGCGCTGGTCGTCCTCGGCTGCTTCGGCGCCCTCTACTTCGGCCTCTGTTACCTGCTGCGCGTACCCGAAATGGCCGCCGTCCCCCGCCTCCTCCGCCGTCGCTGACCCCAACTCGCCACTGGGCAGCCGGCAACTGGCAACTTTTATCGCCGCAACTGGAAAAGCGGCCGCCTCGTAATCGCATATATGCCGACACCCATGATGCAAGACCCCCTGGCCAGCAACCCCGGCGAGCTGATCCAGCGCCTCACGCTCTACGCCTACGGCCTGTTCGGCTGCTTCCCCCATCCGGCGGCCGAACCGGCGCTGCGGGTCTCCGGCATGAGCCCGGAAGACCTGGCCATGAACGTCCTCGTCCGCCTCTACGATCCCGCCGACACCACCGTGCAATGGGACGCCGCGCGCGGCCCGCTGCTCACCTATCTCAAGCGGGTGCTGTGGAGCGACTTCGTGGATCTCAAGCGCGCCGCTCTCTACCGCAACACCAGCCAGGCGCCGGCGTCGTTCGATCTCTTCGCCGGCGCGCAGGAATCTCCCGAAGCCCGCGCCGCGCGCCGCGAAGACCGCGACCGCATCCTCGCCCATCTGGCCGCCGAACCCGAGTTGGCGGCCCTCGCCGCCCAGCAGCTCGACCCCGACGGCTGGCCCGGCTACACCAACCAGGAGCTCGCCCAGCGGCTCGACACCACCGTCAGCGAGATTGAAAACCGCAAGAAACGCCTGCTCCACCGCCTGCTCAATCTCTGGCGCCGGCAGGCCGCCGCATCCGAACTTTCCCGAGGTCACCATGTCCAATCCTGATTACGACGCCCTGCGCCGCGCCAGCGAATCGCTGCTGCCTGGCGATGACACCCTGAGCACCGAAGACGTACAGCAGTTGCTGCGCGCCGCCGGCAGCGACCCCGAGGCCCTCGCCGGCCGCGCCATCGCTGCCGCCGCCGCGCACCAGCCGCTGCGCGAGTGCCGCGACTTCCAGGCGCTGCTGCCCGCCTACCGCGACCAAACCCTCGCCCCCGAGCGCCGCCTGCTGGTGGAGGATCACCTGCACGCTTGCGTCACCTGCCGCCGCGCTCTGCACGCGCCCGCCTCGGCGCCCGCGCCCCAGCCGCCGCCGTCCGCCATCGCGCCCTCCGCCCCCGCCCGCCGCATCCCGGCCTGGGCCCTGGCCGCCGCCGCCGCCGTTGCCCTCGCCGCCGGTTTGTGGGCGGGCCGCGCCGGTCTGTTGCCGGGCCAGTCGGACATCATGGCCACGGTCACCAGCAACGCCGGCGGCATCTTCGCCGTCAGCAGCTCCCAAGTGCGCCCGGTGGCCGTCGGCTACGCCCTGCCGGAAGGCGGCGAGCTGCGCACCGGCGCCCGGGCGGGCGCCGCCATGCGTCTGCGCGACGGTTCGCAGCTTGAACTCGGCCCCCGCGCCGTGCTCACCGTCACCCGCGGCTGGACCGGCACCACGGTCCATCTGCTGCGCGGCCAGCTGATCGTGCGCGCCGCCCGCCAGGGCTGGGGCCGCCACTTGTTCGTCGCCACCGCCGACAGCCGCGCCGCGGTGAAGGGAACCATCTTCTCGATGAGCTCCGGTCTGCTCGGCTCGCGCCTCGCCGTGGTTGAAGGCAGCGTGGCCTTCGATTATTCCCGCGACGGCAGCAGCCAGTCGGAGCTGGTCACCGCCGGTCAGGAAGCCACCTCCAGCGATCGTCTGGCGACCGTGCCCTTCTCGGAAGAGATCGGCTGGAGCCAGGATGCCTCCCAGTACCTCGCCATGCTCGGCGAGTTGAGCGCCATGGGCAAGCAACTGGAGGCGATCACGCCCCCGCCGCCGCGCTATGAATCCACCCTGGTGAACGCCGTCCCGGCCACCGCCGCCGTATACGCCGCCATCCCCAACC
Source organism: Terriglobales bacterium (assembly GCA_051959955.1). Lineage (GTDB taxonomy): Bacteria > Acidobacteriota > Terriglobia > Terriglobales > SCQP01 > SCQP01. The sequence continues at coordinate 5,470 of JBQCEU010000128.1, read as the reverse complement.
TGGGCGACTCGCTCAGCCAGGCCAACCAGATTCTGCAAAGCAATCTGAGCCAGTCGCCGGCGCTGTCGCAGTGGCTCAACCAGCCCGCTACTGCCGCCGCCGGCTCCCCCACCCGCGGCGCGCTGATCGAGCAGATGATTCAGCGCCTGCAGCAGGCCAACGGCTATCTCGGCAACGAGCTGGTCGCCGCCATGGTGCCGGGAACCTCCGGCGGCATGGTCGCCATGGCTGCCGTCACCAAGCCCGGTCTGGCGGACTTCTTCGCCTCCTCCGGCGTGCCCGTCCCGGTCACCATCATCACCAACCCCGCCAACGCCGGCGCCGCCACCAGCCGCGGCCTCATGGTCTGGATCGGCGCCGGCGCCAACGGCCAGATGATGGTGGCCTCCCACAACGGCGCCCTGCTGCAGCAGGCGGTGGCGCTGGCCCAGCAGGCCGCCCCCGGTCCCTTCCTGCAGACCGGCCTCTACCAACAGATCGCTCCTGTGTACCAGAAGGGCGCCAACTGGATTCTGGCCGCCGATCTGAACCGTTTGCATCAGCAGAACGTATTGAACCCCGTGCTCGGCGCTTCGACCACCTCCAAGCCGCAGTACCTCGTCGCCCAGAGCAAGTCGCTCAACGGCGCCCACGCCACCGACCTGGTGGTGACCTTCTCCGGTCCGCGTCAGGGCCGGGCGGCGCTGCTGGGCGCGCCCGGCCCCATGGGCGGCCTGGCCTTCATCTCGCCCAACGCCACCTTTGCCGCCAGCATCCTGACCGAAAACCCGGCTACGCTGCTGCAAGGCATGTCGGCCCGCACCGGCGCCTCCGCCAACCAACAGCAGTTCACCGCCGACCTTCAAAACCTGGCCGCCCCCATGGGCGGCGAGTTCACCATCGCCCAGGATGGCCCGGTGCTGCCCAAGCCCAGTTGGAAAATGGCGGCCGAGGTGAACGACTCGGTGGCCATGCAGAGCGCGATCTCGCAGTTCGTGCAGGATGCCGCTGCGCATCAGCCTGCCGGCCACACCCTCACCCTCACCCAGCAAACCCTCTCCGGCCAGCCCTATTACCTGGTCAACCGTGACGGCGTCGTGGCCGCTGCCTACACCTACGCCGGTTCCTATCTGGTGGCCGGCTCCAGCCTGGCCCAGGTGCAGTCGGCGATCCAGACTTGGCAGTCCGGCGCCGGCCTGCCCACTTCGACTGCCTTCCAGCAGCAGTTGCCCACCGACGGCCGCACCAACTTCTCCGCCGTGGTGTTCCACAACTTCAACGCCAGCCTCGCGCCGCTGGCGCAACAGTTGAGCGCGTCGGCCTCGGCGCAATGGCAGCCGGCGATTGCCTCGCTGTTAGCCAACTCCACCCCCGGGCTGGTCTATGCTTACGGACAGCCCAATCAGATCGAGGTCGCAAGCAGCCAGGGAGTGCTCCAAATGCTCTTGGAGGATCTGGTCGCCTTGCGATTGCACGCCGCGAATGGCCACGCAAGTAATCCATAACGCCCCTCCTGCCGCCTCGGCCACCGGCCCGGTGATCTCGCTCACCGGGCTGGTGGTGCGTTATGGCCGCCGTACCGCCCTCGATCAACTCACCGCCACGCTCTCCGGCCGCGCCATCGGCCTGCTCGGCCCCAACGGCGCGGGCAAGTCCACGCTGATCAGCGTTCTTCTCGGCTTCCTCAAGCCCGCCGCCGGCACCGCCCGCCTGCTCGAGCTCGATCTCGGCAAGGATGATCAGGCCATCCGCTCGCGCATCGGCTACATGCCCGAGAACGATGCCTTCATCGCCAATCTCAACGCCGTCACCCTGACGCGCATGATGGGCGAGCTCAGCGGACTGCCGCCCGCCATCGCCCTCGAGCGCGCCCACGAATGCCTCTTCTACGTCGGCCTGGGCGAGGCCCGCTATCGTCCCCTGGGCAGTTACTCCCAGGGCATGCGCCAGATGGCCAAGCTGGCCCAGGCCATCGTTCACGGCCCCCAGCTTCTCATCCTCGACGAGCCCACCAACAGCCTCGATCCCCCCGGCCGCGAGCGCATGCTCCGCCTGATCCGCGAGATCCGCGACCGCGGCGACATCCGCATCATCTTGTGCTCGCATCTCCTCCGCGATGTCGAGGAGATCTGCGATGAGGTGCTGATCCTCAAGCAGGGCCGCGCCGTGCACCAGGGCAGGCTGGACGGGGAGGCCGCGCCCGGCCCCCGCCTGCTGGAGCTGGAACTCGGCGGTGAGCCCGGCGACTTCGCCGCCGCCCTGCAGGGCCGCGGCTGCGAGTTGGCCTGCGGCGCCCGCCGCTGGAAAGTCATCCTGCCCCCCGGCATCGAACTGCGCGACGTCTACCAACTCGCCGCCGAGCGTTCCCTCGAGCTGCGCCGCGTCCAGTTCCGCCGCGACACGCTGGAAGACATCTTCCTGCGCGCCATGGAAGGTGAGGACGGATAATCCATGTCCGTCCATCCCCAGGTTTACCGCCCCTATCAGGGCCCGCTCAGCGGCGGCTGGCGCCGGGTCGCCGTCGTGCATCACTACGCCCGGCGGCGCATGTTTCACTCCCGCATCCTGACCGCGCTCTTCTTCATCTGCCTGCTGGTGCCGGTGGTCCAACTGGTTGTGGTCTATCTCTCCCACAATCTTTCGTTCCTGTCGCAGATGAGCGGCCTCAAGGCCCTCACCGTGGACAACGCCTTCTTCCAGGATTACCTCCACTACTCCTGCGTGGTGGCCTTCATCTTCACCGCCTTCGCCGCGCCCGGCCTGGTGGCCCCCGACCTCGCCCACGGCGGGCTGAGCATCATCCTCGCCCGCCCCCTCACCCGCTGGCAGTACATCGCCGGCAAGTTCAGCGTGCTGGCGGTCATCCTCTCGCTGCTCACCTGGATACCGGCCGAGATCGTCTTCCTGGTGCAGTACAACCTCGCCACCCCCGACTGGCGCGCCCACTATTACTGGATCGCCGCCAGCCTGCTGCTCGCCGGCGCCCTCTGGATCCTCGTGCTGTCGCTGCTGGCCCTGGCCGTCTCCGCCTGGGTGAAGTGGCGCATCGTCGCCGCCGGTGCGCTGCTGGCGATTGATTTTCTCGGCGCCGGCTTCGCCGCCGCCGCCGATGCCGCCCTGCAAAACAACACCGGCGACCTGTTCAGCTTCATGCAGTTGCACCTCATGGCCTGGTCCCGCTTCTTTGACACCCCCCCGCCCGCGCCCGGCCTGACCGTCTTCGCCTGGCTCATACTGCTGGCCATCGCCGGCGGCTCGCTGGCGCTGCTTTACAGCCGCATCCGCGGCATGCAGGTGGTGCGATGACGCCCGGCGGTATCCGCTTCCACGACGTGTCCAAGTTCTACGGCGAGGTGCTCGGCGTCAACCACGTCACCCTCGACATTCCGGCCGGCATCACCAGCCTGGTCGGACCCAACGGCGCCGGCAAGAGCACCCTCATGAACCTGCTGGCGGGCCTCATCCAGCCCAGCCGCGGCCGCATCGAGGTGATGGGCGTCTCCAGCGACGATCCCGAGCGCCTGTTCCGCCTGGTCGGTTACAGCCCGCAGTACGATTCCTTCCCTCGCGGCATGCGCGCCGGCGAGCTGTTGCGCGCCCATCTGCGCCTGGCGGGCGAAACCGAAAACATCGCCCCCCGCGTCACCGCCGCCCTCGAGCAGGTAGGCCTCGCCGCCGTCGCCGGCCGCAAGCTCGCCGGCTTCAGCAAGGGCATGCGCCAGCGCATGCGCCTCGCCCTGGCGCTGCTCCACAATCCCCAGGTGCTGATCCTGGATGAGCCGCTCAACGGCCTCGATCCGCTGGCCCGCGCCGAATCCATCGCCCTCTTCCGCACTTTCGCCGCCGAGGGCCGCTATCTCATCCTCTCCAGCCATATCCTCCACGACGTGGACGCCATCAGCGATCAGTTGATCCTGCTCAGCAACGGCTGCGTCGTGGCCGAGGGCGCCATTCAGGGCGTCCGCGCAGAGTTGCCCGATCGCCCCTTGCAGGTGCGCATCCGCAGCCCCCGCGCCCGCGACCTGGCCGCCACCGCCTTCCAGCTCGCCGGCGTGATCGAGGCCCAACTCGACGCCCGCGGCGTGCTCATCACCACCCGCGATCCCCACGCCTTCTACCTGGCCCTCAATCAATGGGCCGCCGCCGGCCTGCCCATCGAGGCCGTGCAGCCCGCCGATGACAACGCCCAGGCCATCTACGGCTATCTGGTCGAGGGAGCGCGATGAACGCCCTCACCCGTTCGCGCCTGCGCCAAACCGCCGCCGTCTTCCGGCTGGAGATCGGCAAAACCCTGTTCAGCCGCCGCGGCCTGTGGATCTATCTGCTGGCCGCGCTGCCGGTGCTGCTGTTCGTCCTCGCAGGCATCTTCGCCGGCCACCGCGCCGCCGAGCGCGCTGCCTGGATCGCCTCCGAAACCGCCGCCCGCCACGGCCAGCCGCTCACCGCCGCCGACCTCGGCGCCATCCAGACCGGCATGAGCGAGGCTGACGTGCGGCAACGCCTGGGCCCGCCCGCCGACTTCAACACCTTCAGCTTTCCCTCCCGCACGCCCCAGGGCCGCCGCATCCGCGTCCACGGACTGAACCTCTACTACGCCGTCCCCGAGGCCAACTACGAAATCGGCCTGCTCGACGGCAAGGTGGATGCCATCCGCAGCCGCTCCGCCCCCGGCTTCAGCGAGCTGGTCAATGTCTTCGCCTCCGTCTACCAGTTCTTCATGCTGCGCCTGGCCATCTTCTTCGGCTGCCTCGGCATCTTCATGAACCTCTTTCGCGGCGAGCTGCTCGACAAGAGCCTGCACTTCTACTTCCTCGCCCCCATTCGCCGCGAGGTGGTGCTGGCGGGCAAGTTCCTCGCGGGCCTGGGGGCCGCGGCCCTCATCTTTCTCGCCAGCGTGGTGGTGCAGATTCTGGTGCTCGGCGCCCAGCTCCCCGCCCCCGCCCGCGCCGAATTTCTGTCGGTGCAACACGGCTGGCACCAGATCGCCGCCTACCTCGCCGTCACCCTGCTCGCCTGCGCCGCCTACGGCGCTTTCTTCTGCGCCGCCGGCCTGTTCACCAAAAACCCCATCCTGCCCGCCGCCATCCTTCTGGTGTGGGAGGGCATCAACCCCTTCCTTCCCGCCCTGCTCAAGAAGATCAGCATCATCTATTACCTCAACGCCCTCCTGCCCACCCGCCTCAACGCCGCCCCCGGCTTCAGCGAACTGGTCACTGCCTTCGCCTCCGTCTACCAGTTCTTCATGCTGCGCCTGGCCATCTTCTTCGGCTGCCTCGGCATCTTCATGAACCTGTTCCGCGGCGAGATGCTCGACAAGAGCCTTCACTTTTACCTTCTGGCGCCGGTACGGCGCGAAGTTCTGCTGGTCGGAAAGTACCTTGCGGCCCTGCTCGCGGCAACCGTGATTTTCACTACCAGCGTGGCCTTGCAATTGATCGCGCTGTTTTCCCTATATGACAGCAACGTCATCTCGAATTACTTGTATCAGAAT
>JBQCEU010000127.1:0-28320 GCA_051959955.1 Terriglobales bacterium | reverse complement strand
TGTCGCCGGAGGATGTGGACTATATCAACGCCCACGGCACCGGAACCAAGCTCAACGACGCCACCGAGATCGCCGCCATCAAGCAGGTGTTTGGCCCGGCGGCACAGCGGCTATCCATCAGCTCCACCAAGAGCATGCATGGCCACGCCATGGGCGCCAGCGGCGCCATTGAACTGGCCGCCACCCTGCTCGCGCTGGAGCACCAGGTCGTGCCGCCCACCGCCAACTACACCACCCCCGACCCGGAGTGCGATCTGGACGTTACCCCCAACCAGGCGCGGCCGCGCCTTCTGCGCGCGGCGCTCTCCAACTCCTTCGCCTTCGGCGGTCTGAACGCCGTGCTGGCAGTGCGCCGCGTCTGAGGCTGCCTGAAAGCAAAACGGGGCTGGGACGCGCGTCCCAGCCCCGCTGCCTCTCCATCGCTGATCAGTTTCCTTCTTCGTGGAGATGGTCACAGAACAGCACGTCGCCGCTGCTCCCCGCCGCCAGGAACCCGCGGGCCACCAAGGGCGAACCGACGGCCAGATTGGCTGCGGTGGTCGCCGTGAGCCCGTTGCCGTCATAGACGGTCTGCGCGTTGGTTTCCACGACGAGGGCGGAAAGGTTGGCAAACTGGGCGAAGTTGGTTTGCGCATCCAGGAGCAAGGGGATGGCAAGCCCGCCGGCGGTGGCGGTGACGCTGCCGCTGGTCAGCCCGAACGGATTGACCGCGGCCGGGCGCACCTCGGTGGCCAGCATGGTATCGCTGCTGCCCGCGACCGCCGCCCCCGCCACCCACGCACCCTGGCCGGCGAAGATCGAGCTCTGATCGTAAGTGGCCAATCCGGCGGCGGTGGCCCGCAGGCTGTCCTTGAACAAGGTGGCATTGTTCACCTGTACGGTGATGGGCTGCCCGAACCAGGCGGGATGCATCGTATTCCGCACCACCAGGGTGAAGCCGGTGAGTTGGTTCTGGCTGTCGCGCGTGACGCCGGTGATGATGCCGCCCGCCACCCGGCCCTGCTCACCCTCTTCGGTTCCGGCATCGGCATCCTCCACCGAGAGTGCGGTCAGGCTGCCGTCCGCATTCAGCGTGGCCACGGTCTCAACTGCCGTGCCGGTGGTAAGCCCCGCCAGCGTGAGATTGTCGTCGAAGGCGGTGGTGTTGGTGATGTTCAAGGTCACCGCCAGCCCTTCGTCCGTGGTCAGCGTCAGCGTTTGGGCGGTGGCATCGGTGGCCGTCACCGTGCCATCCACATGAATCCGGCGCGCGTCCTTGTCTTCGTCCTTCACGTGGGCAACGGCCGCGCCGATCACCGGGGTGAACGTGACGGTGCTGCCGGTCAGGTCGAGCGATTGCTGCAGGTCGAAGTCGAACCGCAGATCGGTGGCTCCGCTGTCGCTGACCGTCAGGGCGGGGTTGAGGGTTATCGTCTGGGTGGCTTGTGCCGAGGGAATCGTTGCCGTCGCTGTGACCGGCTGGCCGCTGCTGGGGTCAATATAGGTGATCTGGGCGGCGCTCACGGTGACGCTGACCGAGGAATTAGTCCCTTGCGGTAGCGGGTGCATCACCAACGGGGCGCGAATCCCGCCCAGATGGGTGAGCTCGATGGTGCGTGGCTGCGCCAAAAGCGAAACGTTCCCGCTGTTTCCCGCGAAGCTAACAGCGGAGATGGTGACCTGGGCCGCCAGCACACTACTCATGGGGGCGTCGCCGACGCTCACCACGGTCGGACTGGCGCCTGGATTGCTGCCCCCATTGGCGCTGGTGTTTGAAGTTGCGGAGCTACCACCGCATCCGCTTAGAGTCAGTGCCGCGGCAAGGCTGAGCGAAACGCCCAGCACCAAGTGTCTCATTTTCCATTCCTCCTGACCCGAGGGGGCGCATCCCAGCACCAGACCTGCACGCTTGCTGCCACTGTCAAACCCTGTGTCCCAGTAGAAGTTGTGGAGACAGGCCGAGGTGCGCACGAAAAAATTGCGCCGCGGAGAGGAGAATGGGTGGAGATTATTCCCGATCAGGGTGTGTCAACGCATCGAGCCAACTCTTACGCACGGAGCCCAATCGCGGGTTGCTCAACTGGCTTTGGGCAGTTCCCACGCCGCCGGCGCGGGCCGGACTCGTGTCCAACCCCGGCGAAGGGGATCACTGAGGGAGACAACGGCGCCATACAGCACGTGCAGCCAAAACCAGGAAGCGCCCAACAGCGGAACGTAAGCCGCCAGCACCGGATTCCACTTCGCCAACAGCCACCGGTCCAAGATCGCCCAGACGAGGATGCCGAAGACGATGCCGTACAGCAGCGCCATCCCATAGGTCCGCACCCGCCAGCCGATGGCTCCGTAGATCAGGCCCAGAGCGACGGCGCCGGCCAGCGTCAGCGCCCAGCCGCCCACAAGCGCCCCTCCACCGCCCAGCAAGGCGATCGGTCCGATCACTACGCTTGCGATCGCCTGGGGAATGAGTTGCGGCCCCAGGCCCAGGCCCGACGTCCATGCCATGCCCGCCGCCAGCGCCACTGCACCGGCGATCAGGCCGGCGATGGCGCCACTGCCGAGCACCGCCCCCGCTGTTTGCCGGCTACGGACGCCAGGATGTGCGGCGCGGGCCATGGATCTACACCGGCGCCCCCGGCTGGCGGAGGGCAAGCGTCAACTGGCGATGGACCTCGACCAGCGGCAACAGGCTGCGGGTCAGGCCGTCCAGCGGCGCCCGGGCATGTTCCCGCTGGGCCGCACGCAGCGTGCTGAGGAGTTGTTGGTTCCGCGCTTCCGCCCAAGCAAGAAAATCCCGATCCAAGGTGGCCGGATTCGGGGCGGCAAAAGCCGGCGCGGCAGGGCCGGCGGGCATCCGCATGCCGAGTGTGGCGGCGAGGCTGAGCAAACGTTGATCGAAATGTGTATAGTCCCGCGCCATGCGCTCACCATAGCGGCGCATGACATTGGTGGCGCCATGTACCGCGACGTACTGGCCGCCCTGGGCCAGCAACTCCACCTGCTGGTGCAGCGCGGCGATCTGCTGCGACACCGGCGGCGGCAGTTGTGCGATGGCCAGCGCGGACATCGCCGCCACTACGGCCAGAATTCGCCCCATGCCAGCTTGGATGCGCGTCTATTGGCCGGAGCCGACCTTGCTGAGGTGCAGGCTGCCCACGCTCATCTCCACGTTGACCCGCGCCCCCTGGCCATCGCCGAGCTGCAGCACGGAATTCCCGTCGCTGTCTTTCTTAAAACTGGCTTCGGTCACGTCGTTATGCAGGAATCCAAGGTCCTTGTGAGCAATGAAGGTGGGGTTGGCGCCGGGCGGAAGGCTGAAGTAGGTGCTGCCGACGTTGGTCTTGATCTGGACGGCGCGCGCGGCGCCGAAGCCGTCGGTAAAACTGACTTTCCCGTAGCTGCTCTGGATCTTCATGCTGCTCCACTCCGGCCGGTAAACGGTAAAGTCGCCGACGTCGGTGAAGCCGTCGAAGCTGCCTCCGGTTAGCCCCGCGGGCGGGATGCCGCCGCTGAGGGCAATGTCCCCGTAGATGTTTCGGATCACCACGCCCATCCGGGCCGGCACGGTAAGGCGGATCTCGGCCCACAGCTCAATCGCCTTCTTGCTGTCCACATCGCGCACAAAGACCTTTTTGCCCATGTACTCGTTGCTGTCGGTGCCGTGGATCCCAATCACCCCCTTCATGTGCGGGTAGCCGTAGTCGCGGAAGTGATCGAGTGGGTAGACGCCGGTAATCTGGAGCTGGCCGTTCACGTTGTGAACGCTGAACTCCAACTGCTGCGCCAGCGCGCGGGCAAAGGTGTCGTCCTGCCCGCCGGCGTGGATCAGGGCCACCAGGCTGATCTCACTGTCGCCGCCGATGCGCACTTCGATCGGGCCCACAAGGTTCTGCACCACCACCTGGCTGATGCCGGCGGCAGGCAAGGTTTGCTGCACGGGGCGGATGAAGGTCGCTTTGTTGCTGGCCCAGGCCGAGCAGGCCAGCAGCAGCAGCGCCGCGGGGAGGTTGCGGAGTAGCGGCATGTTCTCAGATTACCGCTAGAATACAGGCAGGAGGTGGCGGATGCCGGTACCCAGGGCATGGCGAGTTTGGTGCGGAGCGGGGTTGGGACTGTGTCTGGCGACGGTTCTGGCGGCGCAAACGCCCCCGGATGTGTTTGTGGTGGGCGCTGCCGCACCCAAGCCGGCGGACACCGCGGCGCCCAAACCGGCAGCGCCGGCGATGAAACGGCTGCCCGATCCCAGCCCGGCCGAAATCCAGAAGGTCATTACCGCGTTCACCACCAGCGAGCGGCTCTTCCGGCAGTTGCTGGCCAACAACTACACCTATACCGAATCCATTCTGGTGCAGGCGCTGGACGGGGATGGCAACCCAGCCGGAGATTTTCAGCAAACCAACGACATCGTGTACCTGCCGGATGGCAGCCGCCAGATTCAGTGCACGTTTTGCCCCCAGCCGACGATTCAGCAGGCCGGCATCACCATCACCCAGGAAGACCTGACCGACATGTTCAACATGAACATGTACACGTTTTCCGTGGATGAGCTGCCGCAATACAACGTCACCTACGTGGATCACGAGCCGCTGGACCAGATAACCGCCTACGTTTTTGACGTGGCGCCCAAGCAGATCGTCAAGGGCCACCGCTATTTTCAAGGCCGGGTGTGGGTGGATGATCAGTCTCAGATGATCGTCAAAAGCCAGGGCCGGGTCGTGCCCAACGAGTACGATAAGCATGGCAATCCCACCAACACCTTCTTGCCCTTCCAGGTCTGGCGCCAGCGGGTAGACGGCAAATACTGGTTTCCGGTGTACACCCTGATGCAGGGCACGGTTCCCGGCGCCGATGGGGCCCCCGGAATCCCGTTGCGCATGGTGATTCAGTTCAAGAACTACAAGCAATTCCGGGCCACCTCGCGTATCATTGCCGTCGAAGCGCTGCCCAACGACAAGAAGCCGGATACGAGCAAGGACAAGACCAAAAAGCCGGGCGGCGGCGGCGGCGGGGGCGCACCCCCCACCGTCATACCGCACTGAGCGAGCACACACGCATGCCATGGGTTCGATTTCTGCAGGAGGGCCAGAGCTGTTGGGGCCAGTTGGAAGGCGATCATATTCAGGTCTACAGCGGCACCCCGTTGGGGGACCACGCCGCTTGCCGGCCGCGACCGGGCATCGAACGGCTGCCGCTCGATTCGGTGCAACTGCTCCCGCCCTGCACGCCCAGCAAGATCGTCTGCATCGGACGCAACTATCTTGAACATGCGCGCGAGCTGGGCAACGAGGTGCCGGCCGAGCCGTTGTTTTTTCTCAAGCCTCCGTCGGCGCTGCTGCCACCGGGCGGGACCATTCGCCTGCCCCCGCTCTCAGGGCAGGTGGAGTATGAGGGCGAGTTGGGAGTGGTGATCAGCCGCCGTTGCCGGAACTTGCCGCCCGATGCCGACCCGCGCCCGTATCTGCTGGGCTTCACCTGCGTCAATGATGTGACCGCACGCGACTTGCAGAAGAAGGATGGTCAGTGGACCCGTGCCAAGGGTTTCGACACCTTCTGCCCGGTGGGGCCCTTCGTGGTGGAGGCTCCGCAGTCGGGCGACCGGCCCTGGGGGGGCTTGGGCATCGAAACCCGGGTCAACGGGCAGGTGCGGCAGCAGGGCAATACCCGCGATTGCATCTTTCACTTGCCCCAGCTCCTGCACGCCATTACGGCGGTGATGACGCTGGAACCCGGCGATCTCCTCGCCACCGGCACACCGGCTGGGGTGGGGCGGCTGGAGGCCGGCGACCGCGTCAGCGTGACCATCACCGGAGTCGGGACGCTGGAAAATCAGGTGGCCGCCGAAGCGTGAGAACCCTGCCTGCACTGCCGGTCTGGTGGCCCGCCGCCGCCGCCATCGGCGGCGGGGTGGTGGCGGCGGGGGCGGGAGTCTGGCTCTGGCGGCGTTGGCATCGGCCCACCCCGGAGGAGCTCGAGCACCTCCGGCGCCTGCATGTCCATGCCGTGGGGCGGCTGGCGGGTGGCGAAATCGTGGAAATGGTCGCCGCCCCCGACGAGGCGGGCGCCCAGGCGCCGCCCACCGTGGTCTATCAGTACGCCGCCCATGGCGTCACCTACCAGGCCTCGCAGGCGCTGCATCTGGTCCCAGTCGCGTTCGATCCCGCAAGTTGGATTCCGGGTTGGCCGGTGCAGGTAAAGTATGATCCCGCCCAGCCGGGCAATTCGATCGTGGCTTGCGAGCACTGGAACGGACTGGGCGGCAAGCGGAGTGCGGGCACCGCCGCCGGGGCCTCCACGGCGGTCAAGCCGCTACAATGAAAAGCGATGCCCGCAACCGAAACCGAACTCCTCACCCGCTACGAACCGGTGATCGGGCTGGAGGTGCACGTTCAGTTGAACACCGCCAGCAAGATCTTCTGTGGCTGTTCGACCCGCTTCGGCGCCCCGCCCAACTCCCTGACCTGCCCCGTCTGCCTGGGGTTGCCGGGTTCGCTGCCGGTGCTCAACCGCGCCGCCGTGGAGAAGGCCGTGCGGGCCTCGCTGGGACTGAACGCCGCGGTGCGTGAGACTTCCATCTTCGCCCGCAAAAATTACTTCTATCCCGATCTGCCCAAGGGCTACCAGATCAGCCAATACGACCAGCCGCTCGCCGAACACGGTTGGCTGGAGGTTTTTCCCGGGCAGCCGCAGGCCAAGCGCATCGGCATCACCCGCCTCCACCTGGAGGAAGACGCCGGCAAGAATCTTCACGACGGCCTGCCCGGCTCCGGCGCCCACTCCTATGTGGACCTCAACCGCGCCGGCGTACCCTTGGTGGAGATCGTCTCCGAGCCGGATTTGCGGGCTCCGGAAGAGGCTTACGAGTACCTGACGCGGCTCAAGGAGATCATGCTGTACCTGGAGGTCTCCGACTGCAACATGGAGGAGGGCAGCCTGCGCTGCGACGCCAACGTCAGCCTCCGCCCCCGCGGCCAGGAAAAATTTGGCGCCAAGGTCGAAGTTAAAAACCTTAATTCCTTTCGCTATCTGCAGCGGGCGCTGGAGTACGAAATCGAGCGTCAGGCCGGCATTCTGGACTCGGGCGGCCGCGTGCTGCAGGAGACCCGGCTGTTTCAGCCCGGCGATGGCCGCACCGCGGCCATGCGCTCCAAGGAGCAAGCGCATGATTACCGCTATTTTCCCGAACCCGATCTGGCCCCGCTCCTGGTGAGCGAGGCCTGGCGCAGCGCCGCCGCGGCGTCGTTGCCCGAGATGCCGCAGGCCAAGCGCGAGCGCCTGCAGGCGCAGTATGGATTGCCCCCAGCCGATGCCCAGGTGCTGGCCTCCAGCCGCGGTCTGGCTGACTACTTCGAGCAGGCGGCCAGGGGATCGAACAACCCCAAGGCGGTGGCCAACTGGATCCTCGGTGACCTCCTGGCGCATGCCAAGGCCGCCGCTTGCCTTCCCGAGGCCGCTGGAGTGGAACCCACCCATATTGCGGAATTGGTGGGGTTGATTGATGCCGGCGCCATCTCCGGCAAAATGGCCAAGGACGTGTTCGCCGCCATGCTCAGCCGTCACCAAGGTCCGGGGGCGCTGGTGAAAGAGCTGGGTCTGCAGCAGATCTCCGATGCCGATGCGGTGGAGAAACTGGTGGACGAGGTGATTGCCAAAAACCCCGGGCAGGTGGCGCAATACCGCGCCGGCAAGACCGCGCTGCTGGCCTTCTTCGTCGGCCAGGTGATGCCGGCCTCGCGCGGGCAGGCGGCGCCGGGGCTGGCCAACGAGCTGCTTAAAAAGAAATTGGGCTGACCATGTTCGCGCGCAAGCTCACCGTCAAGCTGGAGAGCCCCACCGGGGTACGGCTGTGCCCGCTGCAGAACCTGGATAACTTTGCCATGCGCAGCTTTACCGGTGAGTCGCGTTTCGACGATACACTGCCGGTCGCGGAGGGGAAAATGGAGATCGGCGCACGGGTGCCGCTCGAGGCGCTGCAAATGGCCATGGAAGACTGGTTCCGGCGCAAGTCGTACCTGCTGCCGCAAGAACACGTGCATCTGGAGGAGGTCTAGCGTGAGCGCTGGCAAAATTTTGGCCGGAGCGGCCTTGGCGTTGGTGATGGTCAGCACGCTGCCGGCTCAAATCCTGGCCACGGGTGCGTTCGGGTTTCCGGCCCGCACCGCCAATCCCCACTTCGCCAACACCAGCGCCACCGGCAAGCTGGGCCTCAGCCTGCCTCCCGTGCCCCACGCGCTGGTGATGTGGAATTTCCTGGGTCTCGGCTTTGATCGCCAACTGCAGCAGCCCGGAGCTTCCTTGGAGACCGGGCTGGAACTATGGCTGAGCCCGGCGCCGCATCCGGTACAGAGTCACAGCCCTCTGGTAATGGCCGAAGCGGCGGTGGGCCGGCGTTGGGGTCAGGGATTGCATGGCTACAAGGCGGTGGGAGCCGGCTTTGGGTGGTCACTGGGCAACTGGGTGCCTTTCGCCGAATTCCGGCGGCGCACCAGTTTCCATGCTGGCCGTCCCGTGGATAACCAGATTCTGATCGGCCTGCACTTTGTCCTCTTTGGCTAAATTTGGCCCGCGGCTGTTCCGGCTCTGTTCGCGGACCTTCGTCGCTGTCTATGGCCGCCTGCCTCTGCTCGGCGAGCTGCGCTGCGCGGTGGCGGTGATGCAGCGCGGCAATACGGTGCTGCTGCAGGACCGCAGTGACGGCTGCGGATGGTCTTTTCCCGGCGGCATGGCATGGTTTTGGGAGCAGCCGGAGCAGACCATGCGCCGCGAGCTTCTGGAAGAGACGGGAATGAAGGTGGAGACTTGCCGCCTGCTGTTCAGTTACTCCTGCCGCAAGCCCATTTGGCACCGGATATACGTTTTTGCCGCTGAGGCCCAGGGCGAACCGCGCCCTTCGTGGGAAGGCGCCTCTTCCTGGCAGTACCTGGATCACTTACCGGCTCCGTTTTTCGTGCCTCACCTGCCCATCCTCTCCCGCCTGCGTGACCCCTTGTCTCCACTCCCCCCCGAGTAGCGAAAGCATCCGTCCGCTCCGATGGGGTCATCCCAATGGCCATGGACCGGAGGACCAGTCATGCATTTTCGTAAGCTTTCGGCGACCTGGATCTTGAGCGGAGCTTTGGCGGTAGCGGTGCCGTTCTGCCTTGCCCAAGGCCAGCAAACGCCACCCCCAACCCAACCCAACCAGAACCAGCCGCAGCAGAACCCCAACCAGCAGAATCCCAATCCGCAGGCGGGCGCCCATCCGTCACGCTCGATGGCCAGCGCCAACCAGCGGGCCGCGGACCTGTTGAACAGCGTCAACAAAACCGAAATTGATGAAGGTCAGGCGATCCAGGGCCACGTACAGGACCCCAACGTCAAGCAGTACGCCGAAACCCTGGTCAACGACCACAAAGACCTGCAAAGCAAGCTCGAGCAGGCCGCCACCCAGGCCAACATCAATTTAAATGAAGATGAAGCCATGAAAAAGAAGTCGGAAACGGCCGAGGACCGCATGGAGAAGGCCAATCCGACTCAGGCGGCACACGAGTTCATCAGCGGCCAGATCAAGGATCATGACCTGGCTGTCAAGCGACTCAAAAGGCTGGAACCGCAGATCACCGATCCGCAATTGAAATCGGTGGTGCAGGATGCCATTCCCGTGCTGCAAAAACACGCCAGCGAAGCCAAGAAAGTGCAGTCGCAGTTGGGCGGCGGCCATCCCGGCTCGCTTTGAAAACCTCTTCCAGGTTGCGCTGATAAGGCTCCGGGTCCGGCCCGGAGCCTTTTTTTAGGTAACTTAACCCCCGCCGGCAAGTCTAGAATCAGTTCAGCCGGAGGTGCGTATGGAACTGGGTTCGATCTGGCAGGATGTCAAGGGTGGACTGCGTTTGATGGCAAAACGGCCCGGCTTCACCGCCGCGGCCGTCCTCTCCCTGGCGCTGGGCATCGGCGCCAATACCACGGTATTTTCGCTGGTCAGTGCCGTATTCCTGCGCCCGGTTCCGGTACAGGACGCGGACCGGGTGGTCTCCATTTACACCCAGGACGCACGCAACAACCAGTTCGGGTACTTGGGCAGTTCCTACCTGAACCTGAAGGATTACCGCGACCAGAGCACGGTCTTTTCCGGTTTTTCCGCGATGACGGGAAGCGGGGTTCGCTGGATGCGTCACGGCACGCCGCAGCCCCTGGCGGTGTCGCTGGTCAATGCCGATTTCTTTTCCTTGCTGGGCGAGAAGATCACCCTCGGGCGGGATTTCCTTCCGGATGAAGACGGAGCCCCGGGGGCGCATCCGGTCGCCGTGATCAGCTACGCGCTGTGGTCGAAGCAATTCGGCGCGCAGAGGAGTGCCATCGGGCAGACCATGGAGCTCAACGGTTTGCCCTTCACCATCATCGGCGTCGCCCCGGAGGATTTCCATGACATCGGCGTGTTGGGCAATCCGGATCTGTGGGTGCCGATGGCCATGCACGACCAGATTCTCACTGGCATTGTGAAGGGCTGGTTTAACGAGCGCCGGCCGCTGTTTGCCGGAGCCGTGGCCCGCCTGAAGCCCGGCGTCAGCCTGAAGCAGGCGCAGTTGGAGCTGAGCGGACTGGCCCAGCATTTGGCGCAGGAGTTTCCCACCGATGACGCCGGACGCGGCGTGGCCCTGGTGCCTTTCACCGAGAGCAATATCAACCCCAATGCCCGCCCCGCCTTCCTGCTGGCCGGCGCGCTGCTGCTGGCTATTGCCGGACTGGTGCTGCTGATTGCCTGCGCCAACGTGGCCAACCTCCTGCTGGTGCGCGCGGCACAGCGCCGGCGGGAGTTCGCCATTCGCCTGGCCCTGGGGGGCGGCCGCGGCCGCCTGGCGCGGCAATTGCTCACTGAAAGCCTGCTCCTGGGGTTGCTGGGAGCGGGCGCGGGCATCGGGCTGGCGTATTTGGCCCGCAACGCCCTCTGGTCGCTGCGCCCGCCGGGCGTGGGCAGCAATGTGCATCCGGATCTGAGCGCCGGCGTGCTGTGGTTTACCCTGGGCGCTGCGCTCGTGGCCACGTTGCTGTTTGGTCTGGCGCCGGCGCTGCAAGCCACCCGCACCGCGCCTTTGGCCTCGCTGCGCGACCGCACCGATGTTCCCGCCGGGGGCCAGCACTGGTACAGTTTGCGCGGCCTGCTGGTGGTGGCGCAGGTGGCTTTTTCGCTGATCGCGCTCATCGGCGCCAGCCTGTTCGTACACAGCCTGGTCAATGCCCAAAAAGTAAACCTGGGCTTTGACGCCCCCCACCTGGTGGTGCTCGATCCCAACCTGTCCGCGGCAAACTACACGCAGGCACGCGCCGATCAGTTCTTCAAGGATGCCCTCAGCCGTCTCCAGGCGCTGCCGCAGATCGCCGGCGTGGGGCTGACCGATACCCGCCCGCTGGGCGGCGGCCTGCAGCGCACCACCTTCCCGGGCGGCGTGGACACCACCGATACGCGCAATGGCAAGCTGACACCCATCACCACCGTGGGCCCCGGCTACTTCCGCGCCATGGGAATTCCGCTGCTGCGTGGCCGTGACATTTCGGCCAACGACATTCCCGGTTCGCCGCTGGTGGCGGTGATCAATGACTCGCTGGCAAATCGCTTGTGGCCGGGCCAGGACCCGATTGGCAAGCACCTGCGTTTCCTCCAGGAGACCTGGGATGTGACCGTGGTGGGCGAGGTGCCGACGGTGAAATACGCCACCTTGGGAGAGGAACCCCAAGCCCAGGTGTACTTCGCCCTGGAGCAGCAGTTTACCCCCGACGCCGTCTTCCTGGTTCGCACCAGCGGCGATCCCTCCGCTATACTGGGCAGCCTGCGCGCCGTGGCCAAAGGCCTGGACCCCAGCCTGCCGCAGGTTCAGACGCAATTGGTGGAGGAACGGATTGACAATCAGTTGGCGGCGCCCAAGTTGGGCGCCGAGTTGCTGGCCATCTTCGGGCTGCTGGCGCTGCTGCTGGCGGCGGTGGGCACTTATGGGGTCATGAGTTACTCGGTGGCCCAGCGCGGGCGGGAAATCGGCGTGCGCATGGCTCTGGGCGCGCGGGGCGCGGATGTCATGCGCCTCATCCTGGGCAGCGGCATGACCATGGTGGTGGTCGGGGTCGGGATGGGCGTGCTGGCGGCGGCGGTGCTGAGCCGTGGGTTGGGCAGCATCTTGTACGGCATTGGCGGCTTCGACTGGGTCAGTTTCACCACCGCGCCGGCGATCCTGCTGGCGGCGGCGCTGGTGGCCTGCTGGCTGCCGGCGCAGCGGGCGCTGCGCATTGACCCCAACCGGGCGCTGCGCGACGAATAGAGGCGGGCCGCCTTAGCCTTTGGCGAAGGCGCCGTGGAAAAAAAGCTCGGTGTACTGGCGGGCGATCTCCGCCTCGCTCACCGGTCCCTCGGGCCGGTACCACTGGTACATCCAGTTGATCATGCCCAGCAGGGCGAGGCCGGCCACCTGGGGGCTGACCGCAGGTGCGCTGATGCCGCGTTGGCGCTGCACCTGCCCCACCAACTCTCCCAGGTAGACGACGTAGTTCTTCTTGCGGGTATTGATCTGACGCCCGGCCTCGGCCGGGAGCGTGCGGTTTTCATGCAGGATGACGGTGATCTCACGATCCCGGCCGCTGAGCACCAGCTCCACATGGCGGGCGATGCAGGCGCGCAGGCGCTCCTCCGGGTCGGCAATCTCGCGGATGGCCGCCAGCACCCTCTCCTCGAAAATATCCATCCCGTAGCTCATGATCTGGAAGAGGATCTCTTCCTTGCTCTCGAAATGGTGGTAGAGGGCGGCCTTGGAGAAGTTCAAGGCGCTGGCGACGTCCTGCATGGAGGTGGCGTCATAACCGCGTTCCTGGAACAACCGTGCGGCGGCCCGCAGAATGTCGCGGCGGGATTCGCTGGGAGCACCTTTGGCGGGACTCATCGGCATCCATCCTAGCACGCGGGCCGCGCCAGCAGCCACGCCCCCGCCGCCACGTCCTCCACCGCGTGGCCGACACATTTGAACACGGTAATTTGGTCCTCCGAGGTCCGGCCGGGATGGTCGCCGGTGAAGATGGCGCCGATGGCCACGCCGCTCGCCGGATCCAGCCCCTGCAATTCGTAAGCGCCGGCCGGAAAGGGGGCAAAGGCGGTGGCCGTTTCCACCGCGAGCAGGCCGGCGGTGACCGTGTCGGGGTCCAGCTCGCAACCGCCAATGCCCACCGAATTGACATGGGCTCCCGGTTTCAGCCAGGCCCGCTGCAGCACCGGCGTGGCGGCGTGGGTGCAGGCGCAGACGACGTCGGCGCCGCGCACCGCCGCCTCGATGCCGGCGGCGGCGGTGGCGTTCCATGCCGGCGCCAGCGACCGCACACGATCCGGATTGCGCCCGGCGAGGCGGACTTCGCTGAACCGGCGCACCCGCCGCACGGCGCGGACGTGCGCCTCGGCCTGCACGCCGGTGCCCAGCACCGCCAGCACCCGCGCGTCCTGGCGGGCCAGCGCCCCGGTGGCGGCGGCGGAGACGGCCGCGGTGCGCTCGGCGGTGAGCAGGGTGGCATCCAGGATTGCCACCGGCGTGCCCGTGCCGGCGTCAAACAGTGCCAGCAGCGCCTGGTGGCCGGGCAGTCCGTAGGCGCTATTTTCAGGGAACACGCTCACCAGCTTGGCGCCCAGCAGACCGCTGGCCTGGCCCGGCATGGCGGCCAGCAGCCCCTGGGGCGCGTGGACAGCGACCCGGGCGGGGGCGCTGGCGCGGCCGGTATACAGGTCGGCCAGCGCCTGGGTCATGGCCCCGCGCAGGCCGTCCAGATCAAGCCGGGATTGGATGTCAGCGGGGTTGAGCCAGACGTGCATCTCCGGGAACCGATCCCTTCCGCCGCCAGGCCTGCAGACGCAGCATGGCGGCAATGCCGAGCACCGGGCCGGGCACCAGCGAACAAAAAGCCCCCGCCCAGCCCAGGCGGGCTTGTATCCAGGGCAAAATCCACACGGTGATGCAGGCCAGCGTGAACCCGGAGCCGAGCTGCACCGTGAGCGCCGTGCCCGCATACCGCGGGTCGCAGAGTTCCGTAACCAGCGCGGAGAACTGCGCCGAATCGGCCACCACCCAGAATCCCCACACCAGCGCCACGCCCACCACCAGCGCCAGCGAAGCACGCCCGGTCACCGGCAGCCAGCCGAGGAGCAGGGCACAGCCTCCGGAAAAGGCCATGGCGGCGGCCGCGGCGCTCTCCCGGCCGCCGCGATCGCTCCATCGCCCGCCATACCAGCAGCCGATGCCGCCGGCGGCGATCACCAGAAAAGTCGTCAGCGCCGCCGCCGCCGGCCCATGGCCCGAGCGGGCAAAGGCGGCGGCGAGGAAGACGCCGATCCAGCTCCACATGGCAATCAGCTCCCACATATGCCCCAGATATCCGCCGATGGCGAGCCGCATGCCACGGTCGGCGAAGACCTTGCCGATTTCGGCGACATCGAAGTGGGCGCGGGCAAAGGGAAACGGCCCCTCCGCGCCTGCCCAGCCGCCCCAGATCGCTCCCGCGGCGGTGAGCAGCGAGGTAAGGAGCACCACGCTGCGCCAGCCGGCGCCTCCCACCGCCTGCACCAGATGGGGCAGGGCGGCGCCCACCGTCAGGGCGCCCACCATGACGCCCAGAGCCACGCCCCGGCCGCTGCGGAACCAGGTAGCCATCAGCTTGAGCGCCGGCGGGTAGACCAGGGCCAGGCAGGCTCCGGTGAGGAACCGCCACGGCCAGGCGGCGGCAAAGCCGTGGCAGGCAGCGAGGGCCGCGTTGGCCCCGGCCGCCGCCAACCCGCCCGCCAGAATCAGGAGCCGGGGGGCCACCAGATCGGCGAGGTTGACCAGCGCCGAAGCGACCGCGCCGGCCACAAAACCAAGCTGGGCGGCCATGGTCAGCCAGGCCGCCCCGCTGTCGCTCAACTGCCACTGCTGACGCAGGGGCGCGACCAGCGCCGCCGTGGTGAACCAGGGCGCCATGGCCAGCAGCACCGCCCCCGCCAGCAGCGTCAAGGCCCGGGCGGATCCCGGAGCCGCGGCTTCCTGGCTGCTCACGGTGGACATCCACGCATTGTAACCGCGGCTGCTTTGTGGGAGCATGGCCGGTGGGAGGTAGCCGATGCTGGTCACAACCACGGAACGGGTGGAAGGGTACACCGTCAAGCGGGTAATGGGTCAGGTGTTCGGCGTGGTGGTGCGCAGCCGCAGCCTGGTGGGCAACGTGGCCGCGGGCCTGCGCTCGCTGGCCGGCGGCGAGATCACCGAGTATACCCGCCTGGTGGAAGACACCCGCCGCCACGCCGTTGACCGCATGGTGGAGAACGCCCGGGTGCTGGGCGGCAACGCCGTGGTGATGATGCGCTTCGATTCTTCCGAGATGGGCCAGACCATGTCCGAGGTGGTGGCCTACGGAACCGCGGTGGTGCTCGATCCCCCGCCGCCTGAGTAACCGGCCATGGGAGCGCTGCTGCTGCCGGTGGCCATCATCGCGCTGCTGGTGGTTCTGTACCTGATCTTCGACCGGCGCCGTTACCATGGCCGGCCGGCTGCCGGCCAGCGGCCCACCGGCGAGGTCTTCCGCGATCCGGCCACCGGGCAACTGCTGCGCGTTTACGAGGATGCGGAAACCGGCGTGCGCAGTTACCGGCCGGAGTAGGTCTCAATAGCTGGAGGAAAACACCAGTTGATCGCCCACCTGGGTGTTGGTGCAGGCCACGGCGCCAGCGGGCAGCTCCAGCACCCCGGCGGCATCCTTGCGCACCGCGCCCACGCGCCAGGGCTTGAGATTGGGCTCAATGTGCACGATGCGGTGATCAGGTCCCACATAAACCGCGTCAATGGCAAAGCGCATCCCGAACATATGGACGCCCTTGCTGGGGTGAATCCACAGTCCGCGCCCAAAGACAAACTCCTGGGCGCGGGTGGTGAGCAGCCCGCGCAGCCGGGAAAAGAAGCGGTCGGCCGAGCGCAGTTCCGTGGCCAGGAAGACTTCGCGCGTGCGGTTGATGGCGACCATGGCGTGGCTCCCTATTGGTTCAGAATCGGGCCCAAATGGCGAATCAGCGAGATGGCGGCCGGGCCGAGAATCACCACCATGACAGCAGGGAAGACAAACAGGGCCAGCACCGGCAGCATCTTGATGCTGAGTTTGGCGGCGGCTTCCTCCGCCCGCTGCCGGCGTTCTGTCCGCAGCGAATCCGAGTGCACGCGCAGCGCCTGGGCGATGCTGGTGCCGAAGCGGTCGGTTTGAATGAGCACCGCGGCCAGGGCGCGCAAGTCGTCCACCGCGCAGCGCTCGGAGAGGTTGCGCAGGGCTTCGGCGCGGGGAACGCCGGCGCGCGTCTCCAGACCGAGCAGCTCCAGCTCACTGCACAAATCCGGATGGGTGGGCTTGAGTTCGGTGGCCACGCGCAGCATCGCCTGATCCAGACCCAGACCGGCTTCCACGCAGATCACCAGCAAATCCAGCGCGTCCGGCAGGCTGAGCCGGATGCGCTTGGAGCGGGCTGTAACCCGGCGCTTCAGCAGAAAGCGGGGTAGAATCAGGCCCAGCGCCGGCGCGGCGATCAGCGCCATCGGGGCGTGCCGCTCGATCCCGGAAAGCAGCACCAGGGCCAGCGGCACCACCACCGCCAGGGCACGCAAGCCGAAGTAGTAGCGGGCGTGCCGCGGCTCGCGGTAGCCCGCCTGGATCAGCCAGCGGCGGGTCTGATTGGCCTCCTTCGCCGACGGCGGCAACATTTTGGCGGCGGGATCGAGGGCGCGCTCAAAGGTGTCCTTGATCCTGTCGCCCAGCCTGGGTTTTTCCTCTTCCAAGCCGAGCATGGCCCGCAGCCGTCCCCCGGAGTTGCCGCCCATCATGGCGGCGCCCGCGGCGAACACCCCGAGGGTCAGGACAACAAACAGGGCGATCCAAAAGGCAGGCGAGTGCATGTCAGACCTCGATGGCCACAATCTTGCGCAGGAGGAAGATGCCGATGACCTGCATCACCGCGGCGCCGCCCAGCATCATCTGACCCAGCGGGTCCTGGAACAGCGGCAGGGTGAGGCTGCGGTTGAGGAACAGCATGACCAGCAGCATGACCGGCGCCATGGCCACCAGCACCCACATGGTCATGCGCCCCTGGGCGGTATGGGTCTTCACCTGGCGCAGGATCTTCACCCGCTCGCGGATCAGGTGGGAGAGCTTTTCCAGAATCTCGGCCAAATTGCCGCCGCTTTCGCGCTGAATGATCATCGAGGTCGCGAAGAATTGCACGTCCACCAGCGGGATGCGCTCGGCAAGGTTCAACAGGCAGTCCCGCAGCGGCAGCCCAAAGCGCTGCTGATCAAACACCTGGCGGAATTCTCCCGCGATGGGCTCGGGCATCTCCTGACAGATCAATTCCAGGGCGGCGCTGGGCGGATGGCCGGCGCGGCTGGCGCGCACCAGCAGGTCAATGGCATCCGGGAATTGCGCCTGGAATTCCGCCAGCCGCTTGCTGCGGCGGCGGGCGATATACATCCGGGGTGCGAAGCCGGCCAAAGCGCCGCCGGCGAAGCCATACCAGGGCAGCCACAGCATCGCCATCAGCCCGCCGATCAGGGCGAAGCCGCCGGAGAGCACCAGGAACTTGCCCGGCCGCATCTCCAGACCCGCCTGCCGCAGCCAGAGCTTGAGGGCCGTGCCGCGGCCCATCTGATTGAGCCAGCGGTGCAGGGCGGGAATTTCGCTCAGCAGGTCATCACGGATCAGGGCCAGGCTGGCGCGCGATTCGCGCTGCTCCGCCTGCTCGACCAGCAGCAGGCGCTCGCGCAGCTTCTCGATGCGATCGTCGCCCTTGTCCCAGGATAGGCCCAGGCCGAAGATCAGCGCGGCGACCACGGCAAAGATGAGGAGATACAGAATCATCCGATGGCGAAGACCTCCTCCATCCAGGCGGGATTGAACTTCTGCCCGACGGCGGCCAGGCGGTCGGCGCAATGCGGCCGGATGCCCGCGCCGCGGAAGCGGCCGCGCACCGCTCCGGTCTCCGACAGGCCCTCGCGTTCAAACTTGAACAACTCCTGCATGCACACCACTTCGCCCTCCATGCCGGTGATCTCGGCGATGCTCATGATCTTGCGCGTGCCATCGGTCATGCGCGAGAGCTGCACCACGAGATTGAGGGCGCTGGCGATCTGCTGCCGGATGGCGCGCTCGGGCAGGTTGAGGTTGGCCATGTTGACCATGGTCTCCAGGCGGCCCAGCGCGTCGCGCGGGGTGTTGGCGTGGATGGTGGTGAGCGAGCCGTCGTGGCCGGTGTTCATGGCCTGCAGCATGTCAATCGCTTCCTCACCGCGGCACTCGCCCATGACGATGCGGTCGGGGCGCATACGCAGGCTGTTGATCACCAGATGGCGCTGGCGCACCGCTCCATGGCCTTCCACGTTGGGCGGCCGGGTTTCCAGCCGCACCACGTGCTCCTGCTTGAGCTGCAGCTCGGCGGCATCCTCGATGGTGACCACCCGCTCGTTTTCGGGAATGAACCCCGAGAGCACATTGAGCAGCGTGGTCTTGCCCGCGCCCGTGCCGCCCGAAATGATGATATTGAGCCGTGCCATGACACAGCAGCGCAGAAACTCGAGCATGGCCGGAGTCAACGCCTGATGGCCGAGCAGCTTGTCGGCGGTGAGCGGGTCGCTGCCGAAGCGGCGGATGGACATGCAGGGGCCATCGAGCGCCAGCGGCGGAATGACCGCATTGACGCGGGAGCCATCGGGCAGGCGCGCATCCACCATGGGAGAGCTTTCGTCAATGCGGCGCCCCACCCGGCTGACGATTCGGTCAATGATCCGCAACAGATGGGCGTCATCCTGGAAGGTGACCGGCGTCTTGTGCAGCTTGCCCTTCTTCTCCACATAAATCTGGTCGGCGCGGTTGACCAGAATATCGCTGACGTCGGGGTCGCGCAGGAAGATCTCCAACGGTCCGAAGCCGAAGATCTCATCCAGCAGGTCATTCACCAGCGTGTCGCGTTCGGCCAGCGACAATGGCACCGGTTCCAGCGAGAGCATGGAGCGGATGAGGGAGATGACCTCCTGGCGCGCGGTGTCGCGCGGCATGCGGTCGAGCTGCTCCAGGTTGAGGCGCTCGAGCACACGGCGGTGGTAGTCGCGGGTGATGTTCTGCAGATTCGGAACGGCTTCGGCGAGGGCTGACATGGGGTGGGTCCGGGGTTAGGATTCCAGGCTGGGGGCGGGATGGAGCCGCAGAAACGGCAGCCAGCCGCGCCGGCGTGGCGCCGGGCGGCCGAGCAGGTTGGCGGCCAGGTCGCGAAAACTGCGGCTGAGATCACTTTTCGGGCTGAGGGCTGGCGGTTCGCCGCGCTCGATGGCTTCCACCACCAGCGCGTGGGCGTTGGGGAGCTTCCACAGTACCGGGGCGTGGGTGATGGATTCCACCCCTCCCAGGTCGGTCTCGGGCGTGGCCGTATAGCGGTTGAGCACCAGCTCGAAGCGCAGGCGGTTGGCGGGGTCGAGGTACTGACGCACCTTGGCGGCGCTCCACAGCGACACCATGTCGGTCTGGGTGACAAACAGGATGCGGTCGGCCCGCTCCAGCATCGCTTGGGTGAGGCCGTCAAGCCGGGCGGAGAGGTCGGCGACCACCAGCGGGTGTTGATTGAGCAGCAGTTCCAGCCAGCCCGCGTGGTTGCTGTCAGCCACGCCGGCGATGGGCGCCGAGGGGCCGGCGAGCAGATCCAGGCCGCAGCGATGGCGGGCCCGCAGACTGGAGAGCATGGCGGTATCGAGCCGTGCGCTGTTGCTCAGCAGATCGGCGAGCGAGAACTGTGGCTTCAGGTTGAGTTGCAGCGCGGTGTGGCCGAGGGGCGCGGCATCGAGCAGCAGCACCGAGGGATCGTCGCGCCGCTGCTGGGCCTGCAGGGAGACCGCCAGGTTGACGGCGGTGGTGGTCGAGCCGCAGCCCCCGCGGGCGCCGAGAACGACAATCAACTTGCCGCGCTGGCTGGGGCGGATGAGCGCTTGCCGTGTGCCCTGCAAACGGCTGATGGCTTCTTCCAGCGCCTGCGGCCGCAGCGGCCGCTCCAGAAACTCCCCCGCGCCGGCGCGCATGGCGGCGACAATCACCGCCGGAGCGTCCAGCGCGCCCACCGCCATGACCGCGGTTTGCGGCAGGCAGGACTTCAGCCACGCGATCAGCGCGAAGGCGGCGGCGGCGTCGCCCGCCGGCAGGGCCACCAGCGCCGCCTCCGGCGCCTGCTGTTGCACCTGGTGCAGCAGCGCCTCGCCGCCGGCAAAAGGCTGGTCCAGCGGCAGCGCGCGGCCGGCCAGAGCGCAGCCATTGGCGTTGAGCAGCGCCTGTTCGAGTTGCTGGCGCTCCTGCGCGTCGGCGGCGAAGATGGTGAACTTGACTGCCATGGTTCTGCTTATTGCGGTGTGACCAGCCGTACCGGGATGCCGAAACTGGCGTTGGTGGCCACCCCTCCGCCATTACCGCCGCCGCCGGCGCCACAGCCGGCCGCATTGACAAAGTTGGCGATCACTCCCGGATCACTTCCACCCGTGTCGATGCCATCAACGAACCAGTTGCTGAAGCCAATGATGGTGACATTGCCGCCCCCAGGTCCGATGGAGCAGCCCGGACAGCAGTCGTCCCAAACCGGGGCAACAATCAGTTGATTGCTGGTGTCGGTGACGACGCCCGACGGGGTCTCGTAGGCCCCCATCCCCACCCAGGTGTCCGGCGTGGAGCCGAGCAGGTTGCCAATGCCTGTTTGCGTGGGCCCCTTCATGTCGCCATTTTCGGTGGGATAGGAAGTGCCGCAGGCGGCGACGGTGGGCGTGATGCCACAATCGGCAAGGTTGTGGCCCAGCGCGCACTCGTAGAACGAGGCGCCGTTGCCGCCGGCACCGTTGCTGAAATCGAGGCTGTAGTATTGGCTCGGCGCCAACGCCCCCTGTGGGCTGGTGGGCCGGATGGTCTTCAGGGCCCCGAGCAGTTGCGTATTGGCTTGCAGCCAGGGGCTCAGGTTCCCATCCGCGCCGAGAATGGTTTGGCCGTCGGTACAGGCTTGAGAAGGCGTTTCGGAACTCAGGATGGTGTTGGGCACAAAGATGGGCCGCAGACAGATGGATCCGGTGGCGACCGGCGAGGCTTCCGCCGTCGCCTTGGCCACCACATCCTCGCGCTGAATGCCCAGCACCTGTGCGAAAAACATCGGGATGCCGCTGCCGCCCTGGCGCGGCACCGTGACCGTGACCCGGCGGTTGCCCACGTCCACGCTCACGTCGGCGCTGGAAATGTTCAACTGCGTGCCCAACACCTCGTTGGCATTGGCCAGCGCAATGGCGGCGTTGATGGCGGCGGTGGGTTGGGCGGAAGCCGGCTTCAGAAAAGTGAAGGCGCCGGCCAGGGCCGCGGCATCGGCGGCGTTCTGGGCGCTGTTCTTGGCCGTGAACAACACCCCCACGTCCACCGCCAGGGCGGCGGCGCCGCACAAGGCGCCCAGCATCAGCGACATCACCACCACGGTGACGCCGCGTTGGCGTCGCTGCCTCACCGGCCGCCTCCGCTGTGGCGGTCAAATTTGTCCGGCTGCAGGAACGGTTGCGGCATCTTCGGGCCCTTGGGCGCCGTGGCCGAGGGATGCACCAGGTGGGCCGTGACCACCACCACCAACTCGGTATTGCTCTTGTTGGTGTTGTGGCTGGTGAAGAACTTGCCCAGGATGGGGATGTCCCCCAAACCCGGCAGCTTGGAGATGTTCTTGGTGAGTCGGTTGTCCATCAGGCCGGCGATGACGAAGCTCTGGCCGTCGTTGAGTTCCAGCTCGGTCTCGGCGCGGCGCGTGCTCAGCGCCGGGATCAGAAAGCCGGAAACGGTGAGCGCATTGGAGAAATCCAGGGCGCTCACCTCCGGCGCCACCTGCAAATCAATCGTGCCATCGGGGAGGATGGTGGGCTTGAAGTGCAGGTTGACGCCGAAGGGCTTGAACTGAATGGTGACGTTGTTGACCGCGCCCTGGCCCTGCACCACGGGGAAGGGAAACTCGCCTCCGGCCAGGAAGCTGGCTTCCTTGCCGTCCATGGCGATCAGGTTGGGCTCGGCCAGAATCTGCAGCAGGTTCTGCTGCTGCAGCGCCTGCAGCGTCAGGCCGAGGTTGGCGTCGCTGCGGAACAGAAAGACGTTGAGCAGGTCGCTGAGGCCCAGCTTGGCCCCGTTGGCCAGATCGGCGGCCTTGCCGGGCGCCAGCACCGAGCCTCCCGGCGGTTGCGTGGTTTGATTGGCGGGAGCAATCACCCCGGTCGAGCCGCCAAACTGGCCGGTGCCGATCGTTCCCACCGTCTTGCCCAGCCCGGTGGAGAGCAGGTTGGCGCCGAACTGCGACATGGCCGCCCGGTCCACCTCGGCGAAGCGTACTTGCAGCATTACCTGCGCGGGGTCGCCGGCCGCGTCCAGGGTCAGATTGTTGATGATGTTCTTGCTGAAGCCTCCGGCGACATCCAGCACCTGCTTGGCGGTGGCGGCGTTGGCCAATCGCCCGCTGACGACCAGCGCATCGCCGCTGGCGCTGACGTCCAGACCGGCGTGGGGATAAAGGCGGTTGAGCTCGCTTTGCAGCGGCTGGGGATCGAGCTTCACCCGTACCGTATACGCGCGCGCGTTGGCATCGGCGTCCCAGAGCAACAGCGACACCTCGCCCGGATTCCGTCCCTGCACCAGCACCTGGTTCGGCGACACCACCACCGCCTGGGCGATGGAGTCGTCGGTTATCGAAACGCGCTTCAGCGGCACCGGGCTCTGCACCACCAGGCTGTGATGCGAGGTGAGATCCAGGTCCACCGCGGCGGCGATCGGCCGGGGTTCGGGGAATTCACTCACCGGCGGCCGCGGCTGGGGCGGCGGGGCAAGTACCGCCGGCGCGATGGCTGCCGCCGGCGGGGCGGCGGCGATCCGGCCGGCGGGCGCGGGACGGGGCTCAGCCACGGGCCGCGTCGCGGGCGGCGCGCTGGGCGTCTCCAGGGCGGCGCGCAGGGCCAGAACCAGGGCGGCCGGGTTGAGGTGTGCCTGCCACTCGCCGGCCGTGGCGTGGGGCAGCGCCAGGGGCGCGCGATCCGGCAGGATTACGGTGCGCACCAGCTCCGCGGGCGCGGCCAGCGGATTGGTGAGAATCAATTGATGCGGCAGACTGGCGCTGAGCGGCAGCAGCGCGGCGGCATGGGGGCCGTCGCCCGGAGGCGCCGGCACTTCGGCCATCGCCGCGGGCAGACTGCCCAGGGCCAACAGCGCCAGCCCGGCCAGAATGCCGTTGACCAGGGCGCGCATGAGGCGGACTTTGCGGCGGCTCATAGATGATCTCCTGAGTTGGCGGCGGGAACGGTGAACTTCACCACTTGCTGCTGGCTGCCGCTGATCATCTCGACCTGCCAGGCGGGCGGCGGCGCCGGTCGCGCCGGGGGCGCGGCGTGGCCGACGCCCCGAGCCGCCGGACGCCGCTCCGCCAGCCCGTACAAGGTGCCGTTGATCAACGGCTTGGTCTTTTCGGCGACCCGGTCCAGCGGATTGCGCAGCGCCAACTGAATGTGCCCATAGCCGTCGGCCAGGGCCAGCTTCTCGGCGCCGGCGGGATCCACCAGCAGGGTGATGACGGTCACCTTTTCCGGTTTGCCGTTGGGCTGCTGTTCGAATTGCTGTCCGGCGGTGAGCACCTGCACGTTGGAGAGCAGCGTCACCGTGGTCACTTGCGCCGGATCGTTGTTCTGCCGGGGATTGCCGGTGAGCAGTACGTCCACATGGGTTCCGGGCACGGCAAAGCCGGCGACCGACACCACATCGTTGACCTTGACCGACACGGCGCGCATGCCGGGCGGGATGAGCGGCGGCAAACCCACGCCGGTACCGGGCTGCGCCACCATCTCGCTGACGATCACCTGGTTGGGAACCGCCGCGGTGGTGAGCACATGGCCAACCAGATCCTTGCTGTTGGTATAAATGTGATCGGGCAGGGCGGCGGGCGGCAGATGCAGCACGCGCAGATCCTCCGGCTGAATCTGGGCCCCGACCGCCAGCGGCACGGCCGCCGCCACCACGGCGCGGGTGGGTGTGGGCGCGCCTCCGGGGCCGCGCTGGGTCAGGCGGAAGGCGGCCAGGCTGACCAGTCCGGCCAGCGCCAGCGCCACCACCGCCAATCCGAGAAGTCGTTTGCGCTTCATATCAATACATGTTCCTCATCTCCACCGCGGTGCCGAGCTGCAGGGTCTTGCCGAGCAGGAGGTCGAGGGGGTAGTTGTAGGTCACACTCACGCGCGAGGCTTTCAAGCACGGGGCGGCGACGCTGCACGCGCCGCCCGATTGCGGCACCACCAGGTCCTGGTTGATGCTGATGTTGGCGGTGGTGAGCGTGATGCCGTGGGCGGCGGCGTAGGCGATCACGCGGTTCTGCACATCGCTGCTGTTGCCGTACTCGCCCGGCACGGTGGCGAGGCGTGCGCCCTCGCGCGCGGCATTGTTGAGCGTCTGATGCGTGGCGACTGCCGCCGAGACCTGGCCGATGACCATCATCAGCATCGCCAGGCAGGGCAGCGCGACGGCAAACTCCACCAGTTCGTTGCCGCCCTGCCGGCGGCGCGTCCGCGCTGGGCTAGTTGGTTTCATTGCGCATCACCGCCAGGCCGGTCAGGGTCACGTGGGGCACGAGCGCCGTCAGCAGCGGCGTGGTGAACTTGAAGGGATAGGTGATCTTGACCTGGCTGAAGCTGGTCGTCAGACCGCCTTCCGTGATATCCACTTCCTGATTCACGGCCACCAAGAAGGGGCTCAGGCTGATGCCGCTGGCCTGGAGGTCGCTGACCACAAGCTGCTGCACGCTGGAAACCGCCGGCAGGTCGGAGGTGCCCGCCGCGGGCGCGGCGGAGTAGCGCGCGCCGTCGCGGGCGGCATTGTGCAGCGACTGCACCACGAACGCCATACGCCCCAGCTCCAGGGCGCCGAAGATCAGCAGCGCCAGCAGCGGCAGCACCAGGGCTGCTTCCACCAGCGCCTGCCCCCGCTGCCGTTTCAGGCGAGGGCGAAGGCGGCCACAACTCCCGCCAGCATGGCCACCGCAAAGGGAACCGCCACCACGCCCGGCGTCTGTAAATTGTGCTGCGGATGGGGCCGCAGGCCCTGCCGGCGCCAGCCCTGGACGATGGCCGCCAGGGAGCTGGAAAGCAGCGGCCCTTGCCCGCGGGCCACCACTTGCACCAGCGCCATGCCGCCTGCCGCCAACAGTCCGAATTCGACGCTCCACAGCCATAAATGCCAGCCCAACAGGGCGCCCAGGGCAGCCAGCCACTTCACATCGCCGCCCCCGACCGCCCCCAACTGCAGCAACACCAGGCCGCACCCCAGCCCCAGTACCGCGGCTGCCAGCGCTCCGCCGAAGCCGCCTGTAACGAGGTGATACGCCAACCCGGTGGCCAGTGCCGGCAGTGTCAGCCATTTGGGAATTTGACGCCATCGTGCATCCCCGATCGCCGCCACTGCCGTCACCAGCAGAATCAAGACCCGCCATGCCGCCATGGCGTGTTTAGGAGCTGGGCAGGATCTTGTTGGCGATGTTGGTGATTTCCGTCGAGATGTTGGTCCCGAGCAGGGTGATGGCAGTGAGCACCACGGCCGCGATCACGCCCAGCATGATGGCGTACTCCGCCATATCCTGGCCGCTGTCGTCTTTCCACAAACGAGTCATAAGAGCAGTCATTGAGTTTCCTCCCGGTTGAGTGAGTCGAGCGGCCCGCGCCACTCACCCCCCAGATTGCACGCCCGGGGCCAAAGCCGGCGGCCCGGCGGAAGGCCTTTGTTTATGCCCGGCTGCGCGCCGGTGGCGGGCCGGCGCGGGGCGCGGCCGCGGCCGCCGGCGGCGGGAATCGCACCTTTTGAAAGATTTGTTCCGGCCGCCGGGAGAGTGAGCGGTCTAGCCCGAGTAACAGTGTCACGCCGGGAGCTGAAGCGCCGTATGGGTTATCGGCAGCCTTCCGCCGGACTTGAGTGGAGAATGGCGCCGCCCCGTGCTAGGGTAGGGTCCATATGAAGCGTTTCCTTCTCGGTGCATGTCTGGCGCTGGCGGCGCTCCCGCTCGCCGCCCAACAGTGGGCGCAGGCGCGGCTGGAACAATCCCAGCGCCACCGCGAAATCGTCAACCTCACCGTCCAGGGGCGCGCGCTGCAGGCCTTTGTCGCCTATCCCCAGGCCAGCGGCAAGCGCCCGGTGATCCTGGTGATCCACGAGATCTTCGGCCTCTCGCCCTGGGCCCAGGAGATGACCGATGAACTGGCGGCGGCCGGCTACGTGGCTATCGCCCCCGACCTGCTCAGCGGCAAGGGCCCCGGCGGGGGCGGCACCTCGAGCTTTGCCGGTCAGACCGAGATCGGGCGCGCCATCTCCCAGCTCTCGCCCGGCGAAATCGCCGCCGATCTCGATGCCGCCGCCGACTGGGCGCTGCGCCAGCCCGCCGCCAACCATCAGCTCTATGGAGTGGGATTCTGCTGGGGCGGCGGCCAGAGCTTTGCCTACGCCACCCACCGCCGGGGTCTGGCGGCGGCCTTCGTCTTCTACGGCGTGCCCCCCAGGCCGGAGGCGATGGCGCACATCACCGCTCCGGTTTACGGCTTTTATGCAGGCAACGATGCCCGCATCAGCCTCACCGTGCCCGATACCCGCAAACAAATGGCCGCCGCCGGCAGGAAGTATGAGGCGGTGATCTTCGACGGCGCCGGCCACGGCTTCATGCGCGCCGGCGAACAACCCGACCCCACCCCCGCCAACGCCAAGGCGCGTGCCGCCGCCTGGGCAAGGATGCTGCAGGTGATGGGCGGCAAGCGCTAGCGCAGGCGGGCCAGTTCGCGGCGGATGCTGCGCGGCAAGGGAAGGTTCCAGTCCGCCCCCTGCCACACCGCCAGCGCCTGTTGCAGCTCAGCGCGCGCGGCGTCCCGCTGCCCCTCCGCCGCTTCCGCCCTGGCCAGGCCCACCCGGCTGACCTCGGCCCAGGCATTGGGCAGGGGATAGTCGAGCACCCGCTGGAAGGCCGCTGCCGCCTCCGCCGCGCGGCCGGCGGCCAGCAGCGCCACCGCTTGCACGTAGACGGGCGCCATCGCCGCCGCCAGGCCGCGGGCATAAGGCAGGGCCGGCGCAAGCAGGCTGAGCGCCGCCTGCGGCTGATGGCGGCTGAGTGCCACCCAGGCGCGGTTCACCGGCAGTTCAATGTCCCGGGCGAGCGTGCCCTGGCCGAATCGCTGTTCCAGCTCCGTATCCAGAGCTTCCGCCAGGTGGGCACTGCGGCACAGGCCGTAAATGAGCGCCGCTCCGGCCAGGGTGGACTCCTCCCGCGAGAGATGCAGGGCGCGGGACGCCGAGGTGCGCGCCGCGCCCGGCAGCCCCAGCAGCGCCTGGGCCAAACCGAGCCGCAGCCAGCCTGCGGCGTTCGCCGTGGCCGAGTGTTGCAGCGATGCCTGCCAGCCGGGCAAGCCGCCCGGATGGGCCTGCGGCGGCCGTCCATCCCCGAATCCTGAAGCCGGTTCCGCGGCCGGCGCTCCCGCCGCCAGGCGCTGCGCCAGGGCGCGATCACCGCCCTGACAATCGTTGCCGGCCTCGCCCCATTGCCCCAGTTGCAGCTCCAGGCGGCAGAGTCGCGGGCCGGGACGCGGATCGTCGGGGTAGGTCTGCCGCCAGCTTCGGTAGGCAGTCTCCGCCTGCGGCCAGTCTCCGGCCACGACTTCTTCATAGCGCGCCAGCAGCCCCAGACGCTGAATCTGGCTGAGGCGGGCGCGGCGCACGAAGGCTTGCACAAAATCCGCCTGCGCGGCTTCGGGTTGATGCAGCGCCTGTTCAGCTTCCCCCCGCCCGGCGTAGGCGAGGGCGCAATTGGCATCGCTGCCCAGAGCTCTGGAAAACGCGTCGCGGGCGGTGGCGAAGTGGCCCGCCTGCAGCGCTGACGTGGCCGCGGCGTAGGCCGACCAGGCCGGCAGTGAACTGGTTACCGCCTCGGTCAGCGGGGTATCAAACTGTGAGAGCGAAGCGATCGGCTCGCCCCATCGTTGGCGCAGGCGGGCGGCCAGTGCATCCACCGCCGCCGGCAGCAGCGAGGAACGCTGGGCGCGGCCTTGCAAGCGCAGCCGGTTCTGTCCCGAGCCGCAGTCTTGCACGACCACCTCCAGCCGCCACCCGGCGCCCTCCGGATTGAGGCTGCCCAGAATCTCAACCGCGCCCGGCTGGGCCGTACACGCGGGTTGGTTCGGGGCGGCCAGATGAAGGTACGGGGATTGCTCCAGCGCCAGTTCCAAAGCAACGCGTAACAGACTGGGAGATATAAGGTTATTGGACTTTCCGGTAAACGCCCCCCAGCCCAGG
>JBQCEU010000126.1:0-4534 GCA_051959955.1 Terriglobales bacterium | reverse complement strand
GCCAGCATGGCGCGCAGCGGCGATTTGGTGCTGGTGCATGGCGTGCCGCAGGCTTCCGTCTGGGTGCGGATGAGGGCCGGGGCGGAGTTTGTGCAGGTGCCCGGCGGCGGGGCCAACCTGGATGGAACCAACGGCGTGACTTGGACGCCGCAGGGGCGCCTGGTCACCACCCGCACGCAAGGCACCACCAGCCAGATTTGGATCGAAGATGCCGACGGCAGCCATGCCCGTCAACTCACGACGGCCGGAGCGCCGGATTTGCTGTATCGCCCCTTGGTGACGCCCGACGGCGGGCTGATCTTTACCGGCACACCTTCCAGCGCCAATGGCACCTGGCTGCCCTATCGCACCAATGCCGACGGCAGCGGCATGCGGCCGCTGGTCACGCTGCCTCCCGGCGCCTCCGCCATCGGGGCCTCGGCCTTGGTGGAGGGCGGCAAGCGATACGTGTTCGGCTACGCCGATCAGCAGACCGAGCAGAAGCTGTGGATTGTGCCCAGCAGCGGTGGCACGCCGCGGCAACTGTGGGACGGCTACGTGCTCTCCGACGGCATCGCGGTGTCGCCCGACGGCCGGCGCCTCATGGTCCTTTACCGGGGCCCGACGGGCAAGGCCATTCCGACCCTTCTGGATCTCGGCACCACGCCGGTGAAGGTCACCAGCCTGAACTTCGACGCCAAGGTCTTGCTGCCCGAATATGGCTTTACTCCCGACGGCCGCGCCCTCACGTTTATTCACCGCGTGGGCAGCAGCGACAACATCTGGGCCCTGCCGCTGGACGGCGGCAAGGTCTACCCCATCACCCATTTCACCGACCTGGCCATCGCCGATTACGCCTACTCGCGCGACGGGCGGCTGGCGGTGAGCCGCGTCTCCCCCAACAGCGATGCCGTGGTGGCCACCGGGCTGGGCGGCAGCCACTGAACATGACCGCGCCCCGGCAAGTCGGCCCGTTTGAGCTATTCGAGGCGCTGGGCGCGGGCGGCATGGGCGAGGTGTTCAAGGCCCGCGACACGCGGCTGAACCGCTTTGTAGCCATAAAGTTCCTGCCGGAATCCGCCAGCGACCTCGCCCGCGAGCGCTTCCAGCGCGAGGCGCAGGCGATTGCCGCGCTCAACCATCCCCATATCTGTACCCTGCACGAAGTCGGCTCCGAGGGCGGCCGCCCCTATCTGGTGCTCGAGCTGCTCGAGGGTGAAACGCTGCGGGCGCGGCTACGGCGGGGCGCGGTGCCCGTCGAGCAGCTCACCGATTGGGGGGCGCAGATCGCCGACGCGCTCGACGCCGCCCACCGCAAGGGGGTGCTGCACCGCGACCTCAAGCCCGACAACATCTGGGTGGGACCGGGCGGACATCTTAAAGTGCTGGACTTCGGGCTGGCGCGGCTGGAGACGCCCGAAAGCGCCGCACCGGAGGACAAGACCCTGACCTCGCCGGGGGTGACGTTGGGCACCATCCCTTACATGTCGCCGGAGCAGGCGCGCGGCGAGGCGCTGGATGCCCGCTCGGACCTGTTCAGCTTCGGCGCCGTCTTCTACGAAATGGCCACCGGACAGGCAGCGTTCCCGGCGAAATCGGCGATCGAGGTGATGGCGGCGATACTCAAGGAGAATCCGCCCCCGGCACGGTCGGTGCGGCCCGACTTGCCGCCGCGGCTGGAAGAGGTCGCCAGCCGCTGCCTGGAGAAAGACCCGGGGCTGCGCTACCAATCGGCTGCCGATCTGTCCAGCGAGCTGAAGCGGCTGCGGCTGTCGAGCGCCGAGCATCCGGCGCTTCCCGCTCCGGCGAAACCCCGGCGCGGGCTGTGGCCGGTGTTGGCCGCGGGCTTGGTCGCCGCCACCGGTCTGGCCTGGTGGCAACTGCGCCCCGCACCGGCGCCGGCGCCGGTGCACCTGCAGTTCCGTCAGTTGACCTTCAGCGGCCAGGTGATGGATGCGGTGATCTCGCCCGACGGCAAATTCCTGGCCCAGGTGCTGGCCGGAGCACAGGGGACATCGCTGCATCTGTTCTCCATCGCCAACGGCAGCGACGTGCAGATCGTGCCGCCCGGCGACGGCTGCTGCCAGTCGCCATCGTTCTCCGCCGACAGCAACGCGGTCTACTTTCTGCGCAACCGCGTGTTGCAGGCGGTGCCGGTGCTGGGCGGCGAGATCCGCACCATCGCCGCGGCGGCGTGCAGCGGCGCCGGGTTTTCGCCCGACGGCAGCCATATCGCCTACGTCATCTCCACCCTGCCCAATACCACCCTGGTGGTGGCCCGCGCCGATGGCAGCGACCCGCGATCTCTGTACGCCACTGACTCCAACAGCGGCTTTACCTCGGTCTGCTACGGCGCGCCCGGCTCCATCACCCACGCGCCGGCCTGGTCCCCCGACGGCTCGACCATCGCCGCCGCCGAAGGCACCAACATCCAGCAAGGGCGCATTCTGCTGGTGAGCGCCGCCACCGGCAAGGCGCGGGCACTGCCGCCGGACGTCAATTTCAGCGGCAGCGATGTCAGTTGGCTGCCCGACGGGCGCAACCTCGTCTTCACCGCCGCCATGCCGGTCTCCGCTCCCTCCGAGCTGTGGAAGATCAACGTCGGCGATGGCCAGCTCATCCAGCTCACCAATGACTTGCAAGGGTACAGCAGCGCCAGCCTGGCTCGCAATGGCGAAATGACGCTGGTGCACAGCACGCCGCAATATTCGCTCTGGACGCAGTCCCGGCCCGGCGGGACCTTTGCGCAGCTCCCTGGCGCCGGCTCCTCCCTGGATGGTGTGAACGGATTGACCTGGACGCCCCAGGATCACCTGCTGCTCATCCGCAGCCTGGCCGGCAAGTTGCAGCTATGGTCCGAAAATGCCGACGGTGGCGACCTCCACAAGGTGCTGGCAGACAACCTGCCAGATGAATCCTTGGGACTCGAAATGGCCGCCAATGGGCAAATCGTCTTCGCAGGTGGAGTATCCCCACCCTACATCTGGCGCTTGGACGGAGACGGCAGCAATCTGGTACGTCTGGTCACCCCAGCCGCCAATGGCCAGGTCGGCTTCCCCAGTCTCGCGGCGGGCAATCAGGTGGTGTATGTGAACTTCGCCGGGGGCGACCAGAGCTTGTGGAGCGTGCCGCTGGCGGGCGGCACTCCCCGGCAGGTGTGGAAAGGTTTCATCTTCGCCGACGGCATCGCCGTATCGCCCGACGGCAACCGGGTCTTCGCCATCAGCCGCGGCGCGGGCAGCAGCGAAGTTCACCAGCCCGTGGTAGTGCGCCTCGACGGCGGCCAGCCGCAGGTCACACCCGTGGGGCTGGACTTCAAGACCATGCCGCCACCCTACGGCTGGACCGCCGATGGCCGCGCCATCACCTATGTGCTGAACCAAGGGCCGACCGACAACATCTGGGCTTTCCCATTGGCAGGCGGCAAACCTTACGCCGTGACCCACTTCCCCGACCAGCACATCGCCGCCTACGCCTTCTCCAAGGATGGCCGTCTGGCCATCAGCCGGGGCACCAACAACAGCGACGCCGTGGTGGTCACCGGTCTGACCCCGGCAACCGCACACCAGCCCTGAGCGCGGCTGCCGGGCTCAGGTTGCCGCCGGTGACCAGCGCCACCGCCTTCTCCGTGGGCCGCTGCAGCCAGGCGGCGGTGGCCGCCGCGCCCGAGGGCTCGGCCAGCACTCCCGCACGCTCATGCAGCAGGGCGATGGCGGCGAAGATCTCCTCCTCGCTGACCTGCAGAACGTCGTCCACCAACGCGCGGATGGCGGCCACGTTTTCCGGCCTCGGGGTGCGCGTGGCCAGGCCGTCGGCGGCAGTGTCGCAGCTTTCGGTCGCGATGGCATGGCCCGCCCGCCAGGAGAGCACATAAGCTGGGGCGCGCTCGGCCTGTACGCCGATGATGCGCACTCCGGGACGTGCAAACTTCGCTGCCCGCGCCACGCCGCGAATCAGCGCCGTGTCACCCATCGGGACATAGATATTCTCCACTTCCGGATACTGCTCGACGATCTCAGCCGAGATCGTGCCCGTCCCAAGCGGCACATGCTCATTGCCCGCGTCATCGAGATAAAAGACGCCGTCGCGTTGCGCGTATTCCGCGGCCTGGAGCGCCGCTTCAGCCAAATCCCTTCCCTCTTCGACAATTCGGGCTCCCAGCCCGGTAATGTTGGCCCGCTTGACCGGATTGGGATTGGCAGGAAGAAAGATGATGGCGGGGAGGCCCAGTTGCCGTGCCGCCCAGGCCACCGCCGCTCCATGATTGCCGGTGCTGGAAGCCACAACTTCCGTCACCGGCCCCATCTGCAGCCGCGCATGCAGCCCCACGACGGCGCCACGCACCTTGAAACTCCCCGTAGGCAGCCCCGTCTCCACCTTCAGCCCCGGCAGCCCCGGAGGAAACACCAGCGGCGTGACTCCAAAGTACCGCGCCACCAACTCCCGCGCTTCGCTGAGCTCTTTCATTTGCGATGCCCCCACTGGCCACTGGCAACCGGCCACTCCGGCGCTATGATTCTGGCATGGCCCAAGCTGCTGCTTCGCTATTCCCTCC
>JBQCEU010000125.1:0-17749 GCA_051959955.1 Terriglobales bacterium | reverse complement strand
GGGCGGCGGCTTCCAGCAGGTTGAGCGCCACGCGGGCGTCGCCGTTGGCGAAGCCGGCGATGCGGCGCAGCACGGTTTCATCGGCGGTGGCGCGCACGCCGCGTTCGCGGTCGGCGAGGGCGCGGCGCAGCAGCGCCAGGGCGTCGTCGTCGCTGAGCGCCTCGAGCACATGCACGCGCGCCCGCGACAGCAGCGCCGAGTTGACCTCGAAGCTGGGATTTTCGGTGGTGGCGCCGATGAGCGTGATGGCGCCGCTTTCGACGTAGGGCAGGAAGGCGTCCTGCTGGGCGCGGTTGAAGCGGTGGATCTCATCCACGAACAGGATGGTGCGCTGGCCCGCAGCCTGCGCGCGTTCGGCGGCCGCCATCACCTCGCGGATTTCCTTAATGCCGCTGGTCACCGCGCTGAAGGGCACGAAGCGCCGGCGAGTCTGCTGGGCGATCACCCGCGCCAGGGTGGTTTTGCCCACCCCCGGCGGCCCCCAGAGCAGGATGGAGCCCAACTGGTCGCGCTCGATCTGCACCCGCAGCGGCTTGCCCGGCGCCAGCAGATGCTGCTGGCCGACGATTTCGTCCAGCGTACGCGGGCGCATGCGGTCGGCCAGTGGCGGCGAGGCGGAGGCGGCGGGCAGCGGTGATTCAAACAGCGACATGGCTGGTACACTCTCGCTCATGAAGAAAAGCCGGCTGCTGCTCCTTGGGACCGCCATGCTCACCGTTGCCCTGGCAGCGCAGCGGCCGGCGGCGCATCCCGCCTGGCCCACCACCGAAGGCGACTTCACCGTCGCCAACTTCCACTTCACCGACGGCGAAGTGCTGCCGCAATTGCGCCTCCATTACACCACGCTGGGCAAACTGCACAAGAACGCTAAGGGAGTCGCCGACAACGCCGTGCTCATTCTGCACGGCACCGGCGGCACCGGCCACCAGTTTCTGAACCCCAACTTCGCCGGACCGCTGTTCGGCCCCGGCGAGCCGCTCGACATCAGCCGTTACTACATCATTCTGCCCGACAACATCGGGCACGGGAAATCGAGCAAGCCCAGCGAGGGCCTGCACGCGCGCTTTCCCCATTACGGCTACCACGACATGATCCACGCCCAGTATGACCTGCTCACCCGGCACCTGGGCGTGAACCATCTCCGCCTGGTGATGGGGACTTCGATGGGCGGCATGCACAGTTGGATGTGGCCGGAGATGTATCCGGACTTCATGGATGCCGCCATGCCGCTGGCCAGCCTGCCGGTGCAGATCGCCGGGCGCAACCGTTACTTCCGCCGCATGGTGACGGATTCCATCAAGGACAGCCCCGACTACGACGGCGGCGAGTACAAGCATCCGCCGGTGGGCCTGCGCGGGGCTTTTTATGCCTTGGCCTTCATGACCAGCAGCCCCAAGGACTGGCAGCGCGAGATGCCCACCCAGGCTCTGGCCGACGCCGGCTTCGACCGCATGCTGGAGCGCGATTTTCGCGCCTACGACGCCAACGACATGCTCTACCAGTTCGCCTCCTCCAGCGATTACAATCCGCAGCCGGAGCTGGGAAAAATCCAATGCTGGCTGATGGCGGTGAACTCAGCCGATGACCAGGTCAACCCGCCCGACTTGGGCGTGATGGAGCCCAATATCCAGAAGGTGAAACACGGCCGCTACGTGCTCATTCCCGACGGCCCCACCACCCACGGTCACGGCACGCATACGCTGGCCAATGTGTGGAAGCAGTATCTGGTAGAGCTGCTGCAGGAGAGCGCGCACTAGCGGCCGCGCTGCCGCGCCGCTTCGTACAGCAAGATGGCGCCGGCAATGCCGGCGTTCAGGGATTCGACCCGCGGTTCGATGGGGATGGCGACCGTGACCTCGGCGGCGCGCAGCAGTTCGCGGGGCACGCCGCCGGCCTCCTGGCCGATGACCAGGCAGACGGGCCCGTCGAGGCCGGCATCGGCCAGCGGGGTAGACCCGCGGGCGGCGGTGGCCACCAGGCGGACGCCGTGCGTCTGGCAGGCGGCGATCAGCTCGGCCGCCGGCAGGCGGGGGATGACGGGCAGGTGAAACAAAGATCCGGCGCTGGCCCGCACGGCTTTGGGGTTATAGGGGCTGACGCTGTCGGTGAGCACGGCCACGCCGGTGGCGCCGAAGGCGTCGGCGGTGCGGATCAGGGTGCCGAGATTGCCGGGATCCTGCACGCCGGCCGCGGCCACCAGCAGCGGGCGCTCGCCGAAGGCCTGCTCCAGGGCGGGAGGCGCCGTTGCCGCCAGCGCGGCCACGCCCTGCGGATGTTCGGCATCCATGGCCGCGGCAAAGGCGGCGTCGTCGGCCACCGAGACCGCGGTGTGTTTGGAGAACTGCGGTAGCAGCTTGCCGCCCAACTGCTCGAGACCCCGGCGGCTGAACAGAACTTTCTCCAGCCGCAGGCCGCTGCGGATGGCCTCGGCCAGCAGCCGCGGCCCTTCGAGGGCCAGCAGCGTGTCCGGCGGGCCGCTGCGGAATGCCCGGCGAAATTCGGTGAGCAGGGCGTGATGCCGGCCAATCGGCGTGGGTTCAGTGGGCACCTTCCGAGTGTAGCCTGCCGCGGGCATCTCTTTCGGCTGCGAGGCACCCTAATCCGGGAAGAGGTTATCCCATGCGCATGTTGCTCAAGGTCAACATACCCGTCGAGCGCGGCAACCAGCTCGTCCGGGAAGGCAAACTGGGCTCCACCATCCAATCCATCCTGGGCGAGCTGAAACCTGAAGCCGCCTATTTCTTCGAGGAGCACGGCCAGCGCACCGGGCTGATGGTGGTGAATCTGAACGACACTTCGGAGATCCCCCGTTACGCCGAGCCGTTTTTTGTGGCCTTGGGGGCCAGCGTCAAGCTGCGCCCGGTGATGCTGCCGGAAGATTTGGCCAAGGCTGAATCCGACCTGCAGCGCGCCGGCAAGGCGACCTGGCCGCAGGCGGCTTAGAGGATCAGCATGCAGTCGCCGTAGCTGAGGAAACGGTAGCCCTGCGCGAGCGCGTGCTGGTAGGCGTGGCGGACGTGGTCGAGGCCGGCGAAGGCGGCGATCATCATCAAGAGCGTGGTGCGCGGGGCGTGGAAGTTGGTCAGCATGGCGTCCACGGCGCGGAACTCGCGGCCCGGGTAGAGGTAGATGCTGGTCTCGCCCTGGCTTTCGAGGAACTCGCCGCCCGGCGCGGGGGCGATGGTTTCCAGCACGCGCGCTGCGGTGGTGCCCACGGCCACGATGCGCCGCCCGGCGGCGCGGGCGCGGTTGAGCGCCGCCGCCGCGTCGGCGCCCACACTGTAGCGCTCGCTGTGCATGGGATGCTCCTCGATGTTGTCGCTGGTCACTGGCTGGAAGGTGCCCAGG
Organism: Terriglobales bacterium; assembly: GCA_051959955.1. Lineage (GTDB taxonomy): Bacteria > Acidobacteriota > Terriglobia > Terriglobales > SCQP01 > SCQP01. Next base: position 14,401 of record JBQCEU010000125.1, on the reverse strand, counting down.
CCGACGTGCAGGCATACCGTGGTCCACTCGATGCCGCGCTGGCGCAGACGCTCCAGCACGCGCGGGGTGAAGTGCAGGCCGGCGGTGGGCGCGGCGGCGGAGCCGGAGGGCTGGGCATAGACGGTCTGGTAGCGCTCCCGGTCCAAGACGGCGTCGGGGCGCCGAATGTAGGGCGGCAGCGGTACATGGCCGTGCTGCTCGATCCAGGCAGGCAAATTGTCCACGCCCTGAAAGCGCAGCCGCCGCTCGCCGCGGGCGCCGACCCCCACCACTTCCGCCTCCAATCCCGGCTCAAACCGCAGCCGCGCGCCCAGCGGCAGCTTGCCGCCCGGCCGCACCAGCGCCTGCCACTCCGCCGGCGCGACTTCGCGCAGCAGCAGCGCCTGGACCGCGCCGCCGCCCGCCCGCTCGCCCAGCAGCCGCGCCGGAAACACCCGCGACTCGTTGGCCACCAGCAGGTCGCCGGGAGCCAGCAGCTCGGGCAGCTCCAGAAACCGATGATCCTCGAGGGCGCCGCTGCGGCGGTCCAGCCGCAGCATCCGCGCCGCGTCGCGCTCGGCCAGCGGCGCCTGGGCGATCCGCTCCGGCGGCAGTTGGTAATCAAATTCGCTGAGCAGCATGCCATTCCAGAATACGGGACGGTTCGGCGATAATGGGCGGGTGACGGCGCCCGCATTTTCGCTCGATGCCGCGCGGCAGGACATCCTGCGCATCGGCCAGTTTCTGCACCAGAAGAGCCTGGTGGCGGCGAGCGACGGGAATATCTCGATCCGCCTGCCGGATGGGCGCATTCTGGCCACGCCGACTTCGATGAGCAAGGGGCTGATGACGGCCGAGGACCTGGTCATCACCGACCTGGAGGGGCGCAAGCTGGAGGGCCGGCGCAATCCTTCGAGCGAGATGGCCATGCACCTGCTCATTTACCAGTTGCGGCCGGAGGTGAACGGCGTGGTGCATGCCCATCCGCCCGCGGCCACGGGTTTTGCCGCTTCGGGTATTCCACTGAACCAGGCGCTGCTGGCCGAGGTGGTGCTGGCGCTGGGGTGCGTGCCGCTGGCCGAGTACGGGACGACGGGAACGCCGGAGCTGTCGGCCACCTTGCGGCCGCTGATTCCACACTACGATGCGATCCTCATGGCCAACCATGGCGTGGTCAGCTATGGCGAGGATGTGTGGAAGGCGTATTTCAAAATGGAGACGGTCGAGCACTTTGCCCGCATTGCGCTGGTTTCGCACCTGCTGGGCAGGCAGAACCTGCTGGGGAGGGAAGAGGTGGACAAGCTGCTGCTGGCGCGCCAACGGTATGAAGGCATTACCAGCGCCGCCACGCTGTCGCCGACCTGCCCGGTGACGAGGCCAGAACCTGCCGCCGCCCCGGTTTCCCAGCCCGCCCCGGCCCCCAATGGAAAGCGCCGCTGGTAGGGCGGCCTTTTAGGCTACAATCCCGAACAGGAGAGACGCCTATGGCGGATGGCAACGGTGAAGCGTGGGGCATGGTGGAGACCAAGGGGCTGGTGCCGATGATTGAGGCGGCCGACGCCATGGTCAAAGCCGCCAACGTCACGATCGTCGGCTGGGAGAAGAAGATCGGCGCCGGCTTGGTGACCGCCATTGTGCAGGGGGAAACGGCGGCGGTAAAGTCGGCCACCGAGGCGGGCGCGGCGGCGGCGCGGCGCATCGGCGAGGTGGTTTCCGTGCATGTGATCCCGCGGCCCGCGCCCGGCCTGTCGAAGGCGGTGCCGCTGCAGCCGCCCACGAACTCCTGATGCAACTGGCGCGCGTTATCGGCACGGTGGTGGCCACGCGGAAGGATCCGCGTCTGGAAGGCTACAAGCTGCTGGTGGTGCGGCTGCAGTCCCCGGATGGCAGGGACGAAGCCGGGTACCTGGTGGCGGTGGATACGGTCGGGGCGGGAGCGGGCGAGCGCGTGCTGGTGGTGCAGGGGAGCTCGGCGCGCATGGCGCGCGACAGCCAGGACAAGCCGATTGACGCCGCCGTGGTCGGCATCGTGGACACGGTCGAGCCCATCCGCTGAGCCATGTTTCTGGCGCGGGTCACCGGCACGGTGGTGGCGACGGTCAAGGACGACGCCCTCGGCAGCCACAAACTGTTGCTGGTGCAGCCGCTCGACCGGCATGGCGCCGACACCGGCCGGGCCCTGGTGGCGCTGGATGCGGTGGGCGCGGGGGCGGGAGAAACCGTCTACTGCTGCCGCGGCAAGGAAGCGAGTTTCCCCTGGTGGCCCGCGGCCACCCCCACCGACGCCGCCATCGTGGGCATCGCCGATCCGGCATCCAACCCGGAGTTGCACCGCGCATGATCATCGCCCGGGTCATTGGCGAGCTGGTGGCCACGCGCAAGCACGAGAGCCATGAAGGCTGCAAACTGCTGCGGGTCGAGCCGGAGGAAGTTGGCGGCACGCGCCCGGCCGCGGGCGGCGGTGCGGCGCTGATTGCCCTCGATGCCGTGGGCGCGGGCGTGGGCGAACGCGTGCTGGTGGTGCTCGACGGCTATGCGGCGATGACGGCCGTGGACCGGCCGCATGCGCCGATTGACGCCGCCGTGATCGGCATCCTCGACCGGCTTGATGTCGACCGATAAGCCGGAGGGCGCTATTCGCTGCGGACGGCTGATGGCTGCAAGCTGACTGCTTACTTCAAGCCTTGGCGGCGGCGCCCTTGCGGATATCAATGCCGCCCTTGAAGAAGGCGCCATCCTCGATGCTGATACGGGCGGCGCTGACGTCGCCGGTGAGCGCGCCCTGGGCCTTGATCTCGACCCGGTCCACGGCGGTGACGTTGCCGTTGAGCTTGCCCAGGATCACCACCTCGCGGGCGTTGACGTTGGCCTGCACCTGACCGTTGGCGCCGACGGTGAGCACATTGTTGGGCAAATCCACCGAACCTTCCAGCTTGCCGTCCACGTACAGGTCCTCGTTGCCGGTGATGGTGCCCTTGAGCTGAATCGTCTTGCTCAAGTGGGTGGGCCGGTCGCCGCCCACGCGGGGCGGCTGGGAAGCGGCCGCGGACGCAGCAGGCGCCGCCGGCGGAACTGGGGCTTGGGGCTTGGCGGGCGCCGGGGGCACGTCGCGCTCGGATTGGTTTTTCCACATGGCCAAGGGCTCACCTCGGGTCAAAAAGTCTTGCCCTATTGTACGGTTGCATCCGGCGCGCGGCAACCGAGGAATACCTTACTCTCAGAGTGTGCAGGCGGAAAGGCAATGGTTGCAGTGGGTTCGACGCGCGGCGGCGCAGCACGCGCCGCGGCGCGCGGAGCTGCGGTTGGGCATCGGCGACGATGCCGCGCTGCTGCGGCCGCGGCGCGGCCACGAGGTGGTGCTCACCACTGACCTGATGGTGGAGGGGGTGCATTTTTTGCGCGAGCGCGAGCCGGCCGCCGCCATAGGCCGAAGACTGGCGACGCGGGCGCTGAGCGACCTGGCGGCCATGGGCGCCGAGCCGCTGGCGCTGCTGGTCTCAACCGCCTATCCCGCCGGGCTTCCGACCGCGTGGCCGCGCGGGTTGTATCGCGGCTTGCTGGCCGCCGCCCACGCAGCCGGAGCGCGGCTGGCGGGCGGCGATGTCTCGGCATCGCCGGGCGGCATTGTTCTGGATGTGGTGGGCGTGGGACAAGTGCCGGCGGGGCGCGCCTTGCGCCGCGAGGGCGCGCGGGCGGGAGATCTTATTTATGTCTCCGGTGCGCTGGGCGAAGCAGCCTGGGGGAGGGAACTAGTGCAGTCGGGCGGCGCGCCGCGCACCGCCGCCGAGCGGCGCGCCTGCCGGCGCCACCTGCGCCCGCGGGCGCGCTGGGAGCTGGGCCAGGCGCTGCGCGGCGTCGCCTCGGCGGCCATTGACCTGAGCGACGGCCTGGCGACGGATCTGCATCATCTTTGCCGCGAGAGCGGCGTGGGCGCGGTGATCGAGGCCGGCCGGCTGCCGGCAGCGCCCGGAGCGGACGGGCTGCGGCGCGCGCTGGTCGGCGGCGAGGATTACGAGCTGCTCTTCACCGTGCCGCCGCGCCGGCGCTTGCCGGCGGCGGCAGCAGGTGCGCGGTGTATTGGCGAAGTGATTTCCGGCCGCCGCCTCTGGCTGCAGCCCGCCCAGGGCCCCCGCCGGCTGCTGCCCGACCGCGGCTGGCAGCACTGGGCCTGAGAGCTTACTGCTTCACCTCCACCAGCATGTCGAGGAAGTGATTGGCTTCGACATACTCGGGGGAGAAGGGCACGGTGATGGTCATGGTGTTGCGGGCCTGGGTGACGGGCACGAGGCCGCGGACGTAGTGGTCGCGGTCGCGGAAGACGTAGACGGGCAGCAGGCCGCGCCAGCCTTCGGGGTTGTCCACGGTGAAGTTGAGCTGCACGCCGCCGGATTTGTCCACCGGGGCGGCATCGGCGCGAAAGTGCAGGACGGGCAGGGAGACGCCCGCCAGCAGGGGTTGGAAGAACCAGGCGAGGGAGTGGTTGCGGTCGAGATCCATGGCCGGGGTCATGTGGCGCTCGGCCAGGGCTTCGAACTGGCGGGCGGTGACGAGCTTGCCGCCGTATTGGCGGGCGAAGTCCTCGAGCAATGCGTCGAAGGCGGCGTCGGGCGCGGGGGCGGAGGCGTCGAACATCATGCCGTGCAGCATGTAGATTGCGTAGGCGCCTTTGATCTCGGGCAACAGCGCGGCCTCGCCCGGACCCAGCCGTTCCGGACCCAGCGTCATGGGGCCGCGGCCGCCGGCGCGGGCGATGAGCTGCTGCCAGGAGCGCAGGGCGGGCAGAACGGAGTCGGGACCGTCGCGGGCGATGGCGTACAGCAGACCGCTGGCGGCGCGCAGGCCCTGGGTCAGCCAGACGTCGCCCGGGCCGGCCGGGCGCGTCCAGGCTCCCCACCACTGGCCGGCCGCGGCTTGCGCGGCTTGCAGGCTGGTATCCGCGCCGCTAAAGGCGACCACGCCCGGCACGGGCGGATCCACGCCGCCCACGGGGCCATCCAGCCAGAGACTGGCGGCGGCGTACGGGTAGGGGCCGAAGCGTGCGCCCAGGAAATTGAAAATGTCGAGCAAACGCGCGCCCGCCAGCGGCGCCAGCAACTGGGCTTTCTTGTCTCCCGGCACCCGCATGGTCAGTGACACCCGGCCGCCGCTGGCGAGCGGCAGCGTGGAGGTGCTGGTTTGCCCCGGAGCCGCGGCGAAGCCGGCCTGCGGCAAGGCCTGATGGGGGCTGGCGAGGATCTGATAGCGGCGCTGGGAGCCGAAACGCAAATCCCAGCGGGCGGGCGGCGGATCGAACGATTCCCAAAGCTGCGGATACCAGTCGCCGGTGACTATGCCGCCGTCCCCGGCGGCAGCCATCGGCGGGGAGCCGTGGTAGCGCAGGTTGATGGTTTTCGCTTCGCCCGCGGCGACGGGTAGAGCCACGTAGGCCCAGCCGGCGCCATCCGGCTGCAGCCACTCCGCCGCGCCGGTCTGGTCTATGGCGGAGACCAGGTGCAGATCGGGATCGAGGCGCAGCAGCAGGCCGGGGACGGCGGCGGCGGCGCGCAGGGTCAGGCGCGCGCCCACGTCGAGCGCCAGATGGTTGGCGAGATCGACGGTGAGTTGATAGCTTTCGATGGCAGGAAGGGAAGCGCGGGGCGGGGCGTTGGCGGGGCGGAAGGCGGTCCACACTTCGGGCGCGCCTTCTTTCCGCAATCGCAGGACGCGGAGCGGGGCCGGGCGGGCGGGGTCGAATTCGGCGGTCAGCCAGCCGCCCGAGGTCGGTTTGATGCCTGCCAGCAACCAGGTGCGGGGCGCCGGCGCCGCCAGCGCCAGCCACAGCCTGGCAATCTCCGGCGAGCGCACATCGTTGGCGTGATCAGCGCGCTGTTGCAAGGCTTCGGCGGCGCCCCGGCCAACACCGGCGGCGAAGTTCAGCTCCGGCGTGAACTGGCGGAGGAACGCCGCGCTGTCGGCGAGCCGGAAGACCACGGCGGAGAAAGTTTCGTGCAGGGGGGCATGGCGGCTGAAGCGCAGCATCTGGCCGGCTTCGGTGGCATCGGGCGGCAGCACGGTCAACTCGCCCGCGCCGGTGAACACCGCGGTCGCCACCACGCCTTCCACCGGGGCGGAGAGGGTGAGTTCACCTTCAAGGAAATGGAACTGCAGGCCAAACCAGTTGAGGTCGCGGTTGTGCAGCGGGGCCACGCGATCCAGAGGAGGAAGGGACCACTGCCGCCAGCGCGCGGGCAGGGACTGGCCGGCAACGGCGAGGGCGAGGGTCGCCAGGAGCGGCCAGAGGCGCGCCTTCATGCCCTCTATGATGGCGTGTTTCGCGTTTCGATGACGCAGGTGCGCGAGAGCGTGTCGTGCCAGCCCAGCCCCTGGCGATCGCAGAACATCCAAATGAAGCCCATGCCCAGCGGCGCCAGCGACAACAGGCAGGCCCAGCCGCGGCGCCGCCATACAGCCGGGGTGAGCGGGCCGTGAAGGCTGGCGACCTCCAGTCCCCAGCGCCGCATGCCCAGCGTCGGTCCGCCGCTGTAGGCGCACAGCAACAGATAGGCTCCAGCCAGCACGGCGGGAACGCCCACCAGGGCGGGCAGCCAGGGCTTGGCGCCGCTCAGTTGCAGGGCAGGGAAGCCGAGACTGGCCCAGGCGGTGAAGGCGAACAGCAGCGCCGCCGCCAGGATGACGGCGGCGTCGGTGAGGGCGGCGTGGAGGCGGAGACGGGCGGGCGCGGGGGTGCAGGGAAGCGGCGGGGCGGCGGCGGGGACCGCGGCCGCCATGGGCAGGGGAAGCTGCAGGCAGGCGTCGTCCAGCGATTCGCGGCGCTGGAGCCAGGGGTCGCGGGCGGGCCGGGCCGGAAGGGCGACGGGCGCGGGCTGGGGCGGCGCCACCGGGGCGGGGCGGGGCGGCGGCAGCACCGGATCCGCCAGCGGCTCCTCGACCGCCAGCGTCTGGGAGTGAATGGGCGGCGGGGGCGGCGCCGCGGAGGGCGAGGGGCCGGCAGGTGTGCCGCGGAACTCCAGCACCCTGGTGGCGGCCGCGCGCGGCGGCGCGGCGCCGTGGTGGCGCGCCCGGTAGGCCTCCACCCGCTCCTGCAACTCCCGCTTCCAGGCAGGCGGCGGCGCCAGCAGGCGGGCTTGCGCCGGCGGGGCGCACCGGCAGCGGGTGCGTTCCTGGTGGCATTGCGGGCAGATCATCGCGGCAAATTCGTTAAGCTACAAAGGATGGCGGCGCGGCTCCTGTGTCTCTTTCTGATTATCACCGGCGTGGCCGCCGCACCGCGGCTGGGCGCGCAAAAGCCGGCCGCCGCCGGTAATCAGCTGGATACGCCCTTGCGCCAGGCGCGTCCGCTCACCCTCCCCGGCGGCCTGAAGCCGGGCCAGAACTTCACCCTGGAAGCCGACCGCATCACCGCCACGCTGGGGCGCCAGGGCAGCGTGTATCACGCCACCGGGGGGGTGCAGATCTCGACCGACAGCCTGCGGCTGAGCGCCGACGCGATGACCTACGACAGCGCGACGGGCGAAGCCACCGCCTCCGGGCACGTGGCCTTTGACAGCGTCCGCGAGCGCACCCACATTGAAGGCACCCACGCCGTGTACAACTTCCAGAGTTCCAGCGGCGAGTTCGATGATTTTCGCGGCGTCAGCGACATCCGCCTGCATGGCCGCCAGCCGACCGAACTGGGGGCGCACCCGCTGATCTTCACCGGGCGCAAGCTGGAGCGGCTGGGGCCGGAGCACTACCGGCTGGAGAACGGCATGGTCACCTCCTGCACCCTGCCCAACCCCAAGTGGACGCTGCAGGCCGGCCAGGTGGAGGTGGAGTTGGGCAAGGGCGCCCGCCTGCGGCACGCCGTTTTCCGGCTCTTCGATGTGCCTATTTTTTATGCCCCCTTCCTCACCTACTCGACCAGCCGCACCGGGCGGCAGAGCGGTCTGCTGGTGCCGGTGGTGAGCAAGAGCAACGTGAAAGGGTACGTGCTGGGCGACTCGTTCTACTGGGCGGCGCTGCCCAACCTGAACGTAACCGCCGGCGGGGAGTTGTACAGCGCCCGCGGCTGGGCGGATCATGTGCGGGTTGAGGGGCGGCCGACACGCACCGCGGAGTTCACGCTGCAGCTCGATGGAATGCTCGATCGGGGCCTGCAGGGCGCGGGCGGCAGCCGCATCCGGCAGGGCGGCCAGGAGCTGCGTCTCGAAGGCTCCCACGAGTCCGCCAGCGGCTTCCGCACCGTGCTCGATGCCGACTACCTGTCGTCATATCTGTACCGGCTGGTGTTCAACAACAGCTTCGCCGGCGCCATCAACTCCGAGGCCATCTCCACCGGCTTCACCGAGCGCCAGAGCGACGGCCGCGATTTTCTGGTGGAATTCCACCGCTATCAAAATTTTCTCAGCACCGGTCCGCAAACCAGCCTGTCGCTGGCCAAGCTGCCCAGCGTCAACTGGAGCGCCTATGCCCAGGCGCTGACCCGCAGCCTGCCGCTGTATTTTTCCTGGGACGCCGGCGCCAGTCTGCTGGACCGCAGCCAGCCCGGCTTTGCCACCGGCGCCATGTCACGGCTGGATTTTTCCCCGCGCCTGCGGATGCCGCTCTTCACGCCGCTGGGCAGCTTCACCAGCGATGTTTCGGTCAGCTCGACCTATTACTCCGACAGTCAGGCGGCGCCGCCGTCGCTGCCGGAGGGAGCGGGACCGGTGCGGCTCGACCGCGGCCTGTGGCGGGATGCGGTCAGCGGCAGCCTGGAGTGGCGGCCGCCGGTGCTGGAGAAGGTGTTTTCTGGTCCCGGTGGCTGGCTGGGGGACCGCATCGAACATACCTTCGAGCCCGAGGTCGGCTATCACGTCACCAGCGGGGTGGACCAGGCTGATCAGATCATCCGCTTCGATGCCGGCGACATACTGGCCAACACCAGCGAGGTGGAATATGGATTCACCAACCGCCTGCTGGCGGCCGGCAGCCAGCCCGGCCAGTCACGCGAGTTGGCTTCGTGGACGCTGCTGCAGAAGTACTATTTCGACCCCACCTTCGGCGGCGCGCTGATACCCGGCGACAGCAACGTCTTTCTCACCACCGCGCTGCTCTCGCCGTTTGCCGCCCAGGCGATCCCGCTGCGTTTTTCGCCGCTGAGCTCGCTGGTGCGGGTGTCACCCTTCACCCGTTTCGACGGCGAATGGCGGCTGGACTATGACAGCCACAGTCACCAGGTAAGCGCCAACGCCTTTACCGGCAATTTTCACTTCGGCAAGGGGTTTGTGTCGGGCAGCAATTACCTGCTCCGGCCGCCGGCGGGCCTTTTGCCGGCGGCGGCGCCGCCGGTGTACAACCAGATGCGCTTTGCCACCGGCTACGGCGACGCGCTGGCGCCGGGGCTGAGCGTCGCCGGCGCAGTCGCCTATGACGCCCGCACCGGCCGGCTGCAATACACCACCTTTCAGATGACGCACAACTGGGATTGCTGCGGTTTTTCGGTGGAGTACCGGCGGTTTTCGCTGGCCTCGCTGCGCCGCGAAAACCAGTTTCTCATCAGCTTCAGCCTCGCCAATGTCGCCACCTTCGGCAACCTCAAGCACCAGGATCAGTTGTTTTAGCGGCTATATACTGAGGCCAGGAGAGGGGCATGCTGAATGAAGCGCAACTGGACGAACTCTGGCGCGACATGTTGGCCGCGGAGACGCGTTCGTACTACTTTGCCGACCTGGCTCAGCGCGTGACGCGCCGCAAGCAGTGGATCACCGGAAGCATTCTCCTGCTGTCCTCGGGGGCGGCTGTCAGCTTGATGTCCGAGATGTCGCGTTGGGTTGCGAGCTCGATGTCTCTGGTGGTTGCCGGGCTTACTGTTTACACAGTCAGCACAGGGCTGGATGGCCAAACCCTGAAGCTGCAGGATCTTCATTCCGCCTGGAGCCGGATCCATGACGATTACAGGCGCCTTTGGAGTCATACCTTTGAGGAGTCGGCAGAAGCCGAGTTGGAGGCCATTCGCGAGCGGGAGCGCGACGCGTCCGCGAGAGCAGCGACCGGCGTGACGACCAACGCGAAGCTAGTGGGGAAGTGGCAGGACCGAGTGAACGCGCTGCATTCGCCGAAAGGCCAGAATGCCGCCTAGGGTCAGCGATAGCATTCCGCCGATGCCCAAGCCGCCGCCTCCTCGTCCCTCTCCGCCACCGCCGCCGCCGCCGAAACCGCCCAAGTCCTGAACGATGGGCGCGCCAGCTATAATTTAGGTTCGGTGCAGGCGTGCAATCCCTACTAGCTTTCAGCCTGTTGTGGGCCCGGGTGGCGCTCGGTTTTTACCTTGCCGGCTGGGCGGCGGCGGTGGTGGCGGCGCTGCTGAAGGAACCGGTGCGGCAGAACGCCGTTTTTGGCCTGGCGCGGGCGGCGGTGGCCACCGGGTTTCTGTTCCAGTTCGTGAGCCTGGTGGAGTCGGTTTCCAGCTTCACGCCGCAATCCGACGTTTATCGCATCCTCACCGGGCTGCTGGCGCTGATCATCGCGGCGTTTTTCCTCATGGTCTACCGCGCCTGGTCGCCGCGGCCGCTGAGCCTGGTGGTGATGCCGATCCTCTGCCTGGCGGCGGCGGCGGCCACGCTGGCGCCGGTCGCGGCGGTGAGCGGCCCCTCGCCCATGGCCCGCAGCCTGCTCCACAACGGCTGGATCTTCCTGCACATCGTGCTGATCTTCGCCGGCTACGCCGGGCTGGTGGTGGCGGTGGGCAGTGGCCTTTTGTACCTCATCGCCGAGCGCGGCCTCAAGAGCAAGCTGCGGCTGCGAACGCCGGGCGGGCTGCTGCCGTCGCTGGAGACGCTCGACCTGATCGGCTACCGTTCGCTGCTGGTCGGCTTTCCGCTGCTGAGCGCCGGACTGGTGATCGGCATCTACTGGGCCGACGCGCTGTTTGGCCGGGTGGCGCTGGGCGATCCCACGGTGCTGCTGGCGCTGCTGGCCTGGAGCATTTATCTGGTGCTGCTGTTCGCGCGCTGGTCGGCGGGCTGGCGCGGACGCCGCAGCGCTTATCTCACGCTGGTTTGTTTCGGCCTGGCTCTGGCGGGGTGGTTTGCCAACGGCATGAGCCCGGTGCATTCGATGTTCCTCAAATGAGCCTTCTGCTGCTGGGCATCAGCCACCACACCGCTCCGCTGGAGCTGCGCGAGCCGCTGGCGCTGCCGGAGGCGAAGCAGGCGGAGGCGCTGCGGCTGCTGGCCGCCCAGCCGGGGGTCCGCGAGGGGTTGATCCTGTCCACCTGCAACCGGGTGGAGGTGCTGATTGCCGCCGAGGGCGCCGCGCCGGATCTGTTTCGTTTCCTGGCGGTGGCCACCGGGCAGCCTAGCCTGCCGCCGGCGGCGCACTTTTACCAGTTGCAGGACGGCGAGGCGGTGCGGCATCTGTTTCGGGTGGCGGCCAGTTTGGATTCGCTGGTGATCGGCGAGCCGCAGATTCTGGGGCAGCTCAAGCAGGCCTATGCCGCCGCGCAGGCCGCGGGTCTGGTGGGCGGCGAGCTGGAAGCCGCGCTGCCGCGGGCGTTTCGCGCCGCCAAGCGGGTGCGCACCGAAACCGCCATTGCGGAGCAGCCGGTGAGCGTCAGCCAGACGGCGGTGGACCTGGCGCGGCAGATCTTCGGTTCGCTGGAAAACAAAACGGTGTTGCTGCTGGGCGCGGGCGCCATGGGGACGGCGGCGGCGCGCTACCTGATGCAGCAGGGCGCCAGCCGGCTGCTGGTGCTCAACCGCACCCTGCGCCACGGCGAAGTGGTGGCGCAGAAGTTCGGGGGCACGGCGCACGCCCTGGAGCAACTAACCGAGCTGGGCGAACAGGCCGACGTGATCCTCGCCTGTACGGGCGCGCCGCAGCCGCTCATCAGCCGCGCCGCCGCCGCCCGCTTTCTTGTCCGCCGCCGCGGCCGGCCGATGCTGTTTCTCGACCTGGCGGTGCCGCGCGACGTGGAGCCCAGCGTCCACCAGCTCGACAATGCCTTCGTCTACAACGTGGACGATCTCGATCAGGTGGTCAGCGCCAACCTCGCGGGCCGCCGCCAGGAGGCGGCGCGCGGCGAGGAGATCATCGCCGCCGAACTGGCGGCCTACCAGCAGCGCCGCGAGGCGCGGGCCGCCATCCCCACGCTGCGCGCGCTGCGGGAGCAGGCGGAGGGGCTGCGCGCCGCCGAGTGGGAGCGGGTGCGCAAGCGGCTGGGCCCGCTGACGCCGGAGCAGGAGCAGGCGATCGAGGGCCTGACCCGCAGCCTGATGCAGAAGTGGCTGCACAGCCCGCTGGTGGAGATCCGGGGGGCGCTACAGAACCCGGGTTCGGAGGCCTCGCGGCGGCTGCTGCTGGAGATGTTGCACCGGCTGTTCGACCTGCCGCCGCCGGGCGGGGAAGCTCCGGAGGCGGATCCGCTGACCCGTTCCGCCCATGAGTGACATGGCTCCCCTGCGTCTGGGCTCGCGCGGATCGGCGCTGGCGCGCTGGCAGGCGGAAGAGGTGGCGCGGCGGCTGGTGGCGCTGGGCCAGCAGTGCCGCATCGAGTACGTCACCACCACCGGCGACCGCCGCACCGACGTGCCGCTGGCGGCGATCGGCGGCAAGGGGCTGTTTACCCAGGAGATTGAAGCCGGCCTGCTGGCGGGCACGCTGGATTGCGCCGTGCACAGCCTGAAGGATGTGCCCTCGACGCTGCCGGAGGGGCTGGTGCTGGGCGCCATTCTGGAGCGCGAGGATGCCCGCGATGCACTGGTGGCGCCGCCCGGCGCCACGCTGGCGGGGCTGGCGCGCGGCGCGCGCGTGGGCACCAGCAGCCTGCGCCGGCAGGCGCAGTTGCTGGCGCTGCGCCCGGATGTCACGGTGCTGCCGCTGCGCGGCAACGTGGATACGCGCCTGCGCCGCTTCCGCGCCGGGGACTTTGACGCGCTGCTGCTGGCCGCGGCAGGACTGCAGAGGCTGGGCCTCGCCGGGGAGATCCGCGAGCGCCTGGCGCCGGAACAGTTCCTGCCGGCCGCCGGGCAAGGCGTGCTGGCCATCGAGTGCCGGGCGGAGGACGCGGCCACTCGCGCCCGCCTGCAGCCGCTGCATCACCCGCCCACCGCCCTGGCCGCGGCCGCCGAACGGGCGCTGCTGCGCCGCCTCGACTGCGGCTGCCAGGCGCCGGTGGCGGCCTATGCGCAGGTCGCCGGCGGCGAGCTGTCGCTGGCCGCCCTGGTGGCCTCTCCGGATGGTTTCCGCGTGGTGCGGGCGGCGGGGGCGGGGGCGGCGGAGGAGGCGGAGGAGGCGGAGCGGCTGGGCGTGCAGCTCGCCGAAACCCTGCTGGACGAGGGCGCGGATGCGATCCTGCGCGCCATTTATGGTTGAGCTGCCGCTGGCGGGCCGCCGCATCGTGGTCACGCGCGCCGCCGGCCAGGCGGGGGAGATGCTGGAGCGGCTGCGCGGGTTGGGAGCCGAAGCCATCGCCCTGCCGCTGCTGGCCATCGCGCCGCCCGCCGACCCGGCGCCGCTGGCGGCGGCGGTGGCGAAGTTGGACCGCTACGACGGCATTGTCTTCAGCAGCGCCAACGCGGTCGCTGCCGTGCGCGCCCGGCTGACGCCGGGAGGGCGCCCCCGTGCCTGGATCTGCGCCGCCGGCAAGGCCACCGCGGACGCGGTGCGCGGGCAACTGGGGTGGGATGCCGATGTCGTGCCGGCGGAGTACGGGGCGGAGGGGGTGGTGGCGGCGCTGGAAGGCGTACCGGTGGCCGGCTGCAGCATTTTGTTTCCGCGTGCCGCCGGCGCCCGCGACCTGATCCCGGCCGCGCTCGCCCGCCGCGGCGCCCGCGTCACCAGCGTCGAGGCCTATCGCACCGAAATCCCCGCGGAAACCGCCGCCGCGGCGCGCTGCCTGCTGCCGGGCGCCGCGGCGGTGGTGTTCACCAGCCCCTCCGCCGCCCGCCATCTGGCGGCCGCCATGGGCGCGGAGGCCGGCGATCAGTTGGCGGGCGCGGCCTTGTTCGCCATCGGCCCCACGACGCGGGCGGCGCTCGAGGAACTGGGCTGGCCGGTCGCCGCCACCGCGCCCCAGGCCACCACCGCCGGCTTGCTCACCGCGCTGACGAATTACTTTCGTGCCTGAGCTTCCCGAAGTCGAAACCGTGGCGCGCGGCCTGCGCGCCGCTTTGCCCGGCCGCCGCCTGCTGGAAGTGAACTTGCGCCGGGCGTCGGTGTTTCGCGGCGAGGCGGAACGGTTGGCGCGGCTCGGCGGCGGCACGGTGGGGGCGGTGCGCCGCGGCGGCAAATACCTGGTGATCGAAGTGTCGCAGCGGCGCCGTCTCTGGCAGTTGATGTTTCACCTGGGCATGACCGGGCAGTTGCTGCTGCAGCCGCCCGAGGCGGAGGAGCTGCCCCACACGCACGCGGTGTTGGCGTTTTCCGGCGGCCGCACGCTGCACTTCCGCGACCCCCGCCGCTT
>JBQCEU010000124.1:0-15434 GCA_051959955.1 Terriglobales bacterium | reverse complement strand
GGCCTTCGGCGAGCGGCATGCCGAAGCCCTCGCCGCGGTAGGGCAGCACCACCACGTCGCAGCCGCGGTACAGCTCGGGAAGCTTCTGCTCGCTCCAGTCCTCATCGAAATAGAGGATGGGCGCGGCGCCGGGATCCTGGGCCACCGCCCGCACTTCCTTCGCCAGGCTGAGGTGCTTGTAGAAGCTGTGCGCACCCATGTCCTTGATCACCAGGCTGACGTCGTCCTGGGCGCTGAAGGCCTGGCGCCAGGCGCGCAGCAGCAGGTCCATGCCCTTGCGTTTGATGGCGCCGCCCACGAACAGGAAGCAGGTGGCGCGCGCCCCCTCCGGCCGCGCGGCCTCGCCGGCGGGCTGGTACAGGCCCAGGTCCACGCCGTTGGGGATGACCACGATTTTTTCGCCGCTCACGCCGGCCTGCATCAGCACCTGGCGCACGAAGGCGGAGGGCACCCAGATCTCGTCCAGCTTCTGCAGCGGCTTCACCCAGGCGCGCGGCACGGCGCCGAACTCCCAGGGCAGGATCAGGGCCAGTTTGCCGGTGGCGGGCGTCTCGAACTCCGGCGGCCAGCCGTGGCGCACGGTCAGGTCCAGGCGCTGCGGCAGGCGGCGCAGGCCGGCGTCCCAGGCGGAGGGGCGGGGAAAGGCGGCGGGGGGTTCCTCCGCCGCCAGGGTGGGCTCGAGCGCCACCTCCAGATGGCCGTCGGCCTCCAGCGCGGCGGCCAGGTAACGGTTGATGCGGGCGACGCTGGCGTGCATGTGGAAGGGGCCGTGCAGCACCACGCCGGCGCGTTCGCCGGCGGCGCGGCGGGTGGTCAACTGCAGTGGCGTCAGCCTTTTCAGACGTTCTCCGGTTTCGGCGCGCAGCCCGGGCGGGAGCGTCCAAACCTCCAGCGTCCGTTGCACGGCCTCGAAGGCGCGGTGCAGAAAGAAGAAGTTCAGGATCTCGGGCTGGTAGCCGGCCTCCAGCCGGCCGAGGCGCAGCAGCGCCGCCTCCACGCTCGTCCACTGCGTGGTGGGCACGCACTGGCGCAGCAGGCCCGCCACCGCGGGTGCATAGGCGGGGGTGGCGCGCACCCCGCTGAGGAAATGGTGCAGCGCCACCTGCTGCCGCCCGGTGCGTTCGGCCATCACCGCCAGCAGGTGGTGGGAGCGGTAGCCGGCCTCGCCGCCGCTGCCCACGAAAATTTGCGCGCCGGCCGCGCCGGCGGCCGCCTCGGCGGTGGCGCGCTGGAGGGCGTGGATCGCCTCCTGGGCATGGCCCTGCATCAGCCAGATGCGGGCCTGCAGATAATCAAGCTCGCGGTACTCCGGATAGGCGGCCCTGGCTTGAACCAGCAGCGCGGCGGCCGCCTCGACCCCGCCCTGACGCAGCAACATGACGGCCAGATTGCGCAGCGACAAGGAATGCAGCAGCGGATGCAAGCCGCTCTCCTGGGCGAGCAGCGCCAGCGGCTGGATGCCGGCGCCGAGCTGGGCGCATTCGGCGCGCAGCGCCGCGGTCAGGCGCACCCAGGGTTCGGAGTCGGACAGCGGGGACTCGCCGGAGGGCGGGGCGGCATCCAGGGGCGCCGCCAGCACGCGCACGCGCAGGTCCATGCTGTCCATCCAATCCTGCTCCGGCGCGGGCGGCGCAAAGGCGCGGGGCTCGATGCCGATCAGCTCCCATTCCCCGCCGGTGTCGAAGTGAATGGGCAGGAAGGTACGCTTGCCGGGAGCGGAGAAAGCGAAGCGCAAGTGGGCGGCGGTGCCGCTGAGCAGCCGTTCGCCGCGGCGCCAGAGCAGCAGGCCGGTGCCGGGCGAAGCCGGCTGCGGGCGCGGCTGCTTAAGCCAAATCTCATCCGCCAGGGCGCGCAACGGCGGGGGCAGACGGGCGAGGTCGGTCTCGTCCGTGATCAAACGCAGCAAGGGGCTGTGGTCGTAGCGGATGCGGGCACGATAGGTTGCGATCTCGACGGCATGCAGGGCCATGGCGACTCTCCAGCGCGGACAGCGGGCGCAGCCTGATGTCTGCATGCGGGCTGCCATCACCGCGCGGCACGCGGCGTGCAATGCACTATCGGCAAGAGGCACCGGCGCCTTGAGAGTAAACAGGGTAAAACAGAAGAAATTAATGCCGGCTTAATCGAATTCTAAGAATCAGGCCGTAGTATCTGCCTACTGTGTCCCAGGAGCTGCCACTTTGACTCAATTCACTTCTCACTCCGCCGCGGTGATGGTCGCCAGCGGCGATCCGGACTTCCGCAAACAGGTGCTGGAGGCGCTGGTCGCGGCGCGCCAGGACGGCTTCGAGGCTTGCGGCGGCGCCGAGGCGCTGCTGAAGCTGGAGAGCGGGCCCTGCGCCGGGGTGGTGCTGGACCGCAATCTGCCCGACCTGGACGCGCAGGAACTGGTGGCCATGCTGGCGGCGCAGTATCCGCAGTTGCCGGTGGAGATGCTGGACAGCGAGCTGAGCCCGCTGGCCTGGCCGGCGCCGGCGGCGGCGGGCGACGGCACGGCGCGGGATTTTCGGGCGCTGATGCAGGCGCTGCGGCTGCCGCGGGCGAGCGAGCCGCTGCCCGCCGCGCCGGTGCGGCCGCTGCCGGCGGCTTCCGCCCCGGCGGCGGCGGCGGCGACTGCCACGGCCGAGCTGCTGCCCGGCATGGTGGGGCGCAGCGCCCACCTGGGGGACATCAGCGGGCTGGTGCGTCTGGTGGCGCCGCGGCGCACGCCGGTGCTGGTGCTGGGGGAGACGGGAACCGGCAAGGAGATGATCGCCCACGCGCTGCATCAGGCCAGCCCGCGCGCGGCGCGGCCGTTCGTGGTGGTCAACTGCGCGGCCATCCCCGAGTCCCTGCTGGAGTCGGAACTGTTCGGCTACGTGCGCGGCGCCTTCACCGGCGCGGTGCAGTCGCGCTCGGGGCGCATCCTGGCGGCCCATACCGGCACGCTGTTTCTGGATGAGATCGGCGAGCTGCCGCTCAACCTGCAGTCCAAGCTGCTGCGCTTTCTGCAGGAGGGCGAACTGCAGCGGCTGGGCAGCAACGAGCCGCAGAAGGTGGATGTGCGGGTGATCGCGGCGACCAACGTGGACCTGGAAGCCAAGGTGGAGGCGGGCGAGTTCCGGCGCGACCTTTATTACCGGCTGGCGGTGTTCCCGGTCGAGTTGCAGGCGCTGCGGCAGCGGCCGGCGGACATCGTGCCGCTGGCGCGCCACTTCCTGCGCCAGTTGCATGCCGAAGCCGACACCCCGCAGCCGCAGCTTACCCCCGAGGCCATGGACCTGTTGGAGCAGTACCCGTGGCCGGGGAACGTGCGCGAGCTGCAGCACGCGCTGGAGCGGGCCTACATTCTGGCCAGCGGCCGCCAGGCGCTGGCGCCCACTCACTTCCCCGCCGCCATCGCCTGGCAGGTGAAGCGCGGCATTGGCCCTCGCCGTGCAGAGGAATGGACGGAGGCCACCGGCACCCATGCTTTCGTTTGATGCGCCCATCTTCCACGGCCTGGAGAGCTATCTCGACGTCGCCGCCACGCGGCAGTCGCTGATCGCCTCCAACATGGCCAATGTGGATACGCCCGGGTACAAGACCCAGGATCTGGACTTTGCCCAGGCGCTGGACCAGGCCGAAGCCGGCCTCGATCCGGCCGCCGCCGGGCACCAGGTCAGCGGCCTGCTGGAGCGGCCCGACGGCAACAACGTCAACCTCGACCGCGAATCCATGCTCATGGCCCAGACGCAGTTGCAATACTCGACCGGGGTGGCGCTGCTGCGGGAGGAGTTTCACCGCCTGAACATGGCGATCAACGGAGGCAGCAACGCATGAACCTGTTTGGCGTACTCGATATCAGCGGATCGGCGCTGCTGGCCGAGCGGCAGCGGGCGGAGGTGGTCACCAGCAATCTGGCCAACGCCGAAAGCGCCGGCGCCAATCCGGCGCAGGTGTACCGGCGCCAGGAGGTGGTGTTCGGTTCGCAAACCATGCCGTTTTCCGACGCCCTGGGGCAGGCGGGCGCGGGGTTCGATCCGCGGGCGGCGCAGGGAGTGGCGGTGCAGGCGGTGGTGACGGACCAGTCACCGCTGGTCACCCGCTATGAACCGGGCAGTCCCAACGCCAACGCCCAGGGCTACGTCACCTATCCCAACGTCAACCCGGCGCAGGAGATCACCGACCTGATGGAGGCGGTGCGCAGCTACCAGCTCAACATCTCCGCCGCGCAGGCCACCAAGGGCATGATTCAGGACACGCTGAACCTGCTCAGCTAAGGGAATTCTCATGTTGCCGCCGCTGCTCTCGTCCACGATTCTTCCACCCATCACGCCGCCGGCCGCGCCGGCGCCGGTAACGCCCGCCGGGGGCGGCGCGCCCAGCTTCGCCTCGGAGTTGAGCGGGGCGATGCAGCAGATGGAAAGCCTGCAATCCACGGCCGGACAGCAGGTAAACGCGCTCATTCACGGCACCAGCCAGGACGTGCACGCCAGCATGATCGCGGTGGAGAAGGCGGACCTGGCGTTCGGCATGATGCTGCAGTTGCGCAACAAGGCGGTGCAAGCCTACCAGGACATCGCCAATATGGCCTTCTGATTGCAAGGCTTGAGGCGTGAGCACCACCCTTAATCCCGGCCAAGCCCTGCTGTCGCTGCGCCAGGCAGGCGCGCTGGTGGGCGGCATGAGCCCGCGCCAGCGGCTGATCGCCGGCGGCGGCGTGCTGGCGGTGATCGTCTTCATGGCGGTGTTTGTGCTGCGGGTCGGCCAGCCCGCCTACACCACGCTCTACAGCGGCCTGCAGCCGGCAGATGCGCAGCAGGTGACGACGCAACTGGCGGCGCTCGGCATCTCCTATCAGACCTCGACCGACGGCACCGGGGTGAGCGTGCCCGCCGATCAGCTCGACCGCGCCCGGCTGGCGCTGGCGGCGCAGGGGTTGCCGCACAGCGGGCAACTGGGCTTCGAGGTGTTTGACAAGACCAACTGGAGCGGCAGCGACTTCGCCGAGCAGGTGAACTACCAGCGCGCCCTGGAGGGCGAGCTGGAGCGCACCATCGAAACCATCCACGACGTGCGCAGCGCGCGGGTGCACATCACCATGGCGCACGACTCGCTGTTCAGCTCCGATCAGCGTCCGGCGAAGGCGGCGGTGCTGCTCAGCCTCAAGAACGGCGCCCTGGATCCCGACATGGTCAACGCCATCCGGCATCTGGTGGCGAGCTCGGTGGACCACCTCGCGGCGCAGAACGTGAGCGTGCTGGACGCCGACGGGCAGATCGCGCTGGCGGACTCCAGCGCGCAGCAGGGCACGCTGGAAAAGTCGCTGGCGGCGAAGATCGTGGCCACGCTGGCGCCCATCGTGGGAGCGCAGCATGTGCGGGCCAGCGTCAGCGTCGCCTACGACCCCACCTCGTCCGACGACACCCAGGAGACCTATGATCCGGCGGCGACGGTGGTGACCAGCTCGCAGCGCACCTCGAGCGGCGGCGCGGCCGTGGCCGAAGCCAGCGGGGTGCCCGGCACCACCAGCAACCTGCCCACCGCCCAGGCGCCCGGCACCAACTTCAAGTCGCAACTGGGGCTGGCGGGCACGCCGGGGCAGATGAGCGAGAGCCAGACCTACGCGGTGAGCCGGAGCGTCAACCACATTGTCCGTCCGCCCGACACCATCCAGCGGGTCACCGCCGCCGTGCTGCTCGACAACGCGGTGACGACCGTGAACCGCAACGGCAAGACGGTGACCGAATCGGTGCCGCGCTCGGCGCAGGAGATGCAGCAGATGCAGGCGCTGGCGGCGGCCGCCATCGGGCTCAACCCGCAGCGCGGCGACGTGCTGACGGTTTCCAATCTGCCCTTCCTGGAGCCCTCGGCGGCGCCCGCCGCGCCTCCGGCCGCGCCCACGGGACCCAATTCCTGGCTGCAGCGCCTGCCGTTCCCGTGGCAGTGGATGGCGGCGGGATTGTGCGGCCTGCTGCTGTGCGCGCTGCTCGCCGGCGCCCTGCTGCGGCGCCGCGGCGGCAAGGCGGCGCCCGCCGCCACGGCCGCCGCCAATGCCCAGTTGGGCGTGGGCGAGGCGATGGCGCCCGCGCCGCGCTCCAGTGATCCGCAGGAGGTCGAGCATGAGGTGGTGAACATCACGGAGCTGCTGGAGGCCGACCCGGAGATTACGCCGCCGGAAGTCAAGCAGGTGCTGCAGCTCAAGGCCCGCCTGGCCGACCGCGTGAAGAAAGAACCGGCCATCGCCAGCCGCCTGTTACAGGTGTGGATGTCGAAGCGCCGTGAGGAATCCCTATGACCCAATTGGCCACCAGTCCCCCCCATCCCGGGGTGCGCAAGGCGGCGGTGCTGATGGTGCTGCTCGGCGATGAAGCGGCCACCGCCATTTACCGGTGCCTGCCGCGCACCGAGGTGCAGCGGCTGACGGAGGAGATCAGCGAGCTCTCGTTTGTAGCGCCGATGGAGGCGCACACGGTGCTGGAGGAGTACAACCAACTCCTGCTCACCCACACCTATCTCGCCCAGGGCGGCACCGAGTACGCCAACAATCTGCTGGTGCAGGCCTTCGGGGAGAAGGACGCGCGGGCGCTGCTCAGTCAGGTGCTGGAGGCGCAGGAGGCGCGCGCCGGCAACCTGGACTCGCTGCAGCAGGCCGATCCGCCGCAGCTCGCCAAGTTTCTGCAGGACGAACATCCGCAGACCATCGCCGTCATCCTGGCCCACCTGGGCGTGCGGGCGGCCAGCAGCCTGCTGGCGCTGCTGCCCGACAAGGTGAGCGCCGATGCGGTGAAGCGCCTGGCGGAGATGCGGCAGTTTTCGCCCGAGATGGCGGAGAAGATCTCGATGGTGCTGCACCGCAAGTTCGAGGGGCTGGGGGAGAAGGGCCGCCGCGCCTACGCCGGCGTCAAGGCGGTGGCCGACATCCTCAACCGCACCGAGCTGGCGACCAGCAAAATGGTGCTGGAAAACATCGAGAAGAGCGACCCGGCCATGGCGCTCAGCATTCGCGACCTGATGTTCACCTTCGAGGACATGGTCTCGGTGCCGGAGGCCAGCCTGCGCGAGTGGCTGTCGGCGGTGGACAAACGGACGCTGGCGCTGGCGCTGAAGGGGGCGCCGGGGGATCTGCGCACCCATGTGATGCAGGCCATGTCGAGCCGCGCCGCGGAAATGCTGGAGGAAGACATGGAAGCGCTGGGGCCGGTGCGCGCCCGCGACGTGCTGCGCGCCCAGCAGGATGCCGTCACCCTGGCGCGCAAGCTGGAGCAGGAGGGCAAGGTGACGCTCAAGGCCGACCATAATGAGGAATTCATTGTCTGATTTCGCCCCGGCAGGAGCCGTACAGCCGTTCGTCTATCGCGATGGCGGCGGGCTGGGCGCCCTCGAAGCCGAGGCGCCCGCGCCCGGCATCAGCGAGAGCGAAGTGCGCGCGCGCGAGGAGCGGGCGCGCCGCGAGGCGCGGCAGGAGACCGAGCGCGGGCTGGGCGCCGATCTGGAGCGCCGGGTGCAAATGGAGCATGAAGCCGTGCTCGCGGCCCTGGCCGATTTTGACCGCCAGCGCGCGGCCTACTTCCAGCGCCTGGAGCGCGAGGTGGTGCAACTGGTGCTGGGCATCTCCCGCAAGGTGCTGCAGCGGGAGGCGGGCATGGATCCGCTGCTGCTCGCCGGCACGGTGCGGGTGGCGCTGGACCAGTTGGCGGCGGGCACCCAGGTGGAACTGTTCGTGCCGCTCTCCAAGATGGCGCAGTGGGAGGAGATGCTGCGCGGCGATCACGGGCTGACGGTGACGCCCAAGCTGCGCTCCGATCCCTCGCTGGAGCCGGCCGGCTGCCGGCTGGAGACCTCGACCGGCGCCACCGACCTCGGCCTGGATGCGCAACTGCGCGAAATTGAGCAGGGCTTCGCCGATCTGCTGGCCCGCCGCACGGCGCTGCAGAGCGCGGCGGCGACGGCATGAGCGGCGCCGGCGGCGGCGAAGCGCTGCTGGCCGCCTACGCGCACGCGCTGGAGATGATCCCCACCTGGCGCTGGAGCGGGCGGGTGATCAAGGCGGTGGGGCAGGTGGTGGAGTCCGACGGGCCGCCGTGCTCGGTGGGGGAAGTGTGCGCGGTGCTGGGAGCCAACGGCGAGAGCGTGGAGGGCCAGGTGGTGGGCTTCCGCAACGCCACCGTGCTGAGCATGCCGCTGCGGCCGCCGCAGGGGCTGCGATTCGGCGATCGCATCGTCACCTGGGGGCGCAAGCCCGCCATGCGGGTGGGCGACGCGCTGCTGGGCCGGGTGACCGACGGCAGCGGCCTGGCGTTCGACGGCGAAGGCGAAATCCTGACCGAGTCGTTTCGGCCCTATGACGCCGATCCCCCCTCGCCCATGGAGCGGGAGCTGATCCACGAGCCGCTGGGCTCGGGCATCCGCGCCATAGACGGCCTGCTGACCTGCGGCCGCGGCCAGCGTCTGGGCATCTTCGGCGGCAGCGGCGTGGGCAAGAGCACGCTCATCGGCATGATGACGCGCAACACCATGGCCGACCTGACGGTGCTGGCGCTGGTGGGGGAGCGCGGCCGCGAGGTGCGCGAGTTTCTGGAGGACGCGCTCGGCCCCGAGGGGCGCAAGCGCGCGGCGGTGGTGGTGTCCACCTCCGACCAGTCGCCGCTGCTGCGCATTCGCGCCGCTTTGGCGGCCACCGCCATCGCCGAGCACTTCGCCCACCGCGGCAAGAACGTGCTGCTGGTGGTGGATTCCCTCACCCGCTTCGCCATGGCGCAGCGCGAGATCGGCCTCGCCGCCGGCGAGCCGCCCACCGCCAAGGGCTACACACCGTCGGTGTTTGCCATGCTGGCGCGGCTGGTGGAGCGCGCCGGGCAGTTCCGCCACGGCAGCATCACCGCCTTCTACACGGTGTTGATGGAAGGCGACGATCAGCAGGATCCGCTGGTGGACGCGGTGCGCTCGCTGCTCGACGGCCACATCATCCTCGACCGCTCGCTGGGCGCGCAGGGCCACTATCCGGCCATCAACCTGCTCGACAGCCTGAGCCGGCTGATGCCCGCCGTGACCACGCCCGAGCACCGCCGCAAGGCGGGGCGGGTGCGGCAACTGCTGTCGGCCTATCACCGCTCCGAGGACCTGGTGCGCATCGGCGCCTATCAGGCGGGCGCCGATCCGCTGCTCGATCAGGCGTTGGCGGCCCTGCCGGCGCTGCATAATTACCTGCGCCAGGGCTCGCACGAGCGGCTCGACTTCCAGGCCTCGGTGGAGCAGCTCATGCAGTTGCCGCTGGGGAACGCGTGAGTTTTTCGCGCTCCCTGCAGCGCCTGCTACGCCTGCGCCAGAGTCTGGAGCGGCAGGAGGAGCTGAAGATGGCGCTGGCGTCGGCGCGTCTGTACGCCGTCCAGGCCGAGCAATCCGCCCAGCAGGCGCAGGAACGGGCGCACCAGGAGACGCTGCTGGCCGATTTGCACCTGGGGACCGCGGGCGCGGAGTTGCAAAGCGCAGGCCTGCGGCAGACGGTCGGGCAGCAGCGCCAGCAGCGGCTGCGCGAGCAGGCGGCGGCGGCGCAAAGCGCACAGACGGCCCAGCGGGCGGTGTTGCTGGATGCACGGCGCGGCCGCGAAACCCTGACCACGCTGGCGGCCCGGTTTCAGCAGGCGCGGGAGCGGGAGAGGACGCGGCGGGAGCAGGCCGCCCAGGACGAAGCCTACCTGCTCTACCGTTCCGAGCCGCACCAGGAAGATTAACCGCTTCTGAGCCGGCTTTGGCCACTGGCGTGCAAACGCTGGCCTTGGATGCCTGCTTCCGCCATAGCCGCTCCCGCGCCGCGCGCGGCCATTCCCCCGGCTTCCGCCGCTCCGGCGACGACCGCTGCCGCGGGCGCCCACGCGCCGGCCGGCGATCCTTCCGCTCCCTTTCATCAGCAACTGCACGCGGCCCTGACGGCCCGGCCGGAGAAAGCGGCGCCGCCGCCGGCGCGCAAGCCGGGGCGACAGGAACGATCCCGCTCCGGCAAGCCGGGAAAAGATCAAGGCAGCGATGCCGCCACGGCGGCGCCCGCCGGGACGGCAGCGACGGTGGCCGCGCCTCTGCCCCTGCCCCTGCCGGCCGCACCCGCCACGCCCGCGGCAGCTCCCGGGCCGGCCACGGCGCTGCCGCAGCCGGCGCCGACGCCCGCCCCGGGGCCGGCCTCGACGCCGGCGGCCACCGCCCCGGCCGCCCCGGCAACGACATCCGCGGGCGGGGAAGACACGCAAGCATTCGAGTTACCCGCGGCTGACCCCGCGCCGCCTGCCAGGGTGGCGACGCAGAAGGCCGGCGCCCCGCAACCGATGGATCTGACCACGGCCGCAGCGGCGTCTCCCGCGCCCCAGGCCGAAACGGAGCCGCTCGCACAAACCGCGACGCCTGCAGGGGCGGCCACTGCCAACCCGCAGCCTCCGGCCCCGCCTGCCGGCACACAAACGGCCGGGAGCGCCGCGCCGGCATCCACGCTCACGCTTGCTGCGGCGCCAGGCAATCCCGCGACGGCGCCGGCCAAGAGCAGTGTTCCGGCCGCCCCCGCGGCGGCGGGCGGCGCCGGAACGCCGGCGGCCGCTTCCGCAGCGCCGGGAGCGCAGACAGCAACTTCCAGCGGCACCGGCACGGGAACCGGAGCCGGCTCGGGGTCGCAGACCGGCTCTTTCAACCGGCCCGAATCCCACACCGCCCCCGCCGCCGCGACCGCCGCTCCCACGGCGGCGCCCGCGCCGGCGACCGCGCCGGTGGTAGCGGCGGTGGCGGCGACTCCGGCGGCATCGCATGCGGCTTCACCCGCACCGGCTCCGGCCGCGCCCGCCGCGGGAACGACGCTGCCCGCCTGGCAGAGCGCGCACGCGCATGCGGCGCTCAACGCCGCGGCCAACGGCACCATGAACGTGGCGCTGCACTCCGACACTCTGGGGACGGTGCAGATCCATGCCGCCATGCAGAACAACCAGTTCGGCGCCACGCTGATCGCCGACCATACCGATGCCCAGCGCTGGATCGCCGCCCAGCTTCCGGCGCTCACCCGCCAGCTCGCCGACCGTCAGATTCAAGTGCACACGCTGCAGATGCAGAGCCAGTCAAGCGGCGCCGGCAGCCAGTCGTCGTCCCAATCCACGCCGGGTCAGCCGCAGTCCCAGGCGCCCGCGCCGTTCCTGCCGGCGCTGCCGCGAGCGGCGGGCCCGGCCGCGGCGACGGCCGCCCCACCCGCCGACACCCTGTCCGGAGGTTCCCGTCTCAATCTGCGGGCCTAGCCCGTATAACCCAGGAGCATCATCATGAACGCCTCGGCCGTCAACGCCACCGATCCCACCGCCGCCTCTGCCGCCTCGGCCGCCGCCCAGGGCCTCGGCAACCAGCTCAACGGCAACGATTTCATCACCCTGCTGGTGGCCCAGCTCAAGCAGCAGGACCCGACCAACCCCATGGATCCGACCCAGTTCGTCAGCCAACTGGTGCAGTTCAACAGCCTGGAGCAGCTCATTTCCATCAATCAGGAACTGCAGCCTGCTCCGTCATCCACCCTCGCGCCCCCCACGACCAACGCGCAATAACCAGGAGAAGCCGCCATGCCTTCGTTTTCCGTTCCGCTGTCCGGTCTCGATGCCAGTTCGCAGGCGCTCACGCTGATCGCCAACAACCTGGCCAACCTCAACACGCCCGGTTTCAAGTCCTCGTCGTCGGATTTCAGCACGCTTTTCTACGAGAGCCTCGGCACCTCGGGCAACGGCGACCCCCTGCAGGTGGGCACCGGCACGCAGATCGGTTCGGTCAGCATGAACATGTCCGACGGCGCGATTGAATCCACCGGCATCAACTCCAATGTCGCCATCCAGGGCCAGGGGATGTTCGTGCTCAACAAGGCCGGGCAGACGCTGTACACCCGTTCCGGCGACTTCACCATCTCCGACACCGGCTATCTGGTCACACCCGACGGCGCCCGGGTGCAGGGCTACCCGGCGGTCAACGGTCAGGTGAATGCCAACGGCGCCATCGGCAGCCTGCAGGTGGGCAACTCGGTCACCAGCCCCGCCCGGGCCACCGCCAACGTGGACCTGAGCCTCAACCTCGACAGCCGCTCGGCGACCGGTTCCAGTTTCTCGCAGCCCATCCAGGTCTACGATTCCCTGGGCGGCGTGCACACGCTCACCGCGACCTTCACCAAGACCGCCAACAACGCCTGGAACTACTCGGTGACCCTGCCCGCGGCCGACACCGGCGGCGCCTCCCCGACGGTGATGGGCTCCGGCAGCGTCAATTTCGACACCAGCGGCAACCTGATCCCGTCCGCTCCCGGCAACCCGCCCACCGAGGATGTGGCTCTCAATTCGCCCGCCCTGGCCGACGGCGCCGCCGGATTCAACATGACCTGGCACATGTTTGATGCGCAGGGCAACTCGCTGCTCACCCAGGCAGCCGCCACTTCGGCGCCGCTGAGCTCGCATCAGGATGGCGTGGCCAGCGGCAACCTGCTCACCTTTACGATCGGTTCCGACGGCATGATTTCCGGCTCGTTCAGCAACGGCCAGACGCAGAATCTGGGCCAGATCGCCCTCGCCACCTTCCCCAATCCGCAGGGCATACAGGCAGTGGGACAGAATTCATTCATTGATACCGCCTCCAGCGGCATCGCCACCATCGGCATTCCGGGCACGGGAAGCCGGGGATCGGTGCAGGGCGGGTCGGTTGAGGAATCGAATGTGGACATCGCCGCCGAGTTCGCCAAGCTGATTCAGGCGCAACGCGGCTACGAAGCCAACGCCCATACGGTGACCACCTTCGACCAGATCACGCAAGACACCATCAACATGAAGGCTGGGCTTTAGCATTGATTGATCGCGGGGCCTGGCGCGGCCACGGCCGCGCCACCCGCCGGCATCGAGTCGATCGCGGGGGCGCGGCAAGCCGCGCCACCCGCTCTCTAAGGCCGCCAGCGACGCTGCGCCGGGGTTGCGGCCCCGGCTCCGCACACTGGCGGAGGGAGGCGGGAGCCTCGCGCAGGGAGGGAATCGGGAAACCGAGTGTGCGGCAAGCCGCGCCACCCGCTCTCTAAGGCCGCCAGCGACGCTGCGCCGGGGCTGCGGCCCCGGCTCCGCACACTGGCGGAGGGAGGCGGGAGCCTCGCGCAGGGAGGGCGGGAGTTTCGCGCGGGGGGATCGGGAAACGGAGCGTGCGGCATGCCGCCAGCGACGCTGCGCCGGGGCTGCGGCCCGGGCTCCGCACGAGCGCAGCGGGGCGGGGGCTTCGCGGGGAGACTTGGGCTGGGGGCGAGGCGGGGCCTCGGCTGCCGCCTTTTGCATTAGAGGGCTCTAAGGGGGGTGTGGCCCTGGAATTGCGTGGAGGATGGCATGGGTCGCCGTCACTTCGTTGCCGCTGCCAGCCTGCTGGGGCTGCTCAGTCTGCTGAGCGGCTGCAGCTATTTCCATAAGACCGCCAACGCCGCAGGGCCCAAGCCGACTCGCGTGCTGCAGCTCAGCAGCACCGTTTACAACCTGGCTGACCCCAATCCCGCCTATCTGAAGATGGGCATCACGCTGGCGTTGACCGTTCCCGAGCGCTCCGGGCCGCCGGACACCAGCCAGGACGCCAAAATCGAATCCGTGGCGCGCGATACCCTGGTCAGCCTGGTTACCGCCGAGACGTCGGAAGTCCTGCTGACCGCCAGCGGCAAGGATGACCTCAAGAAGGCGGCGCTGAGCGCCATGCGCAAGCGGCTGCCCGACGCCGACATTCAGGACCTCTACTTCGACGAGTTTTTGGTGCAGCGCTAGGCGCGCAGAAGAACCGCCATGGCCACCCAAAGTCACGCCTCCGTCTCCAGCCCCAATCCGGTGATCGCCGCCGCCGCCGCAACCGCGCAGGCGGCTGCCGCGGCGCAAGCCGCTCCGCCGCCGGCCGTGCCGCGCGCCGCCGCCCCGGCGCCGCCGCCCGCCACGCCCGACATTTGGGAGCAACTGCAGGGGCTGCCGTGCAATCTTTCGGTGGAGCTGTCCGTGCCGCGGGTCACGGTGGGAGATGTGCTGCGGCTGGCGCCCAATTCCGTGGTCGAAACCCGCTGGCAGCAGAATGCCGATGTGCCCATCCGCGCCAACGGGGAGCTGCTGGCCTGGGCCGAGTTTGAAGGCGTGGATGAGAAGCTCGCCGTCCGCGTCACCCGCATCGCCTAGACTGCCATGGCTACACACACCGCTTTCGGATGGGACCTCAATCGCTGGCTGGCCAAGCCGCGGCGGCGGCAGCGCCGGCTGCGCATGGTCGAAACCCTCTCGCTGGGCGAGCGCCGCCTGGTGGGCGTTCTGGAAGTGGATGGCCGCGAGTTTCTGATCGGCGCCACCTCGCACGCGGTGACGCTGCTCAGCAACCTGAACGACGAGGGCGATCCCGAGTTTCCCGTTTCGCTGGCCGGAACGGAGGTCCAGTAGTGGCCCTGGCTTCGGTGTGGCTGCTGCAGGCCCAGGGGCTGCGGCTGCCGGGCGTCAACAACGACCTCTCCTGGACGGTGGTGGTGATCCTCACCCTGGTCACCCTCATCCCCGCCATTCTGGTCTCGATGACGCCGTTCGTGCGGCTGCTGGTGGTGTTCCACTTCCTGCGCCAGGCGCTGGGGACGCAGACCGCGCCCAGCAACCAGATCCTCATCGGCCTGTCGTTGTTCCTCACCTACTTCATCATGCAGCCGGTGGGCGCCACCATCTACCAGCAGGCGGTGGTGCCGTACGACAGCGGCCGGGTGAGCATCACCCAGGCGCTCGACCGCGGCAGCGTGCCGGTGAAGACCTTCATGCTGCACTTTACCCGCGAGGCCGATCTCGAGCTGTTCGTCGAGGCCGCCAAGGCGCCGCGGCCCAAGTCGAGCGCCGACCTGCCGATGCGCGTGGTGGTGCCCGCCTATATCGTCAGCGAGTTGCAGACCGGGTTTCAGATCGGCGTGGTCCTGTTCCTGCCCTTTCTGGCGATTGACCTGGTGGTGGCTTCGGTGACGACCGCGGTGGGCATGATGCAGTTGCCGCCGGTGGTGATCTCCACCCCGCTGAAGCTGCTGGTGTTCGTGGCCGCGGGCGGCTGGCACCTGCTGGTGGGCTCGCTGCTGCACAGCTTTGCGTGACGACATGGGGACGGATCAGGCAGTCGAGCTGGCGCGCAAGACGCTGGAGATCACGCTGCTGATCTGCGGCCCGATCCTGGTGTTTGCCATGGTGATCGGGCTGATCGTCAGTATTTTTCAGGTGGTCACCTCGATTCAGGACACCACCGTTTCCACCGTTCCACGCCTGGCGGCGGTGGCGGTGATCGCCTTCTTCCTCAGCCCCTGGATGTTTCGCGAGATGGTCACCTTCACCGTGCGCCTGCTCGCCGACTTCCATCCGTACCTGCATTAGGAGCGCTTGCGGTGCAGGTTCCCACGCAATGGATCCCCTACGTGGTGCCGGCGCTGCTGATCGCCTGCCGGCTGAGCGGGC
>JBQCEU010000123.1:0-2695 GCA_051959955.1 Terriglobales bacterium | reverse complement strand
GCGGGCGCGGTTTGTGTATCTGTTCTTGGCCGGCAGCATGATTGCGCCGGCACGGGAATTGGTGCACTGAGGGGTCAGACGTCCGGGGTTTGGGTTTAGGACGCGGCGGCCCCGGTAGGCGCCGCCGCTTCCTAACCCCTAACCCCTGACTTCTGACCCCTCAGTGCACCATGTCCCGTGCCGGCTCATTCATGCTGCCGGCCATGAACTGATCCACATCCCGCGCCAGCGCCTTGCGCGCCACGTCATCCTGATAGATCATGTGGCCCACTCCATAATGGGTAACCGTGATGTTTTTCTGGATCGCCGGCGGCAGGAACAGGTGCTGCATGCTGTACTCCGCCTCAAAGAACGGACAGGCAAAATCGTAGTAGCCGGTGGCCAGCAGCACATGCATGTAGGGGTTCTTGGCGAAGGCGCTCTCGAACAACTGGCTCATGTTGTCGCTGACATCGAACTGCCAGCCCTCAATGCCGCCGCCGTAAACGTCATCGGTCTTGTAGCCCAGCTCGTCGCGCACGTACTGGGTGAACATCTGCGTGTACACCGGCCGCTGCACCCAGCTCGGATCAAAGTCGTTGCGCTGCTGCCCCGGTACCCGGTTGAAGCCGGTCATGCGGCCATCCAGGCGGCCGATGGATTCCTTCTCGCCGCGCAGCAGCTCGCTGTCGAACAGCGAGGAGCTGATGCGCAGGTTGTAGTCGTCAATCAGCTTGGTGGGCAGCCCGGTGAAGCGCGCATAGTCGGCGATGGCCTTCTGCCGCTCCGCTCCCTGCAGATGGTCGCCCTTGTACAGGTCCATCAGGTAATCGGTGGTGGCCCACTGCTCGGAGGCCTTCACCGCCTGCTCCAGCGTCATCTTCTGCAGGTCCGCCGGCAGCTTCTTGTGGAACCACGCCGTGGCCGTATAGGTGGGCAGGAAAAGCACGTTGGGCAGATCGTTGTCCGGCGACTCATCCAGCGTGTGCATGTCAATCACGCTCGACAGCAGGATCACGCCGTTGACGGCGATCCCCTTCTGCGCCAGGTAGCCCGACAGCCCGGCCGAACGGAACGTCCCGTAGCTCTCGCCCGCCAGATACAGCGGCGACATGTAGCGGTTGTAGCGCGTCAGGTACATGCGTACGAACTCGCTCAGCGACTGCAGGTCGCCGCTCACCCCTGAAGTGGCCTTCAGTGCGGCCTCGTTCACCGCCCGGCTGTAGCCGGTGCCGTCGGGATCAACGAACACCATGTCGGTAAACGGCAGCCAGCTCTCCTGGTTGTCCACCAGCTTGTAGGGCGGCGGCGGCAGCGTGCCGTCGGCGTTGAGCACGATGCGCCGCGGCCCAAACCCGCCCATGTGCACCCAGATCGCCGGCTCGCCCGGCCCGCCGTTGTAGATGAACGACAGCGGCCGCGTGCCCGGCTCGGCGCCATCGAGCGTATAGGCCACGAAAAAGATGTGCGCCTCGGTCTGGCCCTTGGCATCGGCCACCGGCATCCGCCCCGTGGTCGCGGTGTAGGCATACGTCTTGCCGTTGATCTGAATCTGATGGTGGGTGACGATGGGCGCCGGGTCGGTCATGCTGGGGTCAAACGGATGCCCCTGCGGACCAAACCCGCCCCGCCCCCGCCCTTGCGCCGCCAGCGGTGACGCCGCCAAGAGTAAAATGGGCAACAGCGCCGCACCGCAGCGCCAGGATCGCGATGTCATGAATCTGCTCCTCGCCTGGAAAATGTACCTGCGCGCGCATTATGGCATCCCCGCGCCGCCCCATGCCAGCTAAATCACTCCCCATCGCCATCGTCGGCGGCGGCATCGCCGGCCTCAGCGCCGCCTGGGAACTGCAGCGCGCCGGGCGCGAGTTTGTGTTGCTCGAATCCTCCGCGCATTGCGGCGGCGTCATCGCCACCCGCCCCCGCGACGGCTTTCTCCCCGAAGCCGGCCCCGAATCCTTCCTCGCCTTCAAGCCCGCCGCCACCGCGCTGTGTCGCGAGCTGGGTCTGGAGGGCGAGCTCGTCCCGCCGCTGCCCAACCCCGTCGGCGCTCAGGTATGGTTCGCCGGCCGCTTCCTGCCGCTGCCCGCCGGCTGGCGCCTGCTGCATCCCACCCAGCTCGAGCCGCTGCAAGCTTCGCCGCTGTTCACCCCCGCCACCCGCGCCGCCTTCGCCGCACGCTGGCAGGATGCAGTCCCGCCGCCCAGGGACGACGAATCCGTCGCCGCCTACCTGCGCCGC
This sequence comes from Terriglobales bacterium, assembly GCA_051959955.1. Taxonomy (GTDB): domain Bacteria; phylum Acidobacteriota; class Terriglobia; order Terriglobales; family SCQP01; genus SCQP01. Next base: position 475 of record JBQCEU010000123.1, on the reverse strand, counting down.
CGCTGGGGCAGGGAAGCCGGCCAGGAGATCGCCGATCACGTCGTCGGCCCGCTGCTGGCCGGTGTCTACGGCGGCGACATCGAGCAGCTCAGCGCCTCAGCCGCTGCGCCCGCGCCTGCCCGTCAGGCCCCCGCCCCGCCCCCGCCTGGCCCGCCGGGCCCCATGTTCCTGACCCTGCGCACCGGCATGAGCACGCTGGTCGAGGCCCTGTTGCGCCAACTCCCCGCCCACGCCCTGCGCTGCAGTGCACCGGTCGCCTCGCTGCGCCCTCAGGCGGGCGGCGGCTACACCCTCTCGCTGGCCTCGGGTGAATCCCTCACCGTGGCGGCCGTCCTCCTCGCCCTGCCCGCCTTCCAAGCCGCCGCCCTGCTGCGCGGCCTCGACCCGGCGCTCGCCGCCACCCTCGACGCCATCCCCTACGCCTCATCGGTCAATATCAATTGCGCCTACCGGATCGCGCCCGACCTCCCGCCCG
>JBQCEU010000122.1:0-5612 GCA_051959955.1 Terriglobales bacterium | reverse complement strand
GTCATGTGAACCGCGGAGGGCGCCAAGCTGGGGACCGGGCACGGCGGGGCGTCGCTTGGCGCGGGCGGAACGTGGAAGGGATTGCGGGCGCACTCCGCCAAGCACCCGCGCCCGCAACGGGGCCCCCAACCTTGCGTCATCGGCGGTACATGGAAAGCGGGATGCCCGGCGCAGCCCGCCAGGGGCCCGCGCCAATAAGACGCCCGCGCCCGCTCTCTGGAAATGCAAGGCTGGGGCAATGGGGCCCCCAGCCTTGCGTCATCGGCGGTACATGGAAAGCGGGATGCCCGGCGCAGCCGGGCAGGGGCCCGCGCCCATAAATGCTACTCTCCGGGCATGATCTATTTGGTGATGGGCGTCTCCGGAGCGGGCAAGACCACCGTCGGCTGGGCCTTGGCCGCGGCCCTGGGCTGCGACTTCCTGGAAGGCGACACGCTGCATCCCCAGGCCAACATTGAAAAAATGGCCCACGGCATCCCGCTCGATGACGCCGACCGCGCCCCCTGGCTGGCCGCCATCCGGCTGCGCCTCGAGGCGGCGGCCCGCGCCGGCCGAACGCTGGTGGTCGCCTGCTCGGCGCTGAAGCAGCGCTACCGCGACACCCTCGACCACGGCCTCGCAGTGCGCTGGATCTACCTGCGCGGCGACCCGGCGCTCCTCCACCAGCGCCTCGAAGGCCGCCAGGGGCATTACATGAAAGCCAACATGCTGGCCAGCCAGCTCGCCGATCTCGAGGAACCCGCGCCCGCGTCGGCGCTGATTCTCGATGCCGCGCAGCCGGCCGCCGCCCTCGTGCAGCAGGTGCTCGCCCACAACCACAGCGCCTAGCCAGCCATGCAACTGCCGCGGGCGTCGGTCTTGTGTCAGCAGACGCGTCCGCTCGCGGCGACGACCGAGTTGACTCACCGGAGGCAAGACCGAGGCCGAGGAACGGCGTGCCCTTCCAGGTCCTAGTCCGTCGCCGGGGAGAGACTTCTGCCTGTCGGCACGCTCGGCCGATCCTGACGCGGCCGAGGGGAGCCGACCATCGGGAGGCGTCGGGGGCGGAGCCCCCGGCAAAGACAGGCTGTGCCTGCCTCACACCGGCGCGGCGGCCTCCGCCAGCAACGTGCGCAGCTTGTTTTGCAGCGCTTTATAGCTGATGCGCAGCTTTTGCGCGGCTTGGCGGCGGTTCCAATGGGTTTCGGCCAGCGCCTGCAGGATGGCGCCCCGCTCCGCCTGCCAGGCCGCCTGGCGGCTGATGTCGAGCAGCGACGGGCCCGGGCCGGTCGCGGCCGCCTCGCCCGCCGGCGCCGCCATCTCGCAGGCCGCCGGCGGCGCGGCGTCGGCCCACTCGGTCAGCAGGGCGTCGGGGTTGCCCAAAACACTGTAGCGCTTGATCAGGTTCTCCAGTTGGCGGACATTGCCCGGCCACGCGTACTGCTCCATCCGCCGCCACAGCGGCTCCGCCAGCGGCGCCGGCAGGCGGTGATACCGGCGGCTGTATTTGTCCAGGAAATGCCGCGCCAGCAGGGGTATGTCCCCTCGCCGCTGCCGCAGCGGCGGCAGGGAGATCACAATCACGTTAAGGCGATAAAAGAGATCGCGCCGGAACTGGCCGGCCTCGACCGCCGACTGCAGATCGGCATTCGTCGCCGCCACCACGCGCACGTCCACACTCACCGGCCTCCGCCCCCCCAGGCGGCTGAACTCACCATCCTGCAGCACCTGCAACAGCTTGGCCTGAAGGTGCAGCGGCATCTCTCCAATTTCATCGAGGAAGATGGTGCCCCCTTCGGCCAGCTCAAACTTGCCCGACTTCTGGCGGTTGGCTCCGGTGAAAGCCCCCGGCTCATAGCCGAACAGCTCGCTCTCCCAAAGCTCCTGCGGGATGGCGGCACAGTTGATCTTGACGAACGCGCCCCGCGGCGAGTGCGCCGCCAACAGCCGCGCCACCACCTCCTTGCCCGTGCCGCTCTCGCCCTGCAGCAGCACGGTGAGATCGGTGTTGGCGATCTGGTCGAGCGTCTGCCGAACGGCCACCATCGCCGGACTTTCGCCCAGCAGCGCACCCGTGTCGGAATCGGAAGCCGGTAGAGTGGGGGCGAAAGCGAGAGCGTGGGTTTCCAAGATGGGTTCTACCATAGCCCCGGAATGGCAGCGCCGCCATCCGCCTTGTTGGGTGGCTTCCACTTTGTGCTTGGCCGCTCGCGGCCGCGCCCGGCAAGGGGCGACCCCCGCCACCCCGTCGGCATCTCAGTCAGCGCCTTGGCAGCCCAAAGCCGTGAAGTGTACATCCCGCCGGGGGCCATCATCGAGGCCTGGAGCGAACCCAGCCCCGAGTTGTTTCCCAATCGGCTCGCCGGTCTGAGCAGCCTGTTGCGCATGGCGCTGCTCTCGGGCGCGGAGATGACCATTGCCAACGCGTTGCAGTTGGCCATGGATATCGCCCATGCCGCGGTTCCCTGTGACGCCCTCCTGCTGCAGTTTGCTCCCGCCCATGATCCCAGTGACCACCTGCAGCTCACCCGCACGCTGCCTCCCGTCAACCTGCCGGATCTAAGCGAAGACGTGGTGCATGCCTGGGTGGGCCGGGCCGGCAAACCGGTGCTGGCCCAACTGGGACTGGATCCCGATATGGACCGTCATCTCCGGCGCCTGCAGGCAGTCGCCGTGGTCGGGGCGCCTCTCTACATGCAGCATGGCTGGGCGGGTTCGCTGCAACTCTTCCGCAAGCAACTCCCCGGCTTCGAGGAAGCCGACGGCCGGCTGCTGTGGATTCTGAGCCTGCTGCTGGAAAACCAGTTGGCCTCGATCGAAGCCATCCAGCAGTTGACCCGGCTGGCGTTCACCGACTTTCTCACCGGTCTGCGCGCCCGCGGCTATTTCGAGCGCGCGCTGGAGCAGGAAGTCCACCGCGCGCTGCGCAAGTCCAGCTCCTGCGGCCTGATGCTGATTGACCTCGACGACTTCAAGCTGATCAACGACCGCTACGGACACCACGCCGGCGACGAGGTTTTGCGCCAGTTCGCCCAGATTCTTCCCCACGGGATGCGCGATGTGGATACGGTGGCGCGCTTCGGCGGCGACGAGTTCGCCATCGTGCTGCCCGACACGGATGAAGAGGGCGTGCGCCTGGTCGCCGAACGCCTCCGCCAGACGCTGCAGGAGCGGCGCTTTCGGGTTCCCGGCGGCCCGGCGCTGCAGCTCCGGCTGAGCATGGGCGTGGCGCTCTGCCCCGCCGACGAACGCACTCCGGACCAACTGCTGCGCGCCGCCGACGCGGCGCTCTACCGCGCCAAGCAACTGGGCAAGGACCAGCCCTACTTCTGGCGGGAATTGCGCCGCGCCAGCTAGCTCTCGCCGCCGCCTTCCTCGCCGCCTTCCTCAAGCGTGAAGGGCTCGGCCGCCATGCCGCCGGCGCGCCGCACCAGCGCCTCCACCTTGCCTTCGGCCGCATCCAGTTGCTTCCGGCACTCCTCCACCAGCCCCATGCCCTCTTCAAACAGGCTCACCGATTTCTCCAGCGGCAAATCGGCGCGTTCCAGTTCCGTGACGATCGCCTCCAGACGTTGCAGGCTCTGTTCAAATCCTCCGGCTGGCGGCATGATTTCCTTCCTGGGCGATGCGCGGGAGATGGGCGGCGCCGATCAGGCCGGCGTCCGCCCCAAGCGCGCTGGCCACAATGCGGGGATGGGTGGAACGGGCCACCAGCGAGCGTTTGTAGACTTCAGCCATCAGGCTGGCGCAGAAGGCGTCCCAGCCGCGCGCCACGCCCCCGCCGACCACATACAGTGGCAGGTTGAAGATATTGATCAGGTTGGCGATGGCCACGCCCAGCGAGCGGCCCACCATCTCGAAGATCTCCAGCGCCACCACATCCCCCTGCTTGGCCTTGATATAAACGATCTCCGCCGTCAGTTCCCCCAACTGTTCGGCCTCGCGCGCCAGCTCGGGTGAACGGCCGACGCGGATGGCGGCCATGGCCATGCGGGAGATGGCGCTGGCCGAGGCGTAGGCCTCGATGCAGCCCAGGTTGCCGCAGCCGCACAGCGCGCCGTTGGGATCAATGGTCATGTGGCCCAGTTCCCCCGCCATGCCCTCCTGCCCGTGCCAGATGCGGCCGTCCAGGATGAGGCCTCCGCCGATGCCGGTTCCCAGCGTCACCATGCAGAGGCTGTCCACATCGCGCCCCTCTCCCACCCATTTTTCCCCCAGCGCGGCGGCGTTGGCGTCGTTTTCCAGCACCACGTGGGTCTGCAAAAGCCGCTCGATGTCATCGCGCACCGGGAAGTCGCTCCAGCCGGGCAGGTTGGGCGACTGGCGCACGGTGCCGTCCGCCAGGTTGATGATGCCGGGCACGCCGATGCCGATGCCGGCCAACCGCAGGCCGGGCAGGCGCTGCTCGATATCCTCGACCGCCCCGCACAGGTCGGCCACCACGCGCTCCCGGCCCTCGCTGACCTCGGTGTCCAGTCCGATGCGCTCCAGAATCTCGCCCGCCGGCGAGACCGCCGCCACGCGCAGGTTCGTGCCTCCCAGGTCAACGCCAATGGTGTATTCGGATGCGGGCGCGGGGGAATCCATCTACAGCAGTATGCGTGCGGCTCAGCGCTTTTGGCAATGCGCACAAAAGTGGGCGCTGCGGCCGGCCAGCACCAGGCGCCGGATGGGCCCGCCGCAGCCCGGGCAGGGCTCGCCGGTGCGGCCGTAGACGCGGTGCTGCAGGTGAAACCACCCCGGCGTGCCGTCGCTGGCCACGTAATCGGAGATGGAAGAGCCGCCGGCCCCAATCGCCTCCTCCAGCACCTCGCGCACCGCCCGCCGCAGGCGCTCGAGACGCGGCCGCGACAGGTGATGGGCGCGGGGATGGATGCCGGCGCGGAACAGGCTCTCGTCGGCATAGATGTTGCCCAGCCCGCGCAGCAATTTTTGATTGAGCAGCGCCGACTTGATCGGCGCGGCGCGGTGCTGAAACAGCACGGCGAAATCCTCCGCCGAAACCTCCAGCGGTTCGGCGCCGGCGGCGACGCCCAGCTCCGGGGCAAAGCCGCCGCCGGCCGGCGCGGCCGCGAGCGCGATCCGCCCGAAGCGGCGGGGGTCGCGGAAGTGCAGCGTGCGGCCGCCGGAAAACGTCAACACCGCGTGCGTGTGGGGCAGCTCCTCCGCCTCGGGCGGCTGCAGCAGCAACTGCCCGGTCATGCCCAGGTGAAACATCAACTGCCAGAGACGGCGCCCCTGCGACACTTCGATCACCAGGTATTTGCCGCCGCGGCGCACCGCCCCCACCGTGCCGCCGGAAAGGCGCGCCAGCAATTCCGCCTCGCCGCGAAACACCGAGGCCCGGCGCAGGTTCACCTCCAGCAGGCGGCGCCCGGGCAAAGCGGCGCGCAGGCCACGCGCCACGGTTTCGACTTCGGGAAGCTCAGGCACGAAAGTAATCCGTCAGCGCGGTGAGCAAGCCCGCGGTGGTGGCCTGGGGCGCGGTGGCGGCGACCGGCCAGCCCAGTTCCTCGAGCGCCGCCCGCGTCGTGGGGCCGATGGCGAACAAGGCCGCGCCGGCCAACTGATCGCCGGCCTCCGCGCCCAGGGCGGCCGCCAGATGGCGGGCGGTGGAGGGGCTGGTGAACACC
>JBQCEU010000121.1:0-2780 GCA_051959955.1 Terriglobales bacterium | reverse complement strand
GGTCGCCGGGGGTGAAGCCGGGCGCGGGAACATAGCGCAGGCGAAACGCCCGCAGCGATTCCTGGATGACCTGGGTCTTGGCCAGCGAGGGAGCCACCTTGAGCACGCGGTTGGTGAGCGAGACGCCCGGCACCAAACTGCCGTCGGGCAGGCGGAAGGTGTCGGTGGTACGGCCGGCGATGGGCGGCAGCAGCGCAAACGGCCGCCCGCAGGCGCAGGCCTGGGCCGGGGTTGCGGCCTGTACGCAGTCGTTGATGCGGTAGCGGATCAGCGGCATGCCATAGTTCCAGAGGTCGGTTACCAGCAACTCGCGCATCGCACCGTCCCCCACCCGGCCATAGCCGACATGGGCGGCGGCCGGATGCAGGTGCAGACCCTGGTGGGCGCCGCACTCCGCCGCGATCATGCCGAACTCCCGGCTGCCATAATGCTCATACACGGGGCACTGCAGCACGGTGCGAATCAACTCCCGCTGGTGCGGCAGCAGCGCCTCGGCGGTGCAGATGGCCGCCCGCGGCGGCCGGATGGGCAGTCCGCTATCGCGTAAATACTCACAGAAATGATATAACGGTGTGGGATAGGCGGCCACGGCGGCAGGGCGAAACCGGTTCCAGCGGCGGCGATACTCCTCCAGAACGGAGGCGTTCAGCGGCGCGGTCGGCGCCCACACCTGCCGCATCAGCCAGCGGTCATACAGCCGCCAGCGCCAGCTCGGATTCTGGCTGTAATCGGAGGTCGCGCCCCACAGCCAGAACACCTTGGCGCCGGCGCCGACGCCCGCCCATTCCCAAAACCGCCGCTGCACCGCCGACTTCCACCCCAGGCACTCCCGGTTGCGCCGCATCGGCACCGGCGTGTCGGTGGTTCCCCCCGAGGCCGAGGCCAGCAACTCCCCCGACGGATACCGGCTGGAGCACAGCTCCGCCAGGTGATGGCGGATATCCTCGCGGGTGAGTGGCGGCAGGCGCTCGAGATCCCCCGGCCCCTGCAGGCGCTCCACGTCCAGGCCGGCTTCGGCGAAGCGCCGCTGGTAGAAGGGCACGGTGGCCTGGGCGTGGCGCAGCAGGCGCTGCAGCGACCGCCACTGTTCGCCTTCCACCTCCGCCCCGCTCATCCGCTCCCAGCGTCGCAGCGCGCGCAGACGCCGCGCCAAACCGCGTTCTGCCGGCTGCAAGGCCGGCCACACGCCGTGCAGATAGACGGTGTTCAGCAGGCTCATGGCTGCCCCGTCCTCGCGGCCGCCGCCTCCGCCGACTCGCGCACCACGAACAGGTACTTGCCCGAGGCCTCGCTGGCGATCGCCGTCACCTCGGCGATTTCAAACGGCACCGTGCCGCGCAGATAATGGCTGAGCCGCGCGCGCATCTTCTCCCGCGCCTCCTCGCCGTAGCCGGCCCCGGGCACCACCTTGAGCTGAATGGAGGCGTCGGCGCGCTGCCAAAACTGCACCTGGCGCACTTCCGCCAGGTCGGCGAAGACCAGCGTCAGCGCCGGACCGGAGACGATGCGCCCGTCGGGCAGGCGCAGGAATTCGGTGGCCCGGCCCTGAATTTCGGCCAAGCGCGGCAGGCCGCGTCCGCAGGCGCAGCCGCCCTCCGCCCAGCGCGCCACGTCGCCGACTTCGTAGCGAATCAGCGGCATGGAGTGGTTGAGCAGGTCGGTGAGCACCACCTTGCCCCAGGGGGCGGGCAGGTCGGGGGTCGGGACCACCTCCACCAGCAGCGCCTCGGCGTTGATGTGCAGACCGTTGTGCTCGGCGCACTCGCTGGCGATCACGCTCACCTCGCGGCAGCCGTAGCGGTTGAACACCCGCCCGCCGAGGCCGCGTTCGATGAGGGCGCGGTTGCTGTCGGAGAGCACCTCGGCGCTGGTGATGATGCCGTCGAAGTGAATGTCGGTGATCCCCTGCTCCAGCACGTACTCGGCGAAGGCCACCGCCGCCAGCGCGTAGGCCAGCAGGTAACGCGGGCGATAGCGGCGCAGTTGCGTGGTGAAGCGCCGCCAGTCCTCGGCGCTGACGCTGGAGGTATTGACGCCGATATTGCGGTACAGCAGGTCGCGGCGGGCGCGCTCGCGCCAGCCGCTGTCGGTAACGGCGTCGAGGCGGTTGCCCCACAACTCGGCGATCCAGTCGCCCGGCTGGTGGCCGGCCCAGGCATTGTGGCGGTGGGTGCTGGCCATGCGGGTGTCGAGCCGGTCGCGGTCCACATAGAACTGCAGCGGGCTGCCGGTGGATCCGCCGGTCTGATTCCGCACCCGTCGGGCGGGCGGAAACCCCTCCGCCTGCATCGCCGCGCCCTGATCCTGAATGTCGCGCTTGCTGAGCAGCGGCAGCCGGGCCCAGGCATCGCCTTCGGCGCCCTGCGCCGGATTCAGGCCCACCGCGGCGAAGCGCTCGCAGTAGAACGGGCAGTGCGCGGCGGCATGGGCGAGCAGCGCCGCCAGGCGCTGCTGCTGCAGTTGCCGGAGGGCTTCCGGGCGCCAGAACTGCGTGGCCTCAATCTCCCGCCGGAAGCGGGCGTAACGGGGATGGTCGTAGCGCGCCCACAGCGGAAACACGGTGGCGCCCAGCAGCCGCTCCATGAACCGCCGCGGTGAAGCCGGCGTCGTGGTACCGCGGCTCATGCCACGCCTCCCCAGGCGGGCGCGGGCAGCGCCGCGGCGTCGTTGGCGGCGGCGGAGGCTTCCGCCGCCGCTCCGCCGGCGTCGAGCGCGGCCGCTTCGCGGGCCGTGATGAGGTCCATGCCGCCGGTGGTGGCGGCCAGGAAGTACCAGGTGCT
>JBQCEU010000120.1:0-8179 GCA_051959955.1 Terriglobales bacterium | reverse complement strand
AGCCATTGGGCGATGCGGCGGCCGTTGGCATCATGCTGGCGCATGCGCACGGGCAGGGTCTTCACGCCGCGGAGCACGAGGAAGCACTCAAAGGGGCTGAGAATGCCGCCGGTGGATTTCTGCAGGAAGCGAAACTGCTCGGCGCGTTCTTCGGTGTTGACCACCACCACGCCGCCGAGACCGTCGCTGTGCCCGTTGAGGAATTTGGTGGTGGAGTGGACCACAATGTCAGCGCCCAGATCCAGAGGGCGCTGAAAGTAGGGGCTCATGAAGGTGTTGTCGACAACCAACTCCGCCCCATAGGCATGGGCGATGGCGGCGCAGGCGTGGAGGTCGCACAGCTCCATCAGCGGATTGGTGGGGGTTTCGACAAAAAGCAGACGGGTGCGATTGCCTTCGCGGGCAAAGGCTTTTTCCACCTGGCCGGCGTCGCGGGTGTCCACGTAGGTGAAGCGCAGGCCGAAACGGGTGAGCACCTGATTGAACAGCCGGGGCGTGCCGCCGTACACGTTGCTGCCGCAGATGATGTGGTCCCCGGCCGAGCAACGCATCAGCACCGCCTGGATGGCGGCCATGCCGCTGGCGAAGACATGGGCGCTGTGGCCGTTTTCGAGAGCGGCGAGGCTCTCCTCCAGCGCGGTGCGGGTGGGATTGCTGACCCGCGAATACTCGTAGCCCTTATTTTTGCCGATCTCCTCCTGGACGTAGGTGGAGGTGGCGTAGATGGGCACATTGACCGCGCCGGTGGTGGGATCAGGTGACTGACCGGCGTGAATGGCCAGGCTGGAAAAACCAAGTTTCGACATGACGCGACGATAGCTCCCGGCGCAAAAGCAGCATGGATGCGCCCTATAATTGTAGCTGTTGCGGCGCCCCATGGCATGGACGGTAGCGCTTCTGCTCAGCCTGATGGCCGCAGGCTGGGCGCAGGCACAGCGCTGCCTGGTGCTGCCGTTTCCCAATCGTTCCGGGGACCCGAGTCTGGACTGGCTGGGCGAGAGCTTCGTGGTTGGCCTGCGCACGGCGATGGCCGGAAGTACCGTCACCGTGCTCAGTCACGATGAGCGGGCCAGGGCGCTGGAGCTGCTGGGGGTGCCGGCGGGGGCGGAGTTGAGCCTGGCAAGCCAAATGCGGCTAGCCAAGGCGGCCGATGCGCGCTGGCTGGTAGTGGGCTGGTACGACTATGACGGGGAGACGCTTACCGCCGGGGCTTCGCTGGTGGATTTGGAACGCGAGCACTTGACCGCCTTGGCGGCACAGTCGGGGCCGCTGACGGAGTTGGAAAGCATGCAGGCGCGGCTGGGCTGGGCGGTGCAAAACGAAGTCGAGCCGGGAGCACCGGCAGCCGCGCCGGGGGCGGCCGCGGTGAGCATGCCGCTCAGCGCCTATGAAGAATTTACCCGGGCACGGCTGGCAGCAACGCCGGCGGAACGCATCCAGCGATTGCTGACGGCGGCGCATTTGGCGCCGCAAAGCGGCCGGGTACTGCTGGCTCTGGGCGAGGCCTACGCGGCGAATCACCAGACAGCGCCCGCCCTGGAATGGTTGGAGAAAGTGCCGCCCAGCGCGCCAGAACGGCTCGAGGCGGCGTTTCAGGCCGGCGTGGCGGCCTATACTCTGGGCCAAACACAGAAGGCCGCCGATCTATGGCGCTCGGTCGCCCAGCAATTGCCGCTGCCGGCGGTCATGAACAATCTGGCGGTGGCGGAGAAGATTCTGGCGGCGGGCCCCTCCCATCCCGAGCCGGAAGGGCAAATCGAGACATCGTTCCCGGCCGATGAGTACCACCAGTTGGCGCGGGCGGTGGGCGAATATGCCGCCCAACAGAGCGAAACGGTGCCGCCGGAGGCCCGCGCGGCCTATGAGGTGCAAGCGGGTGACAAGCTGCGGGCCCAAGGAGCGTTGACCGCCGCCGCCGACGCTTATCAGCGCGCCCTGGCGGCGTGCCAGCCGGGACAGGACCAGCAGCGTGCGGCAGCCCATGTGGGATTGGCCAGCATCGCCTATGCGCGCCAGGATCTGGCCCTGGCAGGCAGGGAAGTGGCAGCGGCACTGGCGGCCGCGCCGGACAGTGCCGCCGCCAAGGCCTTGCAGGCGAAGCTGGGAAGTGGGCATGAACATCCTTAAGCCCCTGGGACTGCTGGCAATCCTGCTGGCGCTGGCGCCCGGGAGCCGCACTCAAGCGCCCGCCGGCCCGGTTGTAATCGTGCGGCTGGACGATACCGTGAATGCCGTCAGCGCCGAGTATGTCAGCCGCGGGCTGACCTATGCCGCCGATCAACAGGCCTCCGCCGTGGTGCTGGAACTGAGCACGCCGGGCGGGCTGGACAGCGCCATGCGCACCATCATCCAAAAGATCCTGGCTTCACCGGTTCCGGTGATCGGATATGTCGCGCCCAGCGGGGCGCGCTCGGCTTCGGCGGGCTTTTACATCTTGCTGAGTTGCGATGTGGCCGCCATGGCGCCGGGTACCAACACCGGCGCGGCGCATCCGGTCGTGCTGGGAGGCGAGCCGGACAAAATCGAAGCCGCCAAGATGCAGAGCGACGCGGCGGCTTTCATTCGCAGCCTGGCGACCCGCCGGGGGCGGAACGTGGCGCTGGCCGAGCAAGGCGTGGTCGAGAGCCGCTCGTTCACCGATGAGGAGGCCCTGCGCGGCGGCCTGATCGAGGTGATCGCGCCCGACCTGGGACAGTTGCTCGAGCAACTGAATGGCCGCCCCATCACCCGCCTGAACGGGCGGAAGCAGAAGCTGGCCCTGAGCGGCGCGGCGCGCGTGCCTTAGGGCATGACGCTGCGCGAAAAAGTGTTGGACATGAACGCCAGCCTGGCGTTCGCCCTGCTGGCCATCGGCGCGCTGCTGATCTACGTGGAATTCACCCACCCCGGGGTGGTCGTGCCGGGCGTGGCGGGAGTCATTCTGGTGGTGGTGGCGCTGTTCGCGCTTTCGCTTCTGCCGATCAACTGGGCGGGCGCCGGACTGCTGCTGCTGGCGCTCACGCTCTTCGTGCTCGAAGCGAAATTTCCCAGCCACGGCGCGCTGGCGGTGGGCGGGGTGGTCGCCATGGCGCTGGGCGGCATCCTGCTGGTGGATGCGCCGCTGCCGCAGATGCGGGTGGGCTGGCAGATGGCGGTGGGCGTGGCCATCGGCTTCGGCGCCGTCAGTCTGCTGCTGGTGCAGTTGGTGGTGCGGGCGCAGCGACGGCGGGTGGTGACCGGCGCCCAGGGGCTGGTGGGCGAAGGGGGGGTGGCCTTGACCGCCCTGGCGCCACGCGGCACCGTGCTGGTACACGGCGAGCGCTGGACGGCGGAAGCGCCGCGGCCCATCGCCGCCGGTACCGCCGTGCGGGTGCGGGCCGTACATGGTTTGCGTCTGGAGGTGGAGTCTACGCTGGAGTAAAATGCCTCATGGCCGCCACTGTGGTTGTTATCGTCATCGTGGTGTTGTTTCTGCTCTCCGCCATCAAGGTGATGGCGGAATATGAGCGGGCGGTGGTGTTCCGCCTGGGGCGCCTGATCAGCGCCGCCAAAGGCCCGGGCGTGGTTCTAATCTTCCCCATCATTGACCGGCTGGTGCGCATTTCCCTGCAGGTGGATACGCTGGACGTGCCGCCCCAGGACATCATCACCCACGACAACGTCACCTGCACGGTGACGGCGGTGGTTTACTATCGCGTCATTGATCCCCAAAAGGCCGTGGTGGAAGTGCGCAACTTCCGCTTCGCCAGCAGCCAGTTCGCCCAGACCACCTTGCGCGCGGTGCTCGGCGAAGTTGACTTTGATGACCTGCTGTCGGCCCGGGAAAAGCTCAATGCCCGCCTGCAGACGATTTTGGATGAGCGTACCGAGGCCTGGGGGGTGAAGGTGACCGACGTGGTGATTAAGGCCGTGGATCTGCCCGAAACGATGCAGCGGGCGATCGCCCGGCAGGCCGAGGCGGAGCGCGAGAAGCGCGCCAAGATCATCCATGCCGAAGGGGAATTTGAAGCCTCGGCGCGCTTGTCGGAAGCGGCGGCGGTGATTGCCAGCCAGCCCATCGCCCTGCAGCTGCGCTATCTGCAGACGCTGGTCGAGATCGGCACGGAAAAGAACACCACGGTGGTGTTTCCGCTGCCCATGGATTTGCTGGAGGTGTTTCTCCCGAAGGCTCCGCCCGCCAAACCGGCCACACCGGCGGAGAAGGCATGAGGGCGGCGGCGGCGAGGCCGGATGCGGGAACGCACCGGCATGCGGGCAAGAGCTACCAATGGGAGATCGGCACCCGCACGTTGCTGGGGTTCTTTTTCGCATTAGTGGTCGTCTGCGCTCTCTTTTTTACTTTCGGCTACACCATCGGCAAGCACGCCGTGCCGGCGACGTTTAGCCTGGGGATGCAAAATGCGGGGTCACGCAAGCCGCCGGGATTGGCATCGGTTCCACCGCCGGCCGCGGGAGTGCAGCCGCCCAATCCCGCGCAACTCGGCGCGGCGGAGAACAACCAGACGCCACAGGGCCTCACCCCGGCGCCGAATAGCGCGACCCCAGCCGGCAGCGACGCCGGTGCTCCGGCCGGCCCTCCGGCCGCCGCCTCCACCGACACCAGTCCCTCCGCCACGTCCACGGCCAGTTCCTCCAACGCCGCGAGCCAGCTTTTCCAGGTGCAGGTTTTTGCCGGAAGCCAGAGTGATTCCAATACGCTGTCCGGCGCGTTGCAGCAAAAAGGCTATCCGGCGCGCGTACTGGCTCCAGCGGAAAACGACCCCGCCGGGCTTTATCGGGTACTGGTCGGGCCCTACCTGACGCGGGCCGAAGCCGAAGCGATGCGTTCGCGCCTGACGGCCGACGGCTATCAGGCGGTGATCAAGAATTGAGCCCGCCGCGACCCTCGGCCTGACCGGGCTGCAACCTGCGCCGGGCGCGCGGGCATCGGGGCAAGACATGTCCGCCTGGGAGCGCAACCTGCAGGTGGCCGCCGCGGGAATCGCAGCCGGCGCGCTGATCGAGTTGGTCATCGGCAAGCAGCGCACGCGATCGGCCAGCCTGAGGCGCTGCCTGTTGGCGGGCGGCGTGGCTTTGGCCTATGCGCAGTTGGTGCCATCCACGGAGTGGGGCCCGCGTTCAGGCGCTGCTTTTGCCCGCTTGCCCTGGGTTAGGGCTTTGGGATCGAGCCTGGGTGGAGCGGAGCCCTGGGAGCCCGCAGGCTGGGGCGGGCTGACCGGCTGGCTGCTGCGCTGGGCGCCAGAGTAGTCCGCCCCGCGACGCGGTACAATAGCCTCTTCCATGTTTGAAATCACCGTGGAGGAGAGCTTTTCGTCCGGTCATGCATTGCGCGGCTACCGCGGCAAGTGCGAGAACCCGCACGGGCACAACTACAAAGTGCGGGTGGCTCTCGCCGGGCCCCGTCTGAACGCGATCGGCCTGCTGTATGACTTCAAGGATCTCAAGGCCTTTCTGCGACGCGAGACCGAACTCCTGGATCACCAGTACCTCAACGACCTCGAGCCTTTCCGGGAACTGAACCCGTCTGCTGAAAATCTGGCGCGTTTTCTCTTCGAACGCCTGGAACAGGCCCTGGCAGCCAATGCCGAAGGCGTGCGGGTGAAGACGGTGACGGTATACGAGACCGATACCACGGCAGCGGTGTACAACGGCGCATGACGGCGCTTCAAGTTACCGAGATTTTCCATTCCATCCAGGGGGAGTCAAGCCACGCCGGATTGCCGTGCATTTTTGTGCGGCTGACCGGGTGCAACTTGCGCTGCGTCTGGTGCGACAGCGAATACAGCTTCCATGGCGGGCGGCGCATGACAGTGGCCGATGTTCGGGCCGAAGTGGCCCGCCATCCTTGCCGCAGGGTGGAGATCACCGGCGGCGAGCCGCTGTTGCAGGCGCCGGCGGTGGTGGAGCTGGCGCAGTCGCTGCTGGGGGATGGCTACACCGTGATGCTGGAAACCAGCGGGGAACGCGATCTGGCGCCGGTGCCGCCGGCGGTGATCAAGATCGTGGATGTCAAATGCCCGGCGAGCGGGGAAGCGGGCAGCTTTCGCCAGGACAACCTGAAGCTGCTGCAGCCCTGGGACGAATTGAAATTCATCATCGCCGATCGTGGCGACTACGAGTTTGCGCGGGACTTCATCACGCGTGCGGGACTCGGCGGTTCCGCACCGGCGCTGCTGCTGTCGCCGGCCTTTCACCAACAGGCACGCGGCGAGCGCAGCAGCGCCCAGTGCGCCCTCGATCCCCGCCACCTGGCGGAGTGGATGCTGGCCGACGGCCTGCCGGCGCGGCTCAGCCTTCAAATCCACAAGTTCATCTGGGCTCCGGAGACCCGCGGGGTGTAATGAGCCGGCCCCGGGCAGTGGTGTTGCTGAGCGGCGGCATGGATAGCTGCGTTTGCGCAGCCCTGGCGGTGCGCGACTATGAACCGGCGCTGTTGCACTTTGACTACGGGCAGCGGACGGCAGGGCGGGAGCGCGAAGCCTTCGTTGCCATGGCCGATTACTTTGGCGTCGCCCGGCGCCTGGTGGTCAAGACCGACTTCTTCCGCCAAATCGGCGGCTCCGCCCTGACCGACACCCGGTTGGCAGTGCCGGAATCCGGCGTGGAAGCGGACACCATCCCGATAACCTACGTTCCTTTTCGTAATGCCCATCTGCTCGCTGCCGCCGTCTCCTGGGCGGAAGTTCTGGAGGCGGACCGGGTAGTCATCGGCGCGGTGGCGCCCGACAGTTCGGGCTATCCGGATTGCCGGCCGGAGTACTACGAGGCCTTCAATGCCTTGCTGCACGTGGGTACCAAGGAGGGCCGAGTGCGGGTGGAAGCCCCGCTGATCCATATGACCAAGGCTGCAATCGTGCGGCTCGGGCTTGAACTTGGGGCGCCGTTTCCCTTATCTTGGAGTTGTTATCAGAACTCTGCTTTAGCCTGCGGCCGGTGCGACAGTTGCCGGCTGCGGCGGGGTGCGTTTCGCGTAGCGGGGGCCAGCGATCCAATCGCTTACGCCGCCGGGGAGGACACATGAAAACCATGCAACGGGGCGTTATGTTGGCGGCTGCGGCTGCCTTGACAGTGCTGCTGGCCATGCCGGCCGCGGCACAACAGAAATCGCGTGGCATACGCGGCACCATCATCGGGTTGACCGGTAAACCGCTGGCGGGCACGAACGTCAGCGTGGTCCAGACCGACGGCTCGGCCAAGGAAACGGTGCAGACCGACAAAAAAGGCAAGTACGAGTTCAAGAATCTGCCGGTGGGCACCTACGATATGACCGTGGTGGCGGACAACGGGACCACGGTGAAGGCCAAGTCCGGCCTGCCCGCCAGCAAGGACGCCGAGGTGGTGGCGGACGTAAACCTGGCGGTGCTGGCCGCCGCCGAAAACGGCCAGGCGCCGCCGCCCGGCATGACCAAGGAAGAGGCCGAGGCCTACGCCAAGAAAAAGAAGGAAGCCGAGGACGCCAACGCCAAGCTGGGCCAACTCAATCAACTGCTGCAGCAGAACAAGCAGTTCAGCGACGCCAAGCAGTACGACAAGGCGATTGCGGTGATGGAACAGGCGGTGACGATCGACAAGACGCATGATGTCCTTTTCGCCAACCTGGGTGAGGACTACGCCAACGCCAAACAGTACGACAAGGCGGCGGCGGCCTATCAGCAGGCCATCACCATCAAGCCGACCATCGCCAACTACTACATCAATATGGGCACGGCCTTGGCCAAGGCGGGCAAAATGGACGACGCCAACGCCGCCTTCGACAAGGCTTCCAAGCTGGATCCCACCCAATCCAAGCTGGCGATGTACAATCTGGCCGTCATTCTGATGAACAACGGCGACATGAAGAATGCCGCGGCGGCCTTCGACAAGCTGCTGCAGACCGATCCCAAGAACGCCAACGCCTGGTACTACAAGGGCATGTGCCTGCTCAATCAGGCGACCACCGACCCCAAGACCAACAAGATGGTGCCGGTGCCGGGAACGGTGGAGGCCTTCAAGAAGGCGCTGGAGCTGGATCCCAGCGGCCCCAACGCCGCCACCGCCAAGCAGTTGCTGCAGACGCTGGGCGCCAATTAGCGGCTCGCATCCGTAGAAAGCGAGAGGGGGGGGCCCCCCCCCCCCCCCGCCCCCCGCGTTTGCGGGGGGGGGGCCCCCCAAATCACGGCGGGGGGGGGGGGCCCCCCCGGCGGCGCCCCCGCGCGGCGCG
>JBQCEU010000119.1:0-3936 GCA_051959955.1 Terriglobales bacterium | reverse complement strand
GGGGTGAGGGAAGGACGTGGCTTTCTTGAGGAGGCGGGCGACCTGCAGGGGCGTGGGGTTGAAATTTGTCTCGTTTGGCGAGGTAAGTTGTTGATTTGATTCAGATTCGGATGAGACACAGGGATCGGCTTCGGAAACCTGGGTGAAGGCGTCGGAGGGGGCGGCGAAGCAGGCTTGCTGCCATTGCTGCATGACGGCGCAGCCCTTGGGATCGAAGGTGAGGTTGAAGAGGGCTTTCCAGTAGGGGAAGTGGCGGCTGGCGAGGAGGCGGGCCTGGTTGATGAGGACGACGCCGTCCATGATCAGCCGGGATGACCAGACGGCGGCGAACCATATGCGGAAGCCCGGGTCCTGGGTCCAGCGGTAATAGGTGGCGCGGGAAATGCCGGCGCCGTCGCAGAGTTCGCCGATGGTTTTGAGACAGGGATGGGCGTCCACGAAATCGAGCAGGCGGCGCTGGGGCGGGGTGGGGTGAAAAGGGGTTGCGGGCACGTGGGCGGCAGACATGGATGCTCCTGCACTTAAGAGGCGGATCCGGCACCGACTGACAGTGACGTTTTTGAGACAAAAAGAAGGCTATTAGCTATCGGGTGCCAACTTTTGGGGTGCGGAATTGGGAATGGCGGGAGGCGAGGGGTGGAGGGTTCAGGTTGGGGCTGGAGATTGGAGAAGAAGCTGGCAGCGGGGCAGGCGGAGAAGGGGCGGGGGCATCCAGACAGGTATCCTGTTCGTCAGCCTTTCACTTAAACCCACCGGGTAGCCGCGGAGCGCTCCGCGGCTACCCTTCCCTCGCTCTCGTTTCCATGATAATCTGATTTTATGAAAATCATGGTCAGTGCATCTGAGGCGGCCCGCAGTTTTTCGGAGCTGCTGAACCGGGTTCACTATCGTGGCGAGAGTTTCGTCATTGCGCGCGGCGGCAAGCCTGTGGGTGAGCTTGTGCCGACTGCCACGGGGCCATTCACCATGTCGGATCTGGCTGAACTGCTGGGCTCGCTGCCACGACCGGACGACGAATATCTGGGCGTCACCGAGGAATTGATTGCCACCCAGCCCAAGGTCGCCAAGTCGCCGTGGCCACGTTGATTGATGCCAGCGTGCTCATTGCCGCCGAGCGGGGCGGGCTGGACCTCGGCCGTTTGGCCGAAGATCAGGACGGTGGCGGCGTTGCGATATCCGCAGTCACCGCGTCGGAGCTACTTCACGGGGTGCATCGGGCGCAAACGGCGGCGCAGCGCCAACGCCGGCAAGCGTTCGTGGAGAGCTTGCTCTCGCGGCTGCCCACGCTCCCGTTCGACCTGGAGGCAGCGCGTGTGCATGCCGCTCTCTGGGCCGATTTGGCGCAGGCAGGCGTTGCCATAGGAGAACGCGACTTGTTGATTGCAGCCACCGCCCTGGCGGTCGACTACTCGGTGACCACGCGCGATCAGCGGAGCTTCCCGCGCATTCCGGGGCTGCGGGTGGACCTGGTGTGACGGCTATTTGGTGGCGAGGACTTCGCGGAGGTTGTCGCGGGCGAGGAAGAACTTGATGGAGCGGTAACCCTGGAAGAGGTTTTCGACGTGGCGATTGTTGAAGACGCGCTGCAGGCGGTAGGCGGGGCCTGGGCGGAGGGTCAGGGTCTCGTGATCGTGGATGTGGTAGCGGAAGAACTGCGCCTCGGGGCCGGCATCACGGGTGTGGAAGTAGGAGAGGATGGTGCCGCCGGGGCGGAGGATGGTGGTCAGGCGCTGCATCAGGGGCTTGACCAGCACTTCGGGGATGTAGTCCACCAGATCCCAGAGCAGGATGGCGTCGAACCGGTCGGGGCTGAACTCGAGATTCTCGCGGAGGTAGCGCGCCAGGTCGAAGACCGGACCGTTTTCGCCCTCAAGCTGATAGACGGGTTGCAGGCATTCCTGCAAGAGATCATCGCTGTAGACGCAGTGATCGCGGTCGGTGAAGTAGCAGAGATTGAAGCTGGAAGTACAGCCGAGGTCAAGCACGCGGCGGCCGGTGGCTTTGTCCCAACCTTTGAGGAACTCGCTGAGGCCGTTGCTGTGGCGCAGCACGCCCGGCATCGCCTTGTCAGGGACAGACGGAGCGGCGGCGGCGGCGGCGCGCCCGTGGGTGAGCGGCTCGGCCATGAACAGGCTGCGTACTTTCTGCAACATACTGCGTAGCGGGAGCTGACTAGGCGCGGCGGTCGAGCAATTTTCCCTGCAGCGGGCCTCCGCTGCCCGCCGGCATCGCCGGGGAAGCCGAGAGGTCTGGGCTGGTAACCGGCGGCGCCGGTGCCGCGGCAGAGGCGCCGGCGGCGGCGCCGGCGGCATTGCCCACGCGGATATCCACCCGGCCTTGAATAAAGGCGCCGTCCTGAATCGAGATGCGTGCCATGGCCATATCTCCCAACACCGAACCGCTGCGGCTGACCTCGATGCGGTCCTGGGCTTTGGTATTGCCTCTTACTTTGCCGTGCACCACCAACTCGCGGGCGTGAATTTCGGCGCTGACCGTGCCGTTGGGGCCGACGGTCACCACCTGGTTGGGCAACTGAATGCTGCCCTCGACTTCTCCATCTATGTAGATGTCTTCGGTTCCGGTGATGTCGCCCTTGAAGTGGAACGACTTGCCAAGGTGGGAAGTTTCGGGACGGGCAGGATTGCTAGTGGCCACAATAATCTCCTCCATCGGATGGCGATTCCGCCCTTATTCTACTCGCGGCTGAGGCTGCGCGGCTAGCCGGATGCTTATTTTCCGCCATGCCCGCGAGGCCCACCGCCCGCTGGAGCTTTGGCGGCGGGCGGCGGCTGCCCATGACCAATTTGACCTGCTACTGGCGCTAGCTCAACTGGAGTGCGCGGTGAGCGACCATGGTGGCGAAGCGGGGGGAGGGGACGAAGTCTGTCCGGAAAGCCGGCAGGGGCTGCTGGGCCTTACGCAGAAGGCAGCGGCGGCCTTTCTGGGCCTGGCGCCGCCTCCGGACGCGGTGGAGATCGGCGCCGCCCGGCGCTGGCTGCCGCCCGACTCTGCCACGCTCTACCTGGGGGCTTGGGAAGGGCTGCGTTATTACGCACTCTGGCCCAGTGCTTATGCCGAGTCGGCTCGCGCGTGGCTGGCGGCCAGCGGCGGACGGCAGCCGGTATGGGTTCTGGGACTGCGCTCGATGGGGAGCATTCTTGCCCCGGTGGCGGCGGCGGCGCTGGCGGCCGAAGGATGCGAGGTACACAGTGCCACGCTGCGGCCCGTGGGCCATCCCTTTGACCGGCACTTGCGCCCCAACGCCAGCGTGCAAGCGGCTTGGTGCAAATTTCCCGGCGCCTTCCTGATCGTGGACGAAGGTCCGGGGCTGAGCGGCTCCAGCTTTGCCGGCGCGATAGCGGCGCTGTGCACCTGTGGGGTCGGCGAGGAACGCATATGCCTGTTGCCCGCCTGGTCGCCAAACGAAGAACAGGCGCGGCAATTGCGGCATCCCGAGGCCGCACGCCGCTGGACAAGCTGGCGGCAGTTCCCTGCCCCGCCGCTCGCTCCTCCGCCTGGGGCGGTGCGCGACCTCAGCGGCGGCCTGTGGCGGGGCGTGCTGCGGGAGAGGGATGCGCCAGCGTGGCCGGAGCACGAGCGGCGGAAGTTCCTGCTTGAGTGTCCATTTACTGGCGCGGGACCCCGCGTGGCTACGCCACGCGACCCGCTTGACGCTCGAAAGGGCCGGGGGCCCCTGGAGCCCCAGCCCGGTCGGGTCCGCGCCTCGTTGTCTGCCGGGGGCGGGCCGCCACTGCGTGAATTTCGCAGCCTTCCCGCGCCGAATTGGCCCACAGTGCCAACGGCGCGGCCCCCGCGTTAGGTGGTCGCATTCTATGGTTGCGGCTCGGGCTGTGTGGAGGACCTCCGAATGTTCGTAGCGCGATTGTCGTTGCCGCGGTCTCGACGGCTCATGTCGTCACCGCGACAATACCGCCG
>JBQCEU010000118.1:0-3061 GCA_051959955.1 Terriglobales bacterium | reverse complement strand
ACGGTGCTGCGCAATCGCCAGGGCTGTTCGGAAATCGGACCGAAGAAGCGCAGGCCGTCACCGAGTAAAACCGGCGCCAGGGTGAGCTTGAGTTCGTCCACCAGGCCGAGCTCGAGGAAGCGCTGGGAAGTGAGCGCGCCGCCCACCAGCCAGATGCTGCGGAAGCGTGGCGCGAGGCGCTCATCCACCAGTTGCCGCAGGTCGCCGGAGTAGAACTCCACCGTCGGCCGGCTGGCCGGCAGCTTGCGGCTGGTCAGGACAATGACGGGCGTATCGCCGTACGGCCATCCCAGCTCGAGTGCGTGCTCGTAGGTGCGCGATCCCATCACGTAGCAATCTATGGACCGCAGGAAGGCGATGATCTCCTCCTGCGACACCGATTTTCCCTCGGGGTAGGCGTCGGGAGGGGTGTGCATCCAGGAGACGGAGTTGTCGGGACGGGCGATGAAGCCGTCGAGGCTGCTTACCATGTGCAGGGTAATCTTCGGTGGGTGGATGGCGGCCATGCTTGCTCCCGGATGAAGGCATTGTAAGGCCCAAGGCGGCCGCCGGGCTGGGATACACTGAACGGTATGCCCGTCGCCGACGATATTCTGCAGGAGATTCGCTGGGAGCCCAACCAGCCGCCGGCCGACCTGCCCCGCCAGGAGCGGCTGCGGCGCATCCGCCACTCCGCCAGCCACCTCATGGCGCAGGCGGTGCGCGAGGTCTTTCCCGAGGCCAAGCTGGCCATCGGCCCGCCGATCGAGAACGGCTTCTACTACGACATGGAGCTGCCGCGGCCGCTGCGCGAGGAAGACCTGCCCGACATCGAGACGCGCATGGCCAGGATCATCGCCCGCGATCCGCAGTTCTTCCGCACCCAACTGCCGCGCGCCCGCGCCATGGATCTGTTCCGCGCCTGGCAGCAACCCTACAAACTGGAGTTGCTGGCGGGCATCGGCGACGACCAGGTTTCGCTGTACAAGCAGGACCGCTTCATTGATCTTTGCGCCGGCCCGCACGTGGCCCAAGGCGGCGTCTGCGGCCACGTGAAGCTGTTGTCGGTGGCGGGCGCCTACTGGCGCGGCGACGAACACAACCCGATGCTGCAGCGCATTTACGGCACCGCTTGGGAAACGGCGGAGGAGCTGGCCGAGTACCTGCAGTTTCTGGAAGACTCGAAGGCGCGCGACCACCGCAAGCTGGGCTTGCAGCTCGATCTCTTCAGTTTCCATCCCTGGTCTGCGGGCTGTCCCTTTTGGCATCCGCGCGGGCTGACCGTGCGGGAAGAGTTGCGGCGGCTGTGGCGCGAAACCCACAAGAAGGCCGGCTATATCGAAATCCTCAACCCGGTGCTGTACCGGAAGGATCTGTTCGAAACCTCGGGCCATTGGGACCACTTCCAGAAGAACATGTTCCTGGTGCAGGACGGCGAGAACCCGGACTCGGTCATGGGCCTCAAGCCCATGAACTGTCCCGACACCATGCTGTTCTACAAGACCCGCCAGCACTCCTACCGTGAGCTGCCGCTGCGCATCTCACAAGGGCAACTGCTGCACCGCAACGAGCCCATGGGCACGCTGCACGGGCTGATGCGGGCGCGGGTGTTCAGCCAGGACGACGCCCACATCTACCTGCACGAGGACCAGATTCAGGAAGAGATCGTGCGGGTGATGGAGCTGCTCAAGCTCATCTACTCGTTCTTCGGCCTGCGCTACTCCATCACCCTCTCCACCCGCCCGGAAGATTCCATGGGCGAGGCGGCGCTGTGGGAGAAGGCCGAAGCCGGCCTGCGCCAGGCGCTGGAATCGCTCCATCTACCCTACGCCGTGGACGCCGGTGGCGGCGCCTTCTACGGCCCCAAAATTGACGTCATGGTGCACGACAGCATGGGCCGCCAGTGGCAGTGCGGCACCGTGCAGCTCGACTTCAACCTGCCGCGGCGCTTTGAGCTGGAGTTCACCGACCGCGACAACCAGGCGCGCACCCCGGTGGTCATCCATCGCGCCCTGTTCGGTTCGGTGGAGCGCTTCCTCGGCATTCTGATCGAGCACTTTGCCGGCGCGCTGCCCACCTGGCTGGCCCCGGTGCAGGTGATGGTGCTCCCCATCGCCGAAGGCCAGGACGCCTACGCCCGCTCGGTGCTGGAACAGTGCGAGGCGGCGGGCCTGCGGGCTGAAGTGGCGGTGGCGGAGAGCAAGATCGGCTACCGCATCCGCGACGCCGAGCTGCACAAGATCCCTTACATGCTGGTGGTGGGCAAGCGCGAGGCCGAAGCCGGCACGGTGTCGCTGCGCACCTACCAGGAGAAAGACCGCGGTTCGCTCGCATTGGCCGAGGTCATTGCCGAGATTCAGAAGAAGAACCGCGAGCGCACCCTCGACGTCACCGTCAAGGACTACAGCGCCCTGTTCCGCACCGAAGCCGTGGCCACCAACGAACCCGCGTATTAGGGTAGGCTTCTGAAGATGACGTAACCTGCCGAACAGGTTTCCATTCATGAGCGAAAAAGGCCGCATCCTCGGCATTGGCGGTATCTTCTTCAAGTCCGCCCAACCGCAAGCCATGAAGGACTGGTATGCCCAGCACCTCGGCCTGGCCGACAGCGGCCACGGCGTCATGTTGCCCTGGCGGGAAAAAGACAACCCCGACAGCGAGCAGATGACCATCTGGAGCGTGTTTCCCGGCGACACCCAGTACTTCCAGCCGTCCCAGGCGCCGTTCATGATTAACTACATCGTGGACGACCTCGATGCGCTGCTCGATCGGCTGGCCAAGGTCGGAGTACGGATTGATCCCAAGCGCCAGGACGAGAGCTACGGCCGCTTCGCCTGGATCTACGATCCCGACGGCAACAAGATCGAGCTCTGGCAGCCTTTATAGGCGCGGGCCCCTGTCGGCTGCGCCGACATCCCGCTTTCCATGTACCGCCAGTGACGCGAGGCCGGGGCCCCATTTCCCCGGCCTCGCCTTTCCAGCGAGCGGGCGCGCGCCCCTGGCGGCGGCGCCGACAAACCCCAGTCCCGGTACCGCCCGTGACGCGCGGGCGGGGGGCCCCAGAGCGCCCGCGCGGACGGGC
>JBQCEU010000117.1:0-5223 GCA_051959955.1 Terriglobales bacterium | reverse complement strand
TTCCGGTGATCATGATTTCGGCCTACGCCACGGTGGAGCTGGCGGTGCAGGCGATGCAGGCGGGGGCGCAGACCTTTCTGCAGAAGCCCTGGAACAACGAGAAGCTGCTGGCCGACGTGCGGGCGGCGATCGCCGCGGGGCGGGTTTCGCAGGAAAACGTGCAGCTCAAGCGGGCCCTCAAGCAGCGCTACAGCTTCGAGAACATCATCGGCAAGAGCGAGGCCATGCTGCGGGTGTTTGACTGGGTGGAGCAGGTGGCGCCCAGCCGCTCGACGGTGCTGCTGCAGGGCGAGAGCGGCACCGGCAAGGAGCTGATCGCCAAGGCGATCCACGGCCATTCCCCCCGCGCCGACGCGCCCTTTGTGCCGGTCAACAGCGGCAGCATGGCCACCGACCTGCTCGAGTCCACGCTGTTCGGGCATGTGCGCGGCGCCTTTACCGGCGCCATTGCGCCCAAGAAGGGCCTGTTCGAGGTCGCCGATCGCGGCACCATATTCCTGGACGAGATCGGCAACATGAGCCTGGAGACGCAGGCGAAGATTCTGCGCGTACTGCAGGACCGCCGCTTTATGCGCCTGGGCTCGGTGGACGAAGTCCAGGTGGATGTGCGCATCATCGCCGCCACCAACGTCAACCTCCTACGGCAGGTGGCCGAGGGCAAATTCCGCGAGGATCTCTTCTACCGGCTCAACGTCCTCAGCCTGACGCTGCCGCCGCTGCGCGAGCGCCGCGAGGATATCCCGCTGCTGGTGGACCATTTTCTGGCCAAATACAGCGCCGAAAACGGGCTGGCGGCGCGCCGGCTGGCGCCCGACGCCCTGCGCTGCCTGCTCGACTACGCCTGGCCGGGTCACGTGCGCGAGCTGGAAAACGTCATCGAGCGGGCGGTGGTGCTTTCGACCGCGCCGCTCATCGGCCCGGAACTGCTGCCGGAGGCGGTCAACGGGGGCATGGATCGGGCGTCGCCTCCGGGCGAGCGCAGCCCGCTGTCGCTATTCTCGCTGGTGGACGACTTCGAGCGGCGGCTGATCCTTGAAATGCTGGAGCAGACCCACGGCCGGCAGACCGAGGCCGCCGAGCGCTTCCAGATCCCCGTCTCCACGCTCAATCAGAAGATCAAGCGCCACGGGATAGACGTCAAGGCGATCACCGGGAAGCAGTGATTAGGAATTAGTGATTAGGAATCAGGCAGGCGCGGGAGCGCGCTGACTCCTTAGAGAGAGGGGTTGCGCAGGGCGTCGAGGCGCTTCATCGCCACCCAGTAGTGATGGGCCTGGTAGGCGCTGAGGCGAAGCAGCTCGCGGTCGAGGCCGGCGGCGTTGGGCCGCAGGGTGCGGGCCACGCGCAGCAGGTGGAAGTAGAGGCGGAGCCAGAACTCCTGGCGCAAATAGACGGCGGGGGCGACGTGGGCGATCTTGGCGTGGATCAGCTCGAAGTCTTCCACCAGGCGGGGCTTGTCGGGCAGGACGCCTTCGCGGCGCAGACGGTCGAGCTCGGTCATGTCCACGTCGCTGATGCGCACATGGGCGAAGGAGAAGACCGAATAGGCCAGCACGGCGAAAGCCACCACCAGCACCGCGACCGAGAGCACCAGGGATCCGCCTACCATGCGCCCTCCCGCAGTGCGTCGGGAACCATCGTGGGCTTGGGCTCGCGCACGGCCACTTCGGCCGGCTGCGGCACCCAGAGGGAGTAGGCGATCAGGCCGATGCCGGCCAGGCTGGTGACCGGCACGATGAAGTAGCCGATGAAGCTCATGAAGTTCGGCAGGACCGACTCGAGCGAGTAGGCGATGGCGCCGGAGCTATAGAGGACGCTGAAAGACAGCACCACGCGGCGGAAGCGCAGGCCGGGAACCTGGATCGCATTCATGCCCACGAACAGAATGACGGCCATCAGCATCCCAAGGAAGCTGAAGTTCTGCTCCATTTCGCGGCCGTAGGCGGCAGCGGACAGGCCCCCGCGGCCCAAGTAAACAACCAGGGCGCTGCAGACCGCCAAGCCGGTGAACACCACGATGGCGCCGAGGCGCAGGCCGGGAAGTTTCACCGACGACTTTTCAAAGGCCAGCTCGACAAGTCGTGCGAGGACGAAGAAGCCGAAAACTACTATGGCCAAATCGCCAGCGTAGTAGGCGTAAGCGTACTGTGGAGCATCGAACCCGTAGCGGAGGAGGACCGAGTGGACCGTAATGTTGCTGGCCAAGGCGAGTGCGAAATACCAGCGCAGCCACAGGAGTCCGCGGTCCAAGCCACGACGGAACGTCGCCGCGAGCGCGGCGAGATCGGCGAGACAGACGACCAGCCAGACTGCAAGACTGAAACTCACGCTTGCAGTCTAGCTGCACTTAGGAGGTTTTCAACAGAAAAATCCAAGCTCCTGGAGGAGCTGCATGACTAAAATGACATGCTAGTGCTCTTGGCACCGGTCGGCTGAGGGTCACCAAGACCGTTGAAGCTGACGGCCTTACCGGTGGGCTGGGGATCGCCGAGGCCATTCATGGCAAAGTTGCTGGTGCACTTCGATCCGGTGCAGGTGGGCTGGGGGTCGCCGAGTCCGTTGAAACCAGCCGGGGCAGTAAGCGCCTGGGCGACGGCGGGCGCAGCGGCTTTGACCGTGGCCGTGGTGGCATTACGCAGACCGAAAGTGGCGGCGAGCAGGACCATGGCAAAGGTGACAGCGGCGAGAGCATTCTTCATGACTATTCTCCTAAAGTGTTTTTTTGAGTGGCCGATAGTGCGATTACCGCAGTTTCGGCCGCTCGTCGTATCCCAAGAATCACCTGGAAGGGCCGAATCCGCCTGTCGGTTTGCCGGAAAAGAACAGCAGGATTCGCGAATTCCTTAGGAAATTCTAATGAGGGTCACGATATTGTCACAATTTTGTTACAATTCAACCGGAAAATTTGGCCGTTTGGGTCAGTGAGAGGGGGGGGACTGAACCCCTTTTTCGGCCAAGAGATCGGTTGTGAGACCCGCGTAGACACCCACGGCAGCCACTAATTCGGCCTTGGCGATGCGTTCCTCGTGGGTGTGAGCGCAGTGAATCGAGCCGGGACCAAACAACAGCGGCGTGCCCCAGTGTGTGAGTTGCGGAATGTCGGTGCCGAAGGCCACCACATCGGCGGTGGCGTAGCCGGAGACGGTGGCGAGGCGCACCGGCGGAATTTCCAGCACATAGTGATACGCAACTTCGTCCGCCAGGGCGGCGGCAATGGCCGCGCGCAGCGCCGTGGTGTCGCCCACGGTGCGGAACATCAGCTCCGCCTGGGCCTGATCGGCGATGACGTTGGGGGCGCGGCCGCCGGAGATGGTTCCCAGGTTCAAGGTGGTCCTGCCCAGCAGGGGATCGCCGGGGAGAGGGATGGCGCGCAGCCGATGCAGGGCCTCCAGCAACTTTTCGATGGCCGACTCGCCCAACTCAGGGTAGGCGGAGTGGGCGGCGCGGCCCTGGGCGACGACATTGAGACGCAACACGCCCTTGCCGGCGCGGATGAGCTTGCTCTCCGTAGGCTCGCCGTTGATCAGGTAGCGGGGGCCGGCGACCGGCGGCGCGCACAAGTTGGCGGCGAGGGCGCCGGCGCTGTTGCGCTCCTCGCCGACCACGAAGAGCAGGCCGAAATCGCTGCGGCCGCGGGCGGCGTGGTGGAGGGCGGCGAAGCACTTGGCGGCGCAGATGCCCTTGGCGTCGCAGGCGCCGCGGCCGTGGATGTGGCGGTCGTCCTCGCGGCTGGGGATGAACGGCGGCACGGTGTCGAGGTGGGTGCTCATCACCACCCGCGGCGAGCCGCGGCGGGCGAAGAGGTTGTCGCGGCCGGCTTCGACCGGCCACACCTCGACGGCGTCGAAGCAGCGCGCCTGACGAAGGAAATCCGCCACCAGGGCGGCGGTGGGGCCTTCGCGGCCGGTGGTTGCGTCCACATCCACCAGGGCGCGGGTGAAGGCAAAGAGTTTATCCTCGGGTATGGAGCGAGAGTTTTCTGCCATCCGGCATGGGACCTTTCCCGGCCCTGCGGGCCAGTTGGAGTACATCTTAAATGAATCGCCTTCCGACGCCGGGCTGACGGCGGCCGTGGTTGCGCATCCGCATCCGCTGTACCGCGGCACCATGCACACCCGCATCGTGTTTCATACCGCCAAGGTGCTGGCCGAGCTGGGCATGCCGGTGCTGCGCTTCCATTTTCGCGGCGTCGGTCTGAGCCAGGGCGTCTACGATCACGGCCGCGGCGAGATGGATGACCTGCGCGCCGCCATGGCCCACATGCCCGGTCTCTATCCACGGCCGTTGCTGTTGGCCGGCTTCTCCTTCGGAGCCAGCACGGTGGCCAAGCTGCTGGCGGCCGAGGCACGGGAAGATGTTGTTCAGGCGGTGCTGCTGGGGCTGCCGGTGGAGAGCAGCACCGCCAACCATCTCTCGCCCCACTGGGCCTGGAAGGGCCCCAAGCTGATGATTTCGGGCGACCACGACCAGTTCGCCTCGGTGGCGGCGCTCGAAGCCTGGTTTGCCCAGCTCGATGAGCCCAAGCAACGCATCTGGATCGAAGGCGGCGACCACTTCCTCAACACCCGCATGGACGAGTACCGCGCCGCTCTGGCCGGCGCCCTTTCCTAAACGGAGAGCATGCCGCGCGCCCACCAGCCACGAACGCGCCGCCGGCCAGCCCTGGCGGGCACAGCCTGTCTCGATCGGGGGCTCTGCCCCCGGCGCCTCCGGTTTTCACCCCAAGCCGCAGAGTCCCTCCGCTGTGGCAAGAGGATGGCTTACCACATTCCAGGCGGCGCCCACGGTCGAGCTGTAAAGTGCGCTGCCAAATTTCTTTAACCAATTGCAGCAATGGCCATCCAGGTCTGTCGCCGTTGCCGGGTTGTCCTGCACATAGCTATAGAGGTTGAGCGACTGCGGGTCTTGGAGGCTGGCGTAGGGCACGGGCTCCGGCGCATCTGACCAGTCGGGGCTGAGGAAGCGACCGAGGTTGCTCTGATAGAAGCGGGCGCCGAAGTCGTCGAGGGTGCTTTCGGCGTCGCGGTATTGGCCGGTGAAGTTGTAGGGCTGGGCGGACTGGTCGCAGCCGCCGACCGCGGCGCCGAAGGGGGCGTAGGTGAGCATGCTGCCGTTGGGCTGGTCTGCGTGTTGGGCGCAGTTCATCAGGTTGGCGCCGGCGGCGGTGGTGATGGCGCGGGGCGTGCCCAGCGGGTCGGCGTGGTAGTAGTAGATGGTGTTGAC
>JBQCEU010000116.1:0-4271 GCA_051959955.1 Terriglobales bacterium | reverse complement strand
GAGAACCCGGCCCCGCGCCTGCGCGCCCTGCTGGCGCCGGTGTAGGGATTACCGGACGCTAGGGCGGAGGCGCTCTTGGACTTGCCGGTGCGGGCCGCCGCCCGCTTCAGCCGCGCCGCCGTCTCGTCGTCCACCGTGACCGTGATCCTCGTTGCCATACTACGACCTCGCTGCCAACCGCGCTCAGCCGCCGATCTGCACCATGCCGCGGGCGGGCTTGGTGAAGTTCTGCTCGCCGATATGGTGGCGTTCTTCCTTGAGATAGACGGCGCGGCAGAGGAGCTGCTCGGCGGCGGCATCGCTCTCGGCCAGGGCGGCGCGCAGATCCCACTCGCGCAGCGAGAACAGACAGGTGCGCAGCTTGCCGTCGGCGGTCAGCCGGATGCGGCTGCACTGGTTGCAGAAGGGCGAGGTGACCGGGGCGACGATGCCAATCTGGCCCGGCGCGCCGTCGCGGAAGCGGAAACGGCGGGCGGTTTCGGCCACCCGCAGCGGCAGCGGCTCCAGCGGGTACACCTTGCCGATGCGCTCCAAAACCTCCTCCATCGGCACCACCAGCTCCGGCTTCCACAACGAGCCGGTCTCCAGCGGCATGAACTCGATGAAGCGCAGGACGAGGTCGCGCTCGCGGGCGAAGGCGGCGAGCGATTCGATCTCGTCGTCGTTATAGCCGCGCAGCAGCACCACGTTGACCTTGATGGGCGTGAGGCCGGCGGCCTGGGCGGCGGTGATGGCCGCCAGCACGTGTTCGAGGCCGTTGGCCACGCGGGTGATGCGGGCAAATTTTTGCGTGTCCAGGCTGTCGAGGCTGATGGTGACGCGGCGCAGACCGGCGCGCGCCAGCTCGGCGGCCCGCGGCGCGAGCAGATGCCCGTTGGTGGTCAGGGCGATGTCCTGCGCGCCCAGTTCGGAGAGAAAACGGACGTATTCGGTGATCCCGCTGCGCAGCAGCGGCTCGCCGCCGGTGAGCCGGTACTTGGCGATGCCCAAACGGTGGAAGATGGCGGCCAGGCGCTCCAGCTCGGGCCAGGAGAGCGGATGCTCGGCGTGCTCCTCGCCGGTGCCGAAGCGGCAGTAGACGCAGCGGTAGTTGCAGCGGTCGGTGAGCGAGATGCGCAGGTCGCGGATGACGCGCCCGAAGCTGTCGTGCAGTTCACCCTCGTGGGCGGCGCGGTAGTCGGTGGGCGTATTCAGGTTGGCAAACAGTTCCTCCGGAAACCCGGCAGCGCGCAGTTGCGCGGAGCCGAGGTCCTGACGGGGAGCGAGGGCGAGGATGGACGACAGCGAGCGGGCGACCTCGTCGCCGGCGGCGGCTTCGAGGTGGGGCAGCAGGGCGCGGGAATAGACGGCGCACAAGGGCTGGTCGGCGGCCACCGTCCAGCCGTCGAAACCCGCGGCCTGCTCCCAGAGGTGGCGCAACAGCGCCGGCGTGAGGCGGGGCATGTCGCAGGCGATGACCAGCACGCGCGGGCGCCAGCGGAGCGCGGCCAGGATGCCGCCCAGCGGGCCGTGGCCCGCGACCGCGTCGTCCAGCCGTTCGACGCCTGCCGGAGCGCGCGGGCCGGCGACGGCGACCTCAGCCGCGCCGGCCTCGCGGGCCGTCTGGATGAGATGGCCGAGCAGCGGGCGGCCGTGCCAGTCGAGCGTGCTCTTGTCCTGACCCATGCGGCGGCTGGCGCCCCCGGTCAGGATGACCACCGCCATGGCAGGCGCGGTGCTCATGGCAGCAGCACCGGCACCCGCGCGCCGGCGGCGAGCGCGGTGGTGTTTTCGGGGATCATCATAAAGGCGTCGGCTCCGGCGGCGGCGGCGAGATCGGCGGAGCCGTGGTACGGGATCGCTTCCACGCTGCCGTCGCCCATGCGGACCGGAAGCAACAGGGTGAGCGGCAGCGGCTGGGGACGTCGCCAGGCCGCGGCCAGCACGGCGTAAACGATGCTGGGGGCCGGTTCCTCCTGGCCGGCGAAAACGTCCAGCGCCGGGCGGGCGTAGAGGGCGAAGCCGAGCATCGCTCCCAGGGGATTGCCGGGCAGCGCCAGCAACAGGCGGCCATCGAGCGCGGCACAGCGAACCGGCCGGCCGGGGCGCTGGCGGACGGCGTCGAAGGCGGTTTCGGCCCCCAGCCTGGTCAGCGCCTCGCCCAGGGCATCGTGGGCGCCGACCGAGGCGCCGCCGCTGGAAACGATGACATCGGCAATTTGCAGGGCCTCGCGGATGGCGGCTTCAGTTTCCCCAACCGTGTCCGGCAGACGCCGCTGCAGCACCACCTCCGCCCCGAGGGCGGCGGCCTGGGCAGCGAGCATGGGGCCGTTGCTGTCGCGAATCTGGGCGCGGGCGGGCGCGGCCTCGGGCGCGACCAACTCATCGCCGGTGACGAGGATGGCCAGGCGCGGGCGCCGGCAAACGCGGGGCCGCAGGCAGCCGGCGCTCGCCAGGGCCGCCACCACGCCGGCGGTCACGCGCCGGCCGGCGCGGGCGATCACCGCGCCCGCACCCAGGTCACTGCCCACGGCCGCGATGTTGTCGCCGGGCGTGGGCGCGGCCTCGAGTTCGATGCCACCGCCGGCGCCGCGCGTGTGCTCGACCATCACCACGGCGTCGGCGCCTTCGGGCACCGGCGCCCCGGTCATGATGGCGACGCAGGCGCCGGGCGGCAACGCGCCCGGATATTCCCTGCCCGCCTGAACTTCGCCCACGATGTGGCGCGGGGCGGCGCCGTCGGCCGCACGCACGGCGAAGCCGTCGCGCATCGAACGGCGGAACGGCGGGGCATCGCGGTCGCTGCGCACATCTTCGGCCAACACCCGGCCGCGCGCGGCTTCGAGGCTGACGGCCAACTCCGTGTCGGGGCGCCGCAGGCGCCGCGCCACCGCCATTACAACCTCCCTCGCCTGCGGCAGCGAGACTTCACGCTCCGGCGCGTGTCCGTTGAAGGTGGGGGTTGGTTCCGGCGATCGCGCGCCCCGACCGTTGCCGCTTCGCTTTGGTTCCGGCGATAATGACTGCATCGCGATGCCTTCCGGCCGCCAGCCCAGCCTCTCCCCATTGTCGCATCTTGACGCCCGGGGGCGGGTGCGCATGGTGGATGTCAGCGACAAACCCGTGACCGCGCGCCGCGCGGGCGCGCGCGCCTTCATCTCGGTGCCGCCGGCGGCCCTGCGGGAGCTGCGGCGCGGACGGGGAAAGAAGGGCGATCCGCTGGAGGTGGCGCGCATCGCCGCCTTCAGCGCCGCCAAAAAGACCGCCGAGCTGATCCCGTTGTGCCATCCGCTGCCGCTGTCGCATGTCGAGGTGACGGCCCGCTTCCGCCGGGGCGGCATCGAACTCACCACCACCGCCGCCACCACTGCCGCCACCGGGGTCGAGAGGGAGGCGCTCACCGCCGCCGCCGCCGGGGCGCTCACCGTCTACGACATGTGCAAGGCGCTGGGGCACGGCATGGAAATTACCCTCAGCCTCGAGCACAAATCCGGCGGGCGCAGCGGGAATTATCGGCGCCCGCGCTGATCCATGCCGCCGCACATCCGCTTCCGCTTCCCTGCCAGCTCCGCGCCCCGCGCGGTGATCGTCATCACCGTCAGCGACCGCAGCGCCCGCGGCGAACGCCCCGACGCCAGCGGACCGGCGCTGGCGGCGCTGCTCTCCCAGCATGGCTTCGAAGTCACGGCGACGGCCGTGGTGCCCGACCGCGAGCGGCCTCTGATCGAAGCCTTGCGCACCGCGGCGCGCGCCGCCCGGCTGGTGATTACCACCGGCGGCACCGGCTTCAGCCCGCGCGACCACACGCCCGAGGCCACGGCGCGCGTCCTCGACCGTCCGGCGCCGGGGCTGGCCGAGGCCATGCGCGCCGCCGGAGCGCAAAAGACCCCGCGCGCCTGGCTGTCGCGCGGCCTCGCCGGTCTGCGCGGACGGACGCTGATTCTCAACCTTCCGGGCAGCCCCACCGCCGCCTGCGAGAGCCTGGCGGCGGTGCTGCCGCTGCTGCCCCACGCGCTCGACGTGGCCGCGGGCAAAGACAGGCACGAGGGCTAGCCGATGCAGGTGAAGGCGGTGTTGTTTGCGGTGTTGGCTGAGCGGTTGGGGGTGCGCGAAGAGTGGCTCGAGCTGCCGGCGGGCGCGACCGCCGGTGATGTGTTGGCGCACTACCGCGCGCGGCTGAGCTCGGAAGGAAGCATCCTGCTGGCGGTCAATGCCGAGTTCCGCCCGCCCGAGGCGCCGCTAAACGAGGGCGACGAGGTGGCGCTGCTGCCGCCCATGAGCGGCGGCGCCCC
>JBQCEU010000115.1:0-9608 GCA_051959955.1 Terriglobales bacterium | reverse complement strand
TGGCCGGCGGAGAATGCGGCCATCGGGGTGGGGCTGCGGCGGTATGGCTTCACCGGCCGGCTGGCGGAGCTGATGCACGCCCAGATGCGCATCGCCGAACGCTTCCAGTTCGCCCGCCTGCCGGAGGTGATGTGCGGCCATGGGGAAAGCGCCGCGCAGCCGTTTCCGCCGGTGTACCCGAAATCGTGCTCGCCGCAAGCCTGGTCGGCGGGCGCGCCGATCATTTTGCTGCAGATGGTGCTGGGGATTTATCCCTTCGCGCCGCAACGCATCCTCTTTCTTGACCCGGCACTGCCGCCCTGGTTGACCAATTTGCGGCTGGAGCGGCTGCGGGTGGGCGAGGCGAACCTCGACCTGGAGTTTACCCGCACCGCCGAGGGGCGGTCGGAGTACCGCGTCACCCGGCTGGAGGGCAATCTGCGGATCCTCCGCCAGCCCTCGCCCTGGTCGGTGTTTGCCCGGCCGGCTGAGCGGGTGGCCGATTTCGTGGCCTCGCTCCGGGCCGCTTGATTTTTGCGGAACTCGGATGCCGCGCTGGTTCGTATGATGGTGGTATGAAACACCCCGCGCTTGCCCTGTACCTGGCGGCCGGTTTGGCCGTGGTGGCCGCTCCGGCCCTGCAGGCCGCCCAGGTCGGCAGCTTCCACCGTCAACTTCACGTCAACGGCCCGGTAACGCTCTATGTGGCCACCGGCTCGGGCGCCATTCACGTCACCGGCGCCCCCGGCAGCGCGGTCACCATTGACGCCACCATCCACGACAACGGCGGCGGCTTCTGGTTTGGCGGGCCCGACCCCAAGCTGATCCGCCAGATCGAGGACCATCCGCCAATCACGCAGAGCGGCAACACGATACGCGTCGAGCGGCCCCACGACTCCTGGTTCGAGCACTTGTCCATCTCCTACCTCATCACCACCCCGCCGGACACCGAGCTGCACGCCGATGCCGGTTCGGGCTCGGTCGAGGCCGCCGGGCTCAAGGGCAACGCCGAGCTGCAGACCGGCTCCGGGCACATTCGGGTGGATGACATTACTGGCAGCGTGCGCGCCGGGACGGGCAGCGGCGGCATTGAGTTTGGCCAGATCTCGGGCGATGCCCGCCTGACCGCCGGCAGCGGGTCCATTCGTGGTGGGCGTGTGGGAGGGCATGTGTATGCCTCAACCGGCAGCGGGCACATCAGCCTGAGCGGCATTGGCCAGGGTGGGGAGGTTCACACCGCCAGTGGCGGCATGGACCTTGACAACGTCCAGGGCGACCTCAACGCCCACTCCTCCAGCGGCAGCGTGCAGGTGGGCGGCACGCTCGGGGCGCGGAATCAATGGCGGATCGGGGCGGCGAGCGGCAGCATTGAAATTACCTTGCCGCAATCCACCTTCACCCAGGCGCGGCTGGACACGGCCTCGGGCAGCATCCACGTTGGCCTGCCGCAGCGCGACAGCCAGATCGGCCGCCACTCGTGGAGCGGGGTGATCGGCAGCCAGAGCGGCTCGCCCACGGCCCTGCTGGTGGCCAGCGCGGCCAGCGGCAGCATTACCGTGAATTGAGGATCTCAACCGAGGCCGCCGGAGCGGGGGGTGAAGTCCACGGAGACGGCGAGGCGCTGTCCCTGGACATCGAGCACATTGCAAAAGGTGCGGGCGCCGCGGCGATTGAACTCCAGCGACACCTGCGACTGGCCGATGCGCAAATGGTGGATGCGCAGCCACTGCAGCCATTCGGGCAGCACGGGATTGACCACGCGCAGCTCGTGGCGGGCGGCGTTGGGGCGGAGGCCGAGGGCGGAAGTGAGCAGCAGGAACCAGGCGCCGGAGGCCCAGGCCTGGGGGGAGCAGGAGACGGGATAGTTGACCGGCTGTTCGAATTCGTTGCGCTGCACACCGACAAACAGTTCCGGCAGGCGCTGATCGCGGAAGTAGTTGGAGGCCTGGAACATGCCGGTGAGCAGGCGCAGCAGCGGCTGCTTGAAATCGTGAAAGGCGAAGCCCTGGGCGATGAGCGAGTTGTCGTGCGGCCAGACGGAACCGCGATGATAGCTGAGGGGGTTGAAGGTGGACTCATCGGCCGAGAGGGTGCGCACGCCCCAGCCGGTGAACATATCCGAGCGCATCAGCCGGCGGGTGACCTGGCGGGCGCGTTCGCGGCCGACGATGCGGCTCCAGAGCAGGTGGCCGGCGTTGGAGGTGACCGAACGCAGCGGCTGCTTGCGGCCGTCCAGGGCGGCGGCGTAGTAGCCTTCGTCGGGCAGCCAATACGCCCGTTCGAAGCGCCGTGACAACTCGGTGGCCTGGCGGCGGAGGCGGTCGGCGGCAGGGGCATCGCCGTAGATGCGCAACAGACGGGACAGCCGGTAGCGGGCGTCGTAGCAGTATCCCTGCACTTCACACAGCGCCAGCGGCCCTTCGGGCAGCGAGCCATCGGGCTGCAGGTAGGCGTCCCAGGAATCCTTCCACCCCTGGTTGGCCAGCCCCTGCGGCGAACGGCGCTGAAACTCCACCAGGCCGTCGCCGTCGAGATCACCCGATTCCTCGATCCAGGCCAGGGCGCGGCGGGCGGCGGGCATGAGTTCCTCCAGGAACTCGTCATCGCCGGTCCAGTTGTAGGTTTCATCCAGCACGATCAAAAACAGCGGGGTGGCGTCCACCGAGCCGTAGTAGGGAGAGTGCGGCATTTCGCCGGCACGGGTCATCTCGCCGTCTCGCATCTCGTGCAGAATTTTGCCCGGCTCCTCATCGCGCCAGTCGTCACGGCGCGTGCCCTGGTGGCGGGCAAGGAAGCGCAGCGTTTCCTGCGCCAGGCGGGGGTGGAGCATCAGCGCCTGGAAGCTGGCGATGAGCGAGTCGCGGCCGAAGATGGTGGCAAACCAGGGAATGCCGGCGGCGACGATCTCGCCCGCCTGGGCGGGCGGCACACCGCATTCGCCGGGCGAGGTGACCTTTCCCTCGAAGGGGACACGCAGGGAGAAGAAGTCGCTCATGGCGGTCTGCAGGCAGCGGCTGAAGAGATCGTCACTGGACTCGAAGGCGGTGGTGGCGCGCTCCCACTCCTGATAGCCTTGCCGCCGCCGGGCCAAACAGGAGGCGAAGCCGGGCTCGCCGCGGATGGCGCCCGCCACGCTCGCCCGCGCCGGCTGCGCACCCACCTCCGAGGACACCGTCGCCAGCAGGGTTTGCCGCACCCCCGGTTCGAGCTGCAACTCGAAGCGGGCGTGACCGGCGCCCACCTGCAGCGGCGCGGGCTGGAAGCTGATGCTGGTGGTGCGGAACTGGTCATCCCGGCCGAGATAGCTGAATGTGGCGCCGTCGGGCCGCAGCAGCGGCTCGAAGTAGGTTCCCGATACCGGACGCTGCATGCCCCGCACCTGGAAAACGTCCAGGAAGTCGCAGGCGTAGTGAAGCTCGATGGTGAGCGTGATCGCCTGCAGGCTGTAGTTGTGGAAATCGAGGCGGTCGAAGAACTGCTCGGCCAGCAACTGCTCGCGGTGAATGTGGACGGTGTTCTCGGGCAGGTCGAGGTTCTCCCGCACCATGATGTTGGAGGTGGTGAGCTCGATCTGCGCCAGAATGTTCTGCTGGCTGGCCGACGACAGCACCACGGTCCGTTGACCGTTGACCTTCAACTCCCAATGGCTGAGGAAGCGGGTATCGAAGAAGAACAGGCCCACGTCGCTGGCGCCGGGGGGCGCGATGTCGCCGGACAGCGCCGTGGCCAGGAAGGCCTTGCCGTCAATCAATGTCAGGTTGTTGATGCGGCGGGGTTCACGGCCGCGGCCGTCGCGCGGCGGCTCGGGCGGGTGCGCCGACACCTGCAGCCCGCTGAGCGTGGGTTCGTGGCCCGCTGCCATCTCTGTTTACGATGCGATCTGCACCGCCGACGTTTCGCTGCCGGCCTGCTGCGCCAGCGCCTGGCGATAGACGGACAGATAACCCTCCACCATGCGCTCCAGGCTGAACCGCTCTTCCACGAAGGCCCGGCAGCGGGCGGGCGGGATGTCCAGCTTGCGAGCCCGCGCCGCCATGTCCGGCACGTCGCGGCATAGCCAGCCGGAGATGCCATCGCTCACCACTTCGGGCACGGAACCGCGGGGGAAGGCCAGCACGGGCACACCGCAGGCCATGGCCTCGATCATCACCAAGCCGAACGGCTCTTCCCACTCAATGGGAAACAGCAGCGCCCGCGCCCCCGCCAGCAGCTCGTTCTTGGCGGCCAAGTCCACTTCCCCCACGTACTCGATGCCGTGGCCCAGCCGCGGCTTGATCTCGCTCCGCCAGTAGTCCTGAAACAGGGGCTGAATTTCGCCCGCGATCTTCAGCGGCATGCCGGCCCGCCGCGCCACCTCGATGGCGGTGTGGGTGCCCTTAATGGGCGCCAGGCGGCCGATGAAGCAGAGATAATCGCGCCGCCCGGCAGCCAGCCGGTAACGGTCCATGGCCAGACCGTGGTGAATCACCCGCAGCCGCCGGAGGTGCTCCCGCCGCGCCTGGTTGTGGCTGATGGCCACGTAGTGTACGGCGGGAAAACTGGCGTAATAGTTGCTCAGGATGGCGTCGTGGGGATGATGGATTGTATAGACAAAAGGCCGGTCCACAAAGCGGGAGATATGCAGCCCGGGGGCGTTGTTGATGTGGAGCACGTCGCACTCCCGCGCGGCATCGGCGCATGCCCAACTGCTGTGGTCGAGATCCTCGAGACTGCTTTCCAGAGCCGATTCGATGGGCCAGTGGCCGGCAGGCTGGCGCCAGCGCGTTTCACAACGCACTTGGGAGGAGCCGACGGTATAGACGATGGGATGCTGGCCGCGGGCCTGCAAGCCCTCCGCCAACTGGGCGACGAACAGTTCCGTCCCTCCATAGCGCTCCGGCGGCACGGAGATGAACGGAGGCACCACAATGCCGATCCGCATACCAAAGTGTTAGAGCGGAGAGGCGAGGCTGGGGCTGTATGTACTCAGGCTCGGGCGGGAGGGATCACCAACTGCTGTAGGGGGTGCCGTCGAGGCCGGTGCCGGGGGCGCCGCTGTGGACGTCCACGATGCCGGAGAGCGTCTGGTCGGGCGACATGATGGTGTCGTCGGTGTTGGTCTGCCAAGTGGTGGAGGAGTGGGTGATGGGATCCACCGGCAGGGCGCGCAGCTAGCCGGCGGTGACGAGATCGTCGAGCGATTGCGGCGCCTGCTGTTTGTCGAGCGTGTACTGGTCAATCAGCGAGCGGAGCTGGAACAAATCGTCGTGCAGCACCGCTTCCTGGGAAGCGCGGATCGAGGTGCGGTAGTTGGGCACCGCCATGGCCAGCAGAATGCCCATGATGGCGATCACCAGGATCATCTCGCTCAGGGTGAAGCCCCATTGATTGGCGCGGGCCCCGGCGCGCCGGCCGGCGCCTGGCTGCATGCCGCGCCTCACCATTTGCTGAACTCCGTTCCGTCGAGGGCGCGGCCGGGCGCGGTGGTATAGACATCGAAGACATCCTGGCCGCCCCAACTGGTCGAGTCGGGATCATCCTGCACCGAGCGCAGGCCCCATTCATAGGAGTTGGTCATGGGGTCCTTGGGGATGGCGCGCAGGAAGCGGATTTTTTCCGTGCCCATGGGCACACCGTCCACCAGGGTTTGCAAATCGGGGGGATAGCCGTCGGAGTCGGTCTGAATCTGGATCAGGCCGCGGTCGGCGGCATCCTTGTAGCGGTCAATGGCGGTGCGGACTTCGAGCAACGCCAGGCGCAACTGGTGCTCCTTCTGACGCTCGATCGAGACCCGGGCCAGCGGCAGCGCCATGGAGGTCAGCACCACCAGGATGGCGGTGGCCACCAGCAGCTCGATCAGCGTCAGGCCGGATTGTCGGCGGGCCCGCATCACGGCTGGATGGTCACCGTGGCGGATGCGGCCTGGAGCGGTTGCGGCGCCCCCCCGGGACCGCGCGCGCCGAGGCGGCTGATGGTGAGCGGCGATTCGCCCGCCGCTTTCGGCATGAAGGTCACCGTCAGCACCGTGCCATTGCCGCTGAGGCCGCTGGCATTGGGCGGGCGGCTGAGGCTCACCTGGGCGGTGCCGGTGGCGGCATCCTCACGGTGCACCAGGGCCGGAACCTTGCTGTCGCTGGACAGGAAGCCGCCCAGATTCATGGCTTCGACCGACAACAGCTTGGGATCGTAGTTGAGTTGGAAGGTGAGCGCGTAGGCGTCCTTCGCCTGGCGCAGATCGAGGTTCACGGTACACGACTGGCCCACCTGGGCCTGCGGCCGGTCGGGGGCGATCACCAGTTGCGGTCCGGCGGGCGCCGGAGCCGGAGCGGCGCCGGCGGCGGGCGGGGCGGGCTGAGGGTTGGCGGTAGACGGCGCTGGCGGCTGCAGCGTGGCCGGCGGCAGCTCGCGCAACTGCAGGTCGTCCTGGGTGCCGGTGGCCAAGGCGCGTTCATCCTGGGGGGTGATGTTCAGGCTGTGCACGATGTGCGGGGTCAGCACGATCACGATCTCGGTGTGCTGAGTTTCATCATGGGTGCTGGAAAACAGGTACTTGAACAGGGGAATCTGGCTGAGGCCGGGGATGCCGTTGACGTTGTGGGTCACGGTATTGACGATCATGCCGCCCAGCACCGAACTCTGGCCGTTGCGCAGTTCGATGGTGTGGTCAAT
The DNA here is from genome assembly GCA_051959955.1 of Terriglobales bacterium. Taxonomy (GTDB): domain Bacteria; phylum Acidobacteriota; class Terriglobia; order Terriglobales; family SCQP01; genus SCQP01. The sequence continues at coordinate 2,981 of JBQCEU010000115.1, read as the reverse complement.
CACCCGGTTGCCGATGATGGGCTGCTGGATGCCGCCCAGATTGACGTAGCCGTCCACGTTGGAGATCTCGATGCGCTCCTTCAGCAGCACCGAGTTGTCGCCGTGAATCTGCGGGGTCATGTCAATATTGACGCCCACCGGCTGCTGGGTGAACTGGGTGTTGACCAGCGGGTTGATGCCCACGCCGCCGATGCCGGGCTGGAAGCTGCCGGTGGCCACAGGGATCTTCTGGCCGATCTGCAGCGTGGCTTTCTGCCCCTGGATGGCCCGCAGTTGCGGCTCCTGAATGGTCTGGGTGTTGCTGTCGTTGAGCAGCGCGTTAAGAGTGGCGTTGGGGATGGTGACGGCGAAGTTGCTGCTGCTGAGGTGGGTCAGCTCGTTGAGGGTGGGTGAGTTGGTGGTGGTGGTGGGGGTGCCGGTGCCGTTGGTGTTGCTACCGTTGTTGTTGTTGCTATTGTTGCTGGTACTGGAGGCGGGCGCCTGCAGGCCGATGCTGAAGCTGGTGGGCGGCAGCAAGCCGAGGTCCTGGGCGCGATCACGGTTGACCTGCAGGATGCGCACATCCACCACCACTTCCGGCGGCGCCTTGTCGAGGTCGTCGAGCAGCTTCTGCACCATGGCCACTTTGTCGGGCGTGTCGCGCATTACCAGGGCGTTGACGCTGGCCACGGGCACGATATGCGGCTGGGGCTGCATCAGCCCGCGAATGGCCTGGGCCAGCTCGGTCAGGTCGGTGGGCGCCTGGACGTTCTTCACGTAGAAGACCTTGAGTACGGTGGGGTCCACGGCCTGGTGCTTCTGGACGCTGTTGTTGGCCACCAGGATGGTATTGGAGGTGATGGGGGTGTAGAAACTGTCGGTAGCCACATCAAGCACGCGCAGGATATCGAGCAGCGTCAGGTTGTGGAGATCGAGCGAGACGCGGCCGGTGTTGCTGTAGCCGCCCTGGCTGGAGGCATCGAAGATGACGTTCAGCCCGGCCAGCTTGCCCGCCGCCAGATAGGCGTTTTTGGGGTCGCTGTTGACGGTAAAGTCGCGGATGACGGTGTTGGCCACCGGCCCCAGTTCGACCGGCCCGGCGGCGCGCGCCAGCCGCTCCTGCAAGCTGGCCGCGGCGGCCGCGCCCACCGCCTCACCCGGCGGCGGCGGCGGCGGATGGATCAGATCCTTGATCGCCTGCAGTTCCTGACCGGCGACGAAGTTGGACGGATCAATGGCCACCGCCCGCTCCATCTCCTTCTGCGCCAGCTCGTAATTCCGGCTCGCCTTGTACTGCTCGCCCTTGCGGATGTGCTCGTTGGCGGCGGCAAACTGGGCCCGCTGGGTGGCAATCTGGTACTCCACATTGTCGGGCGACAGCTCCATCGCCTTTTGGAAGTCCACGTAGGCCTGGTCGTAGTTTTTGGCCTCCATGGATTGCTGGCCATGGCGGAAATAGGGGGCGCCCTTGTCGCCGGCGCGCAAGGCCGGAGCGGCACAGGTAAGCGCCAGAAGCAGAACCGCACAAAGGGATTTCGACACGTGTCTCCGGGGGAAAGGCAGGCGCGGGAAGGGCGCCAGGGGGTGCAACTCAGGAAGCTTTGGCCAGTGTAGCATACGGGGGCCTGACGACTAGGACCGCGGCCGGCGGCATTCCGTTCTGAATTTTCCCGGCCGCCGGGGCACACTACAATAAAGAAGTGGCCAACACCCAGCTTGAGGGCAAAAACATCGCCGAGAACCGCCAGGCGCGCCACAACTACCATCTGCTGGAGCACTGGGAAGCGGGCATCGTGCTCACCGGCGGCGAGGTGAAATCGCTGCGGGAGGGGCAGGTGCAGCTCAAGGACAGCTACGGCTTGCTGCGCGAGGGGCAGTTGTACCTGCTGAACTGTCACATCAGCCCCTACAAGAACGCCGGCTACGCCACCCACGAACCGGACCGGACGCGGCGGCTGCTGCTGCACCGGGCGGAGCTGGAAAAGCTGGAGGGCAAGGTGCGGGAGAAGGGGCTGACGCTGATCCCGCTGCGCCTCTACTGGAAATCCGGCAAGGTGAAGGTCGAGCTGGCGCTGGCCAAGGGCAAACAACTCTACGACAAACGGGAAACCGAGCGGCGGCGCGAAGCCGAAGCCACCGCGCGGCAGGCAATGAAGGAACGACTGAGGAGATAAGGACCCAACCCACCATGAACACGCAAGCGCAGTTTTTGAGCAACGAAGCGATTCTGAAATTTGAAACCGAGGCGCTGGTGCTGGTGCTGCCGCCGGAGGCGCCGAGCTGGGGCGGGGAGAGCGTGGCGGAGCTGTACGCCGCGGGCGAGTTCAGCGGCAAGGCGATGGAGATGGCGCTGATCCACCGGCCGCGGGGCTGGGCGGCGAAACGGCTGCTGCTGATCGGGACGGGCGAAAAGGCGCCGGACGCACTGGCGGTGTGGCGGATGGGGGGGGCGGCGGCGCGCTACCTGAAGGGGCGCGGGGTGCGGCAGATGACGTTCGCGGTGACGCGCAAGCTGGATCCGGAGACGGCGGTGCGGGCCTGGATCACGGGCGTGGAATCGGGGAATTTCGATCCCGATGTGTACAAGAGCGACCGCAAGCCGGAACAGCAGATCACCGGGCTGACGCTGCTGCTGTTGGACACGGTGGAGCGCGGGCCGGTGGAGCGGGCGGTGCAGGAGGCGGCGGCGATGGCCGCCGGGCAGCGCTTCGCGCGCGAGCTGGCGAATGAGCCGGGGAACCGCATGACGCCCACCATCCTGGGGCAGCGCGCGGCGGCCATGGCCAAGGCGGCGGGCCTGGAGTGCGAGTTGATTGACGTCAAGCGCGCCCAGGAGTTGAAGATGGGTTCGTTCCTGGCGGTGGGCCAGGGCAGCGCCGAGCCGCCGGTGATGGTGGTGCTGCGCTATCGCGGCGCGGAGGGCGGGCCGACGCTGGGCATCATCGGCAAGGGCATCACCTTTGACTCGGGCGGCATTTCGATCAAGCCGGCGGCGAATATGG
>JBQCEU010000114.1:0-19094 GCA_051959955.1 Terriglobales bacterium | reverse complement strand
TGGGCGGCCATCAACTTCTCCTTCACCCCGCCGATGGCCAGCACCTTGCCGCGCAGCGTGATCTCGCCGGTCATGGCCAGGTCGCTGCGCACCGGGATGCGGGTCAGCGCGCTGGTGATCGCGGTGGCCATGGTGATGCCGGCCGAGGGGCCGTCCTTGGGGATGGCGCCCTCGGGCACGTGGATGTGGATGTCGAGATTGCGGTAGAAATCCTTCGGCAGCCCCAGCAGGTGGGCGCGGCTGCGGATGTAGCTCATCGCCGCCTGGGCGGATTCCTGCATGACGTCGCCCAGCTTGCCGGTCAGCGTCAGCTTGCCCTTGCCATCCATGAGCGTGACTTCGGTGGAGAGGATCTGCCCGCCGACCTCGGTCCAGGCCAGGCCGGTGGCCAGCCCCACCTCGCTCTTTTCCTGGTTGCGGGTATCGCGGTATTTGAGAATGCCCAGGTAGCCGCCCAGATTGGCCGGGGTCAGGGAATCCGACGCCTTCTTGCCTTCCTTCACCACCCGCCGCGCCATCTTGCGGCAGACGTTGCCGATCTCGCGCTCCAGGCCGCGCACGCCGGCTTCGCGGGTGTAGCCGGAGATCAGCGCCTGCAGGCCGTCGGGGGTGAACTCGATGTTCTTTCCGGTCAGGCCGGTGGCCTTGAGCTGCTTGGGGATCAGGAAGCGGCGGGCGATTTCTGTCTTCTCGATCTCGGTGTAGCCCGACAGGCGGATGACCTCCATGCGGTCCTGCAGCGCCTGGGGGATGGTGTGCAGCACGTTGGCGGTGGTGATAAACATCACCTGGGAGAGGTCGTAGTCCACGTCGAGGTAATGGTCGTTGAAGGCGGTGTTCTGTTCCGGATCGAGCACCTCGAGCAGCGCCGCCGAGGGATCGCCGCGGAAGTCGGTGCTCATCTTGTCCACCTCATCGAGCAGGAAGACGGGGTTGACGGTGCCCGCCTTCTTCATCATCTGCAGGATCTGGCCGGGCAGCGCGCCGATGTAGGTGCGGCGGTGGCCGCGGATCTCGGCTTCGTCGCGCACCCCGCCCAGCGAGAGGCGCACGAACTTGCGGCCGGTGGCGCGGGCGATGGACATGCCCAGCGAGGTCTTGCCCACGCCGGGGGGGCCGACAAAGCACAGAATTGAGCCCTTGGGGTTGCGCACCAGTTGCCGCACCGCCAGGAACTCGAGGATGCGCTCCTTGATCTTCTCCAGCCCGTAGTGGTCCTGGTTGAGAATCTTCTCCGCGCGGGCGATGTTGCGGATCTCGTGGCTGCGCTGCTTCCAGGGCACGGCGATCATCCAGTCGAGATAATTGCGTGAGACGGTGGATTCGGCCGACATGGGCGGCATCAGCTCCAGCCGCTTCAGCTCCTGCACCGCCTTTTCCTTCACCGCCTTGGGCATGCCGGCGGCTTCGATCTTTTTCTTCAGCTCGTCGAACTCGCTCTTTTCGCCCCGGCCCAGCTCCTTCTGGATGGCCTTGATCTTCTCGCCCAGGTAGTACTCGCGCTGCGCCTTCTCCATCTGGCGCTTCACCCGGTTCTGGATGGCGCGGTCCACGTTGAGCTTCTCCATCTCGATTTCGAGCAGCTCGGCCAGCCGCAGCAGCCGTTCGGTGGGGTCGAACATCTCGAGCAGCGGCTGCTTGTCGCTCACCGGCAGGGTGAGGTGGGCGGCCATGGTGTCGCTCATCTGCCCGGGATCGTCCGAGCGCACGGCGTTGAGCATGGCTTCGTAGTTGAGCGACTGGTTCTGCTTGACGAACTGCTCGAACAGCCCGGTCACCTTCTGCATGAGCTGCTCGAGCTGCGGCGTCACCACCGCCGTCTTGGCGGCCGGCTGGCGCAGCAGGGCGCGGAAGAAGCCCTCGGACTCGTCCACCTCCGCCGCCCGTCCCCGCTCCAGGCCCTCGACCAGCACCCGCACGTTGCCGTCGGCCAGGCGCACGCTCTGCACGATCGAGGCGATGGTGCCGACGACGTGGATCTGGCCGGGCTGGGGCTCGTCGAGCGAGGCGTCGTGCTGGGTGGCGAGGAAGATCTTCTTGTCCTCCACCAGCGCCGCCTCCAGGGCCTTCACCGAAGAGGGGCGGCCGACCGTGAACGGGGTCATCTGGTGCGGAAAGATGACCATGTCGCGGAGCGGCATCATGGGCAGCCGGAGCGGCTGGGCGGGGGCTTTTTCGCGAGACATGGTAATTCCCTGGGGGTAAACGTGAACGGCGCGGCCGGCGCTTAGCCGGCCTTTTCCAGCGAGGGCAGCGCCACTTCGCGCCGCTCCACCATCTCCTTGGTGACCACGAACTCCCGCACCCGTTTCTGGGTGGGCAGGTGGTACATCAGGTCAAGCATCAGCTCTTCCAGGATCATGCGCAGGCCGCGGGCGCCCACCTTGCGGGCCAGGGCCTCGTCGGCGATCTGCTCCAGCGCCGGGTCGTCGAACTTCAGCTTGACGTTCTCAAACTCGAACAGTTTCTGGTACTGCCGCACCAGCGCGTTGCGCGGCTTGGTCAGGATCTGAATCAGCGCCCCCCGGTCGAGGTCGTCGAGCACGCCGATCACCGGCAGGCGGCCGACGAACTCCGGGATGAGGCCGAACTTGATCAGGTCGCCGGGCTGCACCTGGCCCAGCAGCGCGGTGTCGCGCAGCCGCGCCTTCTGCGCATCGGTGGCCGACTCCTCGCCGCGGAAGCCCATGGAGCGCTTGCCCACGCGGCGGGAGATGATCTTCTCCAGCCCCACGAAGGCGCCGCCGCAGATGAACAGGATGTTGCTGGTGTCCACCGGCGTGAACTCCTGGTGGGGGTGCTTGCGCCCGCCCTGGGGCGGCACGAGGGCCACCGTGCCTTCCAGAATCTTGAGCAGCGCCTGCTGCACCCCCTCGCCGCTCACGTCGCGGGTGATGGAGGGGTTCTCGTCGCGGCGCGAGATCTTGTCAATCTCGTCGATGTAGATGATGCCGTGCTGGGCCCGCGCCACATCCCCCTCGGCCGCCTGCAGCAGCTTGAGGATGATGTTCTCCACATCCTCGCCCACATACCCGGCCTCGGTGAGGGTGGTGGCGTCGGCGATGGCGAAGGGCACATCCAGCACCTTGGCCAGGGTCTGCGCCAGCAGCGTCTTGCCGGTGCCGGTGGGGCCGATGAGCAGGATGTTGGCCTTCTGCAGCTCGACTTCGCTGGTGGTGCGGTTGCGGTTCATGTGCAGCCGCTTGTAATGGTTGTAGACCGCCACCGCCAGCCGCTTCTTGGTGGAATCCTGGCCGATCACGTACTCGTCCAGGAACTGCTTCACCTCGTGGGGCTTGGGCAGCGTCTGCACGCCCCGCGCCTGGGGTTCGCCGCGGTCATCCTCGAGGATGGAGTTGCACACCGCCACGCACTCGTCGCAGATGTAGGCGCGCGGGTACTCGCTGGGGCTGGAGATGAGCTTGCCCACCGCCTCCTGGCTCTTGTGGCAGAAGGAACAGCGCAGCGGATCCTGGCTTCCGTTTCGTGGTTTCACAGTGGCTTATTCTCCCCGTACTAGCGACGAACGCCGGTGCTTTCGATCCGCACTACTTGTGCTTGAAGATAATATCGTCAACGATGCCGTATTCCTTAGCCTGGGCGGCGGTCATGATGAAATCCCGCTCCACATCCTTCTCGATGCGGCTGATTTCCTGCCCGGTGTGCTTGGCCAGAATCTCATTGGTAATCGCCCGCAGCCGCAGAATCTCGCGGGCGTGAATGTCAATGTCGGTGGCCTGGCCGCTCAACCCCCCCATCGAGGGCTGGTGGATCAGCACCCGCGAGGTGGGCAGGGCGAAGCGCTTGCCCTTGGCCCCGGCCGCCAGCAAGGTGGCCGCCATGCTGGCCGCCTGGCCGATGCAGATGGTGGTGACATCGGGGCGGATGAACTGCATGGTGTCGTAGATCGCCAGTCCGGCGGTGATCGAGCCGCCGGGGCTGTTGATGTACAGCGAAATATCCTTCTCCGGGTCCTCGGCCTCCAGGAACAGCAGTTGGGCCGTCACCAGGTTGGCCACATTGTCGTCAATCGGCGTGCCGATGAAGATAATGTTGTCGCGCAGCAGGCGCGAATAGATGTCATAGGCGCGCTCGCCGCGCGGCGTCTGCTCCACCACCATCGGGACCAGGCTCATGAGTTGTTTTGCTCCTTCACCGCTGCCGCCCGACTGAACCCGCCCTCGGTGGCGCTGTCCAGCAGCCAGTTCATCGCCTTCTCCTGCCGAATCCTGGCCTCAATCCTCTCCCGAGCCCCATTATCCTTCAAACGCGCCCGCACCACATCGGGGCTTTGCCTCAACTCCACCGCCGCCCGCCGGATCTCCTCCTCCACGTCGGCTTCGGTGGCCGCCAGGTGCTCGCGTTCCGCCAGCTTGTCGAGCAGCAGTCCGGCCCGCACCTCGCGTTCGGCATCCGGCTGGTGGCGGTCGCGCAGCTTCGACCAGTCCACTTCCAGCTTGCGCAAGTTTACTCCCTGCTGCGCCAAACCGCGCAGGTTGCGCTCAATCTTGTCCTCGATGCGCTGGTCCACCAGGGCCCGCGGCACCTCGAACTGCGCCTGCTGCATCAACTCGCCGATCGCCTTCTCCTCCACCGTGTGCCGCGCCTCATGCAGGTGTTCGGCGCGCAGCCGCTCCGCCATCCACTGCCGGGCCTCGGCCGCCGTGGTGGTGCCCAACGTCTCGGTGATTGCGGCATCCTCCAGCCCGGGCAGCGTCTTCTGTTGGATGCGATTGAGCTTGAGATGGTATCGCACCGTCTTGCCCGCCACCGCCGGCTCGGGGAAATCGGCCGGATAGTTCACCTCCAGCTCGCGCTCCTCGCCCGGCTTCATGCCCTTCAGGGCGGCGTTGAACTCCGGCAGGGTGTTGTCCGATCCCACTTCGATGGCCACTTCCTGCGGCGTGGCGTTCTCCTGCGAAAGGTTGCGCGCCTCGACCAGGGCCACCAGCCCCTCGGCCACTTCCGGGGCATCGGAGTCCTGGGTGGTGCTGTGCCGCTCACGCAGCCGCAGCAGTCCGGCTTCAATCTCCTCGTCACTGACCTCGAGCGGCGGCATCGGCACGCGGATGGAGCCGTACTCGCCCAGCTCGAAGGCGGGCATCACCTCAAAGCTGGCCTGAAACTTCAGCGCCGCGCCCGGTTGATAATCCAGCCCCTTCAGCGTGGGCGTCGAAACCGGTTCCAACTGCTCGCGCTCAAAGGCCGCCCGCAAATGGGCCGGCACCAAAGCCTCCAGCGCCTCTTCGCGGATGCGCTCGGCGAAATGCTGCTTTACCAGGCTGAGCGGCGCCTTGCCAGGCCGGAAGCCGGGAATGCGCGCCCGCTTCTGAATACCCTGAGCGACACGTGTGAACTCACGTTCCACTTCGCCCGCCGGGACTTCCACGTCCACTTGGCGAAGACATGCGGTGCTGGTTGCCATCAACGCTGATTATATCAGTCTGGCCCTGTTGGCTTTCGGGCTACCCTTGACTTCATGAAGGCCATTCGGTTCCACCAACATGGCGGCCCCGAGGTGCTGCAATGGGAAGACATGCCCGCCCCGCCGCCGGCTCCCGGCGAGGTGCGGGTGCGGGTGCGCGCTTGCGCCCTCAATCACCTCGACCTGTTTCTTCGCCAGGGGATGCCGGGGGTAAAGATGGCCCTGCCGCGCATCCTGGGCGCCGACATCGCCGGCGAGCGTGAGGACACGGGCGCGCGGGTGATCGTGGCGCCCGGCGTGGGCTGCGGCCACTGCCACTGGTGCCTGGAAGGGGAAGACAACCGCTGCCCCGGTTACCAGATTTTCGGCAACCAGCGTGACGGCGGCTACGCCGAGTTCATCAATGTGCCCGAGCGCGCGCTGCTGCCCATGCCCGAGCGGCTGAGCTTCGTCGAGGCGGCTTCGGTGCCGCTGGTGTTTCTCACCGCCTGGAACATGCTGGTGCGCAAGGCCGAGGTGGCTCCGGCGCAAACCGTGCTGGTGTGGGCGGCCTCGAGCGGCGTGGGCATCGCCGCCGTGCAGTTGGCCAAGCTCTTTGGCTGCCGCGTTCTGGCCACCGCCGGGGGCGCGGACAAGGGCGCCAAGGCCCGCGCCCTGGGCGCCGACGAGGTGATTGACCACTACGACACGGCCACTCCGGTCGCGAAAGCCGTGAAGCGCCTTGCCCCCGGCGGCGTGGACATCGTGATCGAGCACGTCGGCCAGGCCACCTGGGAAGAGAGCCTGCGCAGTATGACGCCGGGGGGCGTGCTGGTCACCTGCGGCGCCACCACCGGCTACGAAGCCAAAATTGACCTGCGCTTCCTGTTCGCGCGCCAGCTCCGCCTGCTGGGCAGCTACATGGGCCGCCGCGCCGACCTCGACCCCATCCTGGCGCTCTTCGCCCGCGGTCTGCTGCGCCCGGTCGTGGACCGCACTTTTCCGCTCGCCCAGGCGGCCGCGGCGCACCGTTACCTGGCGGAGAAGAAACAGTTCGGCAAGGTGGTGCTGGAAGTCTGAGAGCAGTTGCCAGTTGCCAGTTGCCAGTTGCCAGTTGCCAGTTGCCAGTTGCCAGTTGCGCGAGGACGCGCAAGGTGTCAAGGTGATGCTTCTTTTTTAGAACTACTCACCGAAGGTGCTTGCAAAAATGACCGCGGGAGCGATGGTCTCAACCCTGTGGGCGCAATGGACGGCCCCAACCAAGTGCCTCACGCTCTCTGGTTCGACTTCCACCGCGAGCTACTCCGGACTGCACGTGCATCCCTTGCCATGCCGGTCGCTGAACCTACAGATCCCGATGCCAAGTAACCAGTCGGGTCGCCTCCCGCCCAGCAGACGCGGAACTGGCAACTGGCAACTGGCAACTAACGCTTCGGTTTCGCCTCCGCTGCAGCCTCCGGGAACGTGCTCGCACCGGCGCGCGCCGGGGAGTCGTAGATGGCGTTGAAGAAGAACTTGTAGGTGCCGTGGGATTCGGCGCGCCACTGGGGTTTGAAGCCGAACAGGTAGATGCGGCCCTGGCCGAAGCCCTCGACCAGCGCCGCCGCCTTGCCCTCGATCTTGTCCGCGCCCAGCAGGTAGCCGCTCTGCAGCGGGTTGGTTTCGGGATAGCTGGCCAGCACCGCGCCCGCGAAGCCCTTTTCGGTCTCAAACGCCGGGCCGTTCTCGAACATGACGCTCACATCGTCCGACATTCCCCAATCGCCGGGCAGCGGCGGCTTGCCCGCCGCGCCGGCCGGCACCTCGACCCGCAGCAGCGAGCCCGAGCTGTAAAACTGGCTGGGCTTGAGGCCGTTGAGCACGTTCTTCACCGGCAATCCAAACTGTTCGATGGCGAACAGGGAAGCGTTGTTGAAGCAGATCAGCGTGCCGCCGTTCTGCACGAATTTCCGCAGCGAGTTCACCCCGGTTTCCTCGATGCCGCCCTGGTAGCGCTCGGGCAGCGTGCCCGGGCCAAAGCCGTGCAGCATGCCCTGCGGCCGGGCGTCGGGCAGGATGATGACATCGAGCCGGGCGTTCAAGTCGCTGGCCTGGATGTCGCCGTCGCGCAGGGTGATCGGCTGGAAGCCGTAGTTCTCCAGAATCCAGCGCGTCCAGCCTTCGTCGCTGTTCGGCTGCCAGGCGCGGTACAGCCCCACCCGCGGCAGCCGGCTCACCGCCGCCAGCTTCTCCGGCGGCGCCGCCGCCGCCGTGACCTCCAGCCCCTTGCCGGTGAGCGCGCCGATCTGGTCACGCCCGGCGCCCGACACCACGGCGGTGCCGTCGGCGGCCAGGCCCACCTTCGCGCCTCCGGCCAGCAGGCGGTTGAGGGCGGCGAAGTGCTGGTTGGTCGCCGGCGCCATGGTGAATACCGAACCGGACCCATGGATCGCGCCCGCGGGCCAGCTCCATCCTGTGAGCAGCTTCAGCCCGGCCAGTTGCGTCTTGTCCAGCGGCTGCAACACCGCATCGGCGTCCACGCCCATCTGCAGCGGCAGCGTCCAGCCGGCGACATCGTAGGGACGCACCGGGGTGCCGTCCTGCAGGATGCTGGGATAGTCCTGCGGCTCCATCAGCTCCTTCACCAGGCCGGCGTAGGGCTGGTTCATCAGGATCACCCACGACCCGGCGGCGTAGCTGCGGCCGTTGGCGGCGAACGCCTGCTGCGCCTGGTGCACCTCGACGCCGTTGACCATGAAGATGCGCGCCAGGTCGGCGGCCTCGGTGCGGTGCACCTGATCGGCGGGGATCACGTAGGCGTAGGGCGGGTTCTCGCTGAAGTTGGCGATGGTGTCGCGGCCGGCGACGTACTTGTTGTAGAGCATCTGCTCGCGGTACTTGGACGACATCTGCAGCACCGACATCGAAGCCGCCTGCATGTAGTCCACGGCGTCGCGCAGCCGCCACCAGCCGCCCTTCCACGGGCTGCTGTAGAAGATGCCCGCGGTCAGCGAGCGGTAGTTGGGCGGGAAGTCGCGCACGGTGTAGAAGTGGGGCGTGGCGTAGCCGTAGAGCGCGGTTTCGGTGAAGAAGGCGATGGAGTTGCGGAAGATGCCGGTGAAATCCTGGAAGCCCGGGTACCAGTTGTCGAAGCCCACGCGGCTGATCGCCCCCGGCATGTTGTGCTCGTCGAGGTAGGCGGCCATGTTGATGCCCAGTTCGTTGAGCCAGCGCATCATCAGCGGGTGGATGTTGCTGGAGATGGGCTCCACAAACGGCGGGATGAAGATGCGGGCCGGAAACGGGGCCGTCTGGTGGTGGGTATAGAAAACCTCCGGGTTCCAGATCAGCTCCTGGGCGGTGATCACCTGCGACTCCTTCATGTTGTTCATGTAGCCGTCGCGGTTGTTGTCGTGGCCGACGTACTCCTGGTATAGGTCGGGCAGCGGGCTCACCTCGAAGCGCGTGCCCACGTTCTGCCGGTACCACTGCACCACCTCGTTCTGGCCGTCGGGGTTGAGCGTCGGCCACAGCACCAGGATGACGTTGTGCAGGATGGCGTCCACCTCGGGATCGTTCCGGCTGGCGACCAGCTTGTAGGCCAGGGTGATGGACTGCTGCCCACCGGCGACCTCGGTCGAGTGCATGCCGCCATCCACATGGATGAACACCTTGCCTTCCCGCGCCAGCGCATGCGCCTGGGTATCGTCGAGCCCGCGCGCCCAGGTCAGGCGGCGGTTGATGTCGCGGTAATGGTCGAGCTGGGCCAGGTTTTCCGGCGCCGAGATCAGCGCGATGTCCATGTCCAGCCCGCGCGTGGTCTTGCCCACGGTGCGCAGCTCGATGCGTTTCGAGCTGGCGGCCAGCTTGCGCAGATAGCCCACGGCGTCGGTGTAGCTGGCCAGGTAAAAGTCGTCACCGGGGGTGTGTCCCAGCACCGCTTGGGGGGTGGGCACGCCCGGATCCATGGTGACGGCGGCCGGAGCGGCGGCGGGCGCCTGGGCGGCCAGCGGCAGGGCCGCGACCGCCGCCAGGGCGGCGGCGAACGCCGCCGGGACAAAGCGTCGGAACAAAGGCATGGCGCCCATTGTAGCCGCATCGCCCCGCTTCCAGGCCGGTTTTTGCAGGGCGCGGCCTATTCCGCGCGGCGCCGCTGGTGGCGGCGCGCCTTGGCGCGGTTGCCGCAGCCGGCCATGCTGCACCAGCGCCGGCGTCCGGCCTGGGAGTGGTCGAGGAACAGCCAGCCGCAACGCGCGTCCTGGCACTGGCGGCGGCGCGCGGCCGCGGGCGAGGTCAGCAGCTCGGCAGCGCTGAGCAGGATCGTCGCTTCCAGCTTCTCCAAGTCGCTGCCGTCCGCCCAGCGCCAGACGGCGCGGCCGCCGCGGGCGGTCAGGGTGCGCGCCGGCAGGCGCACCAGCCGGCGGTTGAGCCGCGCCAGCCGCGCCGGGCTGCACTCCGCCCCGGCGGCCAGCGGCGCCAGCAGCGCATACAGCTCCTCGCGCAGCCCGCGCAGCCAGGTGAGCGGCGCCTCGTCTTCCACCGCCGCCGCCGGCCCGGCGCCCGCCAGGCTCACCCAGCGCCGCGCCTCGGCCGGCGCGGTGAAATAATCCCGGGGCTCCTCGAGCCGGTTGCCCACGGTGTTGAGAAAGTCCAGCGCCAGATTGCCGGCGATGAACTGGAACGAAGCCCGGCCCATGGATTCCGCCATGGGTTGCAGTATATCCAGCCGGTTCGACTGGATACTCGCCGGCTTGCGGCGACGGCACTTTAGGGCGAATTTGCTGTCCCTGCGCCGCGAGCGGCCATGATTGCGGCATTCTGAAGTTTGAAGTGGCTGCCCGCCCGGACGAGTGCGGTGAAGCGGCGAGACCAGGAGGCTGGAATGCGCGTTCACCTGATCAACCCGAGTCATTTGTCCTTCGGGGTGGCGGTCATCACCCCGCGCTGGTTGTTCGTTCTGGCCGCCGCCTCGCCGCCGCGCTATGGCGACCCGGTGATCTGCGATGAGACGCTCGTCGCGCTGGACCCGGCCACCATCGCCCCCGGCGATATTGTCGGCATCGGCATCCACACCGGCAACGCGCTGCGCGGCTACGAGCTGGGGCGCCAGGTGCGGGCGCGCGGCGCCTGGGTGGTCTACGGCGGCATTCACGCCACCCTGTACCCGGACGAGGCGCGCGAGCAGGGCGGCGCCCACGCCGTGGTGCGCGGCGATGGCGATGTGGTGTGGGCCACGGTCCTGGCCGACTGCGCCGCCGGGCGGCCACTGCCTCAGTACGAAGGCGGACGCCTCGAAGCGGACCAATTTGCGGCGGCGCGTTGGGACCTGCTCCAGCCCGGCCGCTACATGTGGGGATCGGTGCAGACGGTGCGCGGCTGTCCCAAGCATTGTTCGTTCTGCTCGGTCTGGCGCACCGACGGGCAGAAGCCGCGCCAGCGCGCCGCCGACATGGTGGTCCGCGAGGTGGTGGAGCTGCGGCGCCGTGGCTATCGTTTCATCGCCCTCGCCGACGACAACTTCTATCCCGTCTCGCTCAAGGATCTGGAGCTGGCCGAGCGCCAGGGCAACCCGGCGCGGTTGGAGTTTCTGCGCGCCGTCCGCCGCGAGCGCTTCGAGTTGATGGAGCGGCTCTCGCGGCTGCCCCGGGACCTGGTGTTCTTCACCCAGATCACCATGGAGTCGGCCGATGATCCGCAATTCCTTGCCGCCATGCGCAAGGCCCACATCCGCGGCGCGCTGATCGGGGTGGAGGCGGTGACCCCGGAGGGGCTGAAGGACGTCTACAAGGAATTCAATTCCAGCGGTGAAGACCTGGTGCGCCGGCTGCGCGCCTACCGCGAGCACGATCTGCACGTGCTGGGCTCGTTCATTTTCGGACTGCCCAGCGATCGTCCCGCCACCTTCGATGCCACGCTGGAGATGGCGGTGCGCTCGCAAGTCACCTTCGCGCAGTTCGTCATGCTCACGCCTTTCCCGGGCACGGTGGATTTCAAGAAATGGGAGGACGGACCGGCGCGCGCGGCCGCGCCCATCGGCGGCATTCCGGTCTCGCGCCACTGGCTGATTCCGCAGGCGCTGCGTCCCAAGGTGTACGTGCCGCATCCGGTGATGCCGGCGGACGAGATTCGCCGGCGCACCCAGGGCGTGTGGGACCGCTTCTACAGCCTGGGCGAGATCTGGCGGCGCTCACGCTGCGTGTCCGGACTGAAGGGCAGGCTGGCGTTCCGGTTCATCTCCAAGCTCTACCGCCAGATGTACGCCAACACCGGCATCGCCACCGACAGCGCGTGCGTGACCAGGGCGGCGCGCTGGGCCTCGCTGCTCGCCCGCCCCTGCCGGCGGCTGTTCACCGCCGCGCCGATGCCCGGGCTGACCGTGCCGCCCGCAGCCGGCCTGACGGCTGATCCCGCCCCCCCTCAGCGGGCGTGTTTGTAGAACAGATCGGTGAGCTCGGCGTAGGTGGCCTCGGCGCGCGCCGCATCGCCCGAGCGCAGGGCGGAGGTGGCGCAGTGCTCGAGGTGGCGGCGCATCAGCAGCCGCGCCACCCCGCGCAGCGACTCCTGCACCGCCGAGATCTGGGTGAGCACCTCGGGGCAGTAGCGGTCGCCTTCCACCATGCGCTGCAGGCCGCGCACCTGGCCTTCGGCGCGTTTCAGCCGCAGCAGCAGGGCGCGGCGCTGGGCATCGGTCACACCTTTCGCTTTTTTCATGCCGTAATCTCCGGGCGGCGAAAGCGCCGCAAGCGCAGACTGTTGCCCACCACGCTCACCGAACTGAAGGCCATCGCCCCGCTGGCCACAATGGGCGAGAGCAGGATGCCGAAAGCGGGGTACAGCACCCCGGCGGCGATGGGAATGCCGATGACGTTATAGATGAGAGCCCAGAAAAGATTCTGGCGGATCAGCCGCAGGGTCTGCCGGGCCAGCGCGATGGCGGCCACCACGCCGCCCAGGTCGGTGCCCACCAGGGTGATGTCGCTGGCTTCGAGCGCGATATCGGTGCCGGCGCCGATGGCGATGCCGACATCGGCCTGCGCCAGCGCCGGGGCATCGTTGATGCCGTCGCCCACCATGGCCACCCGCCGCCCTTCGGCCTGCAGGGCCCGCACCGCCGCCACCTTGTCGGCCGGCAGCAGATGGGCCCGCACGTCGTCCAGGCCCACGGCGCGGGCAACCGCCGCGGCGCGTTCCGGGGCGTCGCCGGTGAGCATGGCGACCCGCATCCCCAGGCTGCGCAGCGCGCGCACCGCCGCCGCGGCGCCCGGCTTGAGGGCATCGTCAATCACCAGCCCTCCCATCAGCTCCTGATCCACCGCCACCAGCACCGCGCCGGCCTCTTCGCCCACCGCGATGCCGCCGGATTCCAGATAGCGGCGGCTGCCCACCCGCACCCGCCGCCCTTCGACCGTGGCCTCGGCGCCCAGCCCGCCGTGGCTGGCGAACCCATCGGCGGCGGGCGCCGTCAACCCGCGTTCGCTGGCGGCGGCGACGATGGCCTGGGCCAGCGGATGTTCCGAGCGTTGCTCGACCGCCGCCGCCCAGCGCAGGAGATCGTCGGCACGGGCGCCCGGCCGCGGATGCACGCCGGTCACCACCGGCCGCCCCACGGTGAGCGTGCCGGTCTTGTCGAGCAGCACCGTGTCCACATGGCTCAACTGCTCCAGCGCCGGCCCGCCGCGCACCAGCACGCCCAGCTCGGCGCCGCGTCCGGTGCCGGCCATGATGGCGGTGGGCACGGCCAGGCCCATGGCGCAGGGGCAGGCGATGCTCAGCACGGTCACCGCCGCAAACAGCGCCCAGGGCAGCCGCGGCTCCGGCCCCCGCCACATCCAGGCGGCGAAGGCCGCCAGGGCGAGGGCGATGACCACCGGCACGAACACCGCCGCCACCCGGTCGGCGATGCGCTGGATGGGCGCGCGCGCCCCCTGCGCCTCCTCCACCAGCCGTACAATCTGGGCCAGCGCGGTGGCGGCGCCCACTTGGCGCAGCTCCACCGTCAGCGCCCCGGCGCCGTTGATGGTGGCGCCGGTCACCTCATCCCCGGGCTGCTTCCCGACCGGCAGCGGCTCGCCGGTCAGCAGGCTCTCATCCACCGCGCTCACGCCCTCCGTGACCACGCCATCGGCGGGGATGCGCTCGCCCGGTCGCACCTCGACCCGCATGCCCGCCTGCAGCGCCTCCACCGGCATCTCCGCGGTGACGCCGGCAGAGGTGACCACCCGCGCCGTGCGCGGTTGCAGCGCCGCCAGCTTGCGGATGGCCGCCGAGGCCCGCGCCCTCGCTCCCGACTCCAGCCAGTTGCCCAGCAGAATCAGCGCCAGAATCCATACCACCGCGTCGTAGTAGACCTCGGCCGGCAGCCCGCGCGCCGCGAACCACCGCGGCGCCGCCGTCGCGGCCAGTGAGAACAGAAACGCCGCTCCCGTGCCCAGCGCGATGAGGGTGTTCATATCGGCGGCGCGATGGCGCAGCGCCGCCCAGGCGCGGCGATAGAACTGCGACCCGCTCCAGAACACCACCGGCAGCGTCAGCGCCAGCATGCACCAGGCCGCGGCGCCCGGTGGCAGCCGCCCCAGCCAGGGCAGCGCTGTCACCGCCGCCGCCAGCGGCAGCGCCACGATGAGCTTGCGCCGCATGCGCTCGCGTTCGGGATCCGCGCCCTCGTTGGTGGGGGCCGTCGCCGCCACCCCGTAGCCGGCTTCCTCCACCGCGGCCACCAGCCCGGCGCGGTCGCCCAGCGCCGGGTCGTAGTCCACCCGCGCCCGGCGCGTGGCAAAGTTCACCTCGGCGTGCCGCACCCCCGGCGCCTGGGCCAGCGCCCGCTCCACCCGCCGCACGCAGGAGGCGCAGGTCATGCCCTCGACCGGCAGCTCCACCCGCACCTGTCCGTTCATGCCGCCTCGTAGCCGGCGCCGCTGATGGCCTTCCGGATCTGCTCCAGCGTCACCTGGGCGGGATCGTAGTGCACCTCCGCCCCGCCCACCCGCACCTGCCGCCCCGCCACCCCCGGCAGCCGGTCGAGCGCCCGCTCCACCGCCGCCACGCAGTGCCCGCAGCTCATGCCCGTGATCTTCAGTTGCGCCGTCTCGGTCGCCATCCCGCCTCCTCCATACCCATAGGGGGTATATGCCCAGCGTACCACGCCCGGTCAAGTTCCATGCGGACCGCCCAGGGCGCGCGGTCCTGGGCGCGAAACTCTGCCGTGCCGGCGGGAGATGCGGAGCCACGGCGCGGCCGCCGTGGCGCAGCGTCATTGGAAAGTCAGGAGAGCGGGCGGCGGATTCGCCCTGCGTTTTTCCAGCAGAGTTCCATGCGGGTCGCCCGGGGCGCGCGGTCTTTGGCGCGAAGCTCTGCCGTGCCGGCGGGAGATGCGGAGCCACGGCGCGGCCGCCGTGGCGCAGCGTCATCGGAAAGTCAGGAGAGCGGGCGGCGAAGCCGGGCGCCCGCGATTAAGAAGAAGCCCGGCGCCGGCTGGCGGTGAAGTAGGAGCCGATCACCAGCCCGGCCGCGACGAACTGCGCCACCAGCGACTCCACCGTGGGGAACACCGAGAACCACAGCCCCATCCAGTCCGGAATCGCGTGCTCGAGCCAGGGGATGGGCGTGGCCGAGATCCAGTGCGCCAACTGCATCTCCTGCACCTGCTCGCCCACCATCACGAACAGCACCGCCCCCAGCAGGATTCCGGTGAACACCAGCATCCGGCGGTAGGGCAGCCGCCGGTGGGCCACGAACGTCAGCACCGCCACCACGGCGGTCAGCGCCAGGCCGGCCAGCACGCCCCAGTACACCAGCCCCGGCCCCAACTTCAGGCGGTAGCTTTGCAAAAACAGCACCACCTCGAAGCCCTCGCGGTAGAGCGAAGTGAAGCCCAGCAGCATCATGCCGCCGAATACCCCCGCCCGCGTCACTTCCTGACGGTCGGCCTGCTCCATCAGCGTGCGCCGCCGCTGGTTGTGCATCGAGATCCAGCCCGTCCAGTACAGCTTATGGAAAAACCAGTTCATCACCACCAGCAGCACGATTACCGCCAACAGCCCGGTCACGGCCTGCAGCGTCAGCGCCGAAACGCTGCCGCTCAGGTCATTGACGATGCCGGTGGCGATCACCCAGGTGGCGACGGTGGCCAGTACCCCCAGCCCCACGCCCGCCGCGATCGGGTTTTGATAATTGCGCCGGTCGGTGGGCAGGCCCGCCAGCACCGCGGTGAGCACCAGCACGCACTCCAGTCCCTCGCGAAATACCAGGACCCCGATGTCCAGCCCCGCCGACCACGGGCTTGCGCCCGCCGCCAGGGGATTGGGATTGCCGCCCGCCGTCAGCGCCTGCCACACCAGCAGCGCCGCCACCGCCAGGCCGCCGAGCACCACAAAGGCCCGCAGCCAGCCGTGGCTCTCATGAGCGCGCGCCACGCCGCGCACGCGTTCGGTCGTTGCTGCGCCCGACTTCCCGCTCACGCTGAAGCCAATCTCTTGCGAAGCCTTCGCAAACTCTGGGGGATGTGATGCTGGCGATGCGGTGGCCATTTTGCCGTCTTTGCTAGTTGCGACTGCATTGCAAGTAACGGCTGGCAGCCGCCGCCATCAATTAGGTTCCCCTAGGCGGCCTGTGGTGTCAAGGCAATATGACCAACGGGGGCGGGCTCTGGCTGGCGCGGCCGGTTTCAAGGTGGCCGGCAAAGCGGCGCCGCCACCTGGGATGGGCCGGCGAGCTGAGTCGCAGGTCGTACCAGCCGTGGGTGGCGGCCAGCGCCCATTCGCCGGTTGAACCGGCGTGGCCCGAATACGCATCTACAATCTCAATCGCAGGCGCGGAGGTCAGCCGCACGGCATGGCGCTCGGGAAGGTAGATCAACTCCGGCTCGGCCACATCTGACCATGTGCCGGCGAAGTCGCGCCCGAAGCCGTTGGGACCGTAAACCCGCAGGTCATATTGGTCCTTATCGCCGAGCCGCCAGCCGTCTTCGAGTTTTGCTCCCGGCGCCAGCGTGTAGCTGCGCGGCGGATGGTGCGCCGAGCGCACCTGCAGCACCGCTCCGGCGCGTCCGGTGTTGGTGAACCGCAGCGTGATGGTGCGCGCCGCGGCATCGGCATGCGCGGACACATGCAGCTCATAGGGAAGCGGGCGGGCGGCCCGGGTGCCGGGCTCCTGCTGCGGCATCGCCTGTTCCTGGGGCGGCGCGGGTTTGTAGTCGGGGTGGCTTTTACGGTCGGGCGGAGCGTAAGCCGCGGGGGGCGGCAACGACAACTCCGGCGACGCCGGCTGGCTGAAATCAAACGCCGAGGTGAGGTCGCCGCACACCGCACGCCGCCAGGGGGTGATGTTGGTCTCGATCAGCTCCGGGCGCCCCTCGCCAAAGCGCCGTTCCAGGAAGCGGAGCAGGGAGGTGTGGTCGAAGACTTCCGAGTTTACCCATCCTCCCTTGCTCCAGGGCGAGATGACCAGCATGGGCACGCGCACCCCCAGCCCGTACGGCCCACGCGGGTAGCGATCGTTGCCAGGGAAGATTTCCTCGCCGCATGGGGCCGAGGAAAGTCCCTGCTCCGGCGACAACGGCGGCGTCGGCGGCGGCACATGATCGAAGAAGCCGTCGTTCTCGTCGTAGGTGATGAACAGCGCGGTGGAGGCCCAAACCTCGGGCTGGGCGGTGAGCGCGTCGAGCACCTGGGCGATGTACCAGGCGCCGTAGTTGGCGGGCCAGTTGGGGTGTTCGCAGTAGGCTTCCGGGGCGACGATCCAGCTTACTTGCGGCAACTCCCCGCGGCGCACGTCACGCTGAAACTGGTCAAACAGCGTGCCCCCGGTGTGTACCGTGGTGCCGGTGCGGGCGCGCTGGTGCAGCGGATGGCCGGGCGCGGCCTGCTGAAAGCGCTTGAAGTAGAGCAGCGCGTTGTCGCCGTAGTTGCCGATGTAGGGGTCGTCGCCGTCGCCCCAGTGGCTGGCGGGGTTCAGCCCGGCGCCCAAATCCTGATACACGCGCCAGGAAATTCCAGCCCGCTGCAGCCGTTCGGGGTAGGTGGTCCAATCGTAGCCGGCCTCGGCGTTATCCACCACCGGCCCGCCGCCCTGCCCGTCGTTACCCACCCATCCGGTCCACATATGGTAGCGGTTGGGGTCCGTCGGCCCCAGCAGGGAGCAGTGGTAGGCGTCGCAGACGGTGAAGGCGTCGGCCAGCGCGTAGTGAAAGGGAATATCGCCGCGCACCAGGTGGGCCATGGTGGTCGGCGACTTCTCGCGCACCCAGCCGTCGTGCCGGCCGGCGTTCCAGGCCTGCTGCGTGCTGGTCCAGTCGTGCTTCAGGTCTTCGAGAAACCGCAAGCCCAGGTTGGGCGCCCCGGGATGAAACGGCAGCACGAAACCGCCCTCGGTCCGCGGCTGCCGCCAAACGGAATCGCCCGCGGGCAGCCGCACCGCCTGCGCATCGCCGAAGCCGCGCACCCCGCGCAGCGCGCCGAAGTAATGGTCAAACGAGCGGTTCTCCTGCATCAGGATCACCACATGCTCGACATCCTGGAGGGTGCCGGTGCGCCGCCGGGCCGGAATCGCCAGCGCCTTGAGAATCGAGCGCGGAAACGCCGCCGCCGCCGCCCCCGCCCCCAACTGTTGTAGAAACCGCCGCCGGCCGCAGGCACAGCCTGTCTTTGCCGGGGGCTGCGCCCCCGACGCCTCCCGTTGGTCGGCTCCCCTCGGCCGCGTCAGGATCGGCCGAGTGGGCCGACATGCAGAAGTCTCTCCCCGGCGACGGAATGGGGCCTGGGAGGGCGTCCCGCTCCTCGGCCTCGATCTTGCCGGTGAGTCAACCCGGTCGTCGCCGTCACTTGCCATACCCGCCATTAAAGCAGAATCCGTGAGCTACACTACAGGCTCGGAGGAGTAAATGTCGCGTGTTGACCTTCGCGCCCTCGCCCTTTCCGCTCTGCTGAGCCTCGCCCTTCTGCCCGCCGCCGCGTGGGCGCAAGGCTCGCCCGGTCCGCAGCCCGCACCGCTGCCGCCGCCCGTCGCCGCGCCCCTGGACACCCCCTACCCCGGCACCATCACGCTGCTCGCCGACTTCACCGACACCGCCCATCGAGTCGTGCAGGTCCACGAGACGATCCCGGTCTCCGGCAAGGAACTGACGCTGCTCTATCCGCAGTGGATCCCCGGCAATCACTCCCCCACTGGCCCCGTCCGCGCCATGGCGGGACTGGAGATCACCGCCAACGGCCAGCGCGTTACCTGGACACGCGACCGGGTCAATGTCTACGCCTTCCATGTGCCGGTTCCCGCAGGCGTCACCCAGCTCGACGTTGCTTTTCAGTACCTGGTGCCGGCGAAGCCCGCCGACGGCCGCATCAGCTTCGACCACAATTTCATTGACCTGTCGTGGAACACCGTCGCCCTCTACCCTGCCGGGCACTTCTCGCGCCAGATCCAGATTTCGCCCGCCGTCCGCCTGCCCGGCGGATGGAGCTACGCCACCGCGCTCACCGAAGCGGGCCGCGACGGCGATACCGTCCATTTCGCCGCCGTACCCTTCAACACGCTGGTGGATTCGCCCCTCTACGCCGGCGCCAACTTCAAGCAGTTCGACCTCTCGCCCAACGCCGCGAACCGCGTCTATCTCGATGTTTTCGCCGATACCCCGGCCGAGCTGGCGATGACGCCCACCGAGCTGGCGCTGCATCGCAACCTGGCCCGCCAGGCCGAGCTGCTGTTCGACTCGCACCAT
>JBQCEU010000113.1:0-2963 GCA_051959955.1 Terriglobales bacterium | reverse complement strand
CGGTCAAACAATTCATGCGGGTGGCGGCAAGGGAACAGACAAGCAGCCAGCGCGCGCAGAGCTTTGGATACAAAATCGGACTGTGGCACGGGCATGAAAAAATTACCTCACCCAGTACCGTTGCAAATCGCGTGCCGAAATGACCGATTGAAAATGCAGCACTTGCGGTGCGGCCATGGGCCGGAGCGAGGGAAGTTGGTTTCCCGAGGAACCTAAGTGGGCATGGCGACCGTCTGGTTGGAAATGCAAAAGCTGAAGGTGCCGGAAAGCGGCCTCGGGCAGGTGTGCCTGGGCCTCGGGCGCGCCTTGCAGCGACTCAGTGCCGGATGCGGCTACTACACACCTTCCCGCGCGGAGGGAATATTTGGCGACCGGGAAGAATATCTCGTGGAGAGGCATTGGCACCGCTGGACAGGGGTGCGCGCTCCCGGCTGCCGGGTGTGGCATTGCCTGCACCAGGATTCCCGCTACTGGCCGCGCGACCGGCGTACGCCGGTGGTGCTGACGCTGCACGATCTCAATTTTCTGAAGGATGACGACCGCGGCGGCCGCCGCGCGCGGCGCTTGCAGGCGCTGCAAAAGCGGGTGGACCGGGCCGCCTGCGTCACCGCCATCTCGCAGGCCACGGCCGATGCCGCGCGGGCGCACCTGCGGCTGGCTGATCACCGGCCGCTACCGGTGATCTACAACGGCAACCCGCTGGATCCGGAGGGCGAGGAGGAGCGGCCAGGGTGGGCGCCGGCGGGGCGATTTCTGCTTTCGGTGGCGCACCTGCACCCCAAGAAGAACCAGTTGGCGCTGCTGCCGCTGCTGACGGCGCGCCCCGATTTGACGCTGGTGCTGGCGGGCGAGGGGAAGCCGGCCTACGTGGGCGAATTGCGGCGGGCGGCGGATCGGCTGGGGGTGGCGCCGCGGCTGGTGCTGCCGGGGGTGATTGGGCCCAAGGTGAAGCTGTGGCTGCTGCGGCACTGCGAGGCGCTGGTGTTTCCGTCGCTGGCGGAAGGCTTTGGGCTGCCGGTGGTGGAGGCGATGAGCGTGGGCAAGCCGGTGTTTCTATCGCGCTGTGACAGCCTGCCGGAGGTGGGGGGCGAGGCGGCGTTCTATTGGGACGATTTCTCGCCCGCCGCCATGGCGGCGCGGCTGGAATCGGGGCTGGCGGCCTACGCGGCCGACCCGGGCCGGGCCGACCGGCTAAGGGCACAAGCTCAGCGCTTTCAATGGGAGGCGGCGGCGCGGCAATACCTCTCTTTGTACCAGAAAGTGGATGGCCGGGCGGGTGCCAGGATGGCTCCATGAGTCTGTCCCGAGGTCTGGTTGGACCATGACATCCGGCTCGACCTCCACGTTGCGTCCACCGAGTACAGGACGGCGACGAGAGCTCTTCCCTGTTTGTGCCGCGCCGCTGCATGGCGGTCCATCGCCCGCCCGTGGTGGCCCTGCAGCCACCTCGGGGCGGCTGCTAGAATGCAATCCGGTAAACATGTCGTTGCCTCCCCCGACCGCCACCGGCTCGATCGAGCATCAGCTCCTCAACCTCAGCAACGACGCCATCATGGTTTGTGAGTTCCGCACGAACCGGATCGAGTTCTGGAACGAGGGGGCGGAGCGGGTGTATGGATTCAGCGCGGCGGAGGCGGTGGGGCGGCTGACCTTCGACCTGATCCGCACGGAGTTTCCAGCGCCGCTGGAGCAGATCAAGGAACAACTGCGGGTGCTCCGCTACTGGGCGGGCGAGCTCATCCACCGCGCCAAGGACGGCCGCCGGCTGCATGTGGTCAGCCGCATGTTTTATTACGAGGCGGACGGGGAGGCGCATTTTTTCGAGATCAACCGCGACATTACCGCCCGCCGCCACGCGGAGGCGGAGCTGGCCGAAGCCAACCGCCGACTGCGCGAGCGCAACCGGGAGAGGGAGGGGCTGCTGCGCTCGCGCGAGCACTTTTTGGCGGCCATGAGCCACGAAATGCGCACGCCGCTGCAATCCATCATGGGCTTTGCCGACCTGCTGCGGGAACGAAGCGGGGGCGAGTGGAACGACAAGCAGCGCGGTTACCTGGAGCACATCCAAAAGGGCAGCCGCCACCTGCTGGCGCTGCTCAACGAGGTGCTCGATCTGGCGCGCATCGACGCCGGGCACCTGGAGCTGGCGCGGGTGGCGCTGCCTTTGGCGCAGGTGGAGCGCGATATGATCAGCGAGGTCGAGCCCATGGCGCGGCGGCGCGAGGTGGCGCTGCGGGTCGAGCCGCACCCGGAGTTGCGGGTGGTCGCGGATCCGGTGCGCATGCGCCAGATTCTCTACAATCTGCTCTCGAACGCGATCAAGTTCACGCCCGCCGGGGGGCAGGTATGGCTGGGGGCGCGGCCGCTCGCCGGCCAGGTGGAGCTGGTGGTCGGCGACACCGGCATCGGGATCGAGAGCAGCGAGCAGGGGACGGCGTTCGAGGAGTTCTGGCGCTCCAACCACACGCGGCCGCAGACTGGCGCCGGCCTGGGGCTGGCCATCACCCGCCGCCTGGTCGAGGCCCACGGCGGCTGCATCCGCGTGGAAAGCGAACTGGGCGCGGGCAGCCGGTTTTACGTCAGGCTGCCAGCGGCATAATGGGCGCGGGGTGATCGATTGGCGCGGGCCCCTGTCGGCTGCGCCGACGTCCCGCTTTCCATGGACCGCCAGCAACGCTACGCCGGGGGCGGCATGTCTGGCGCGGGCCCCTGTCGGCTGGTGCCGACATCCCGCTTTCCATGCACCGCCAGCGACGCTACGCCGGGGGCCCCTTGCCCCGGCTCCGCATTGGCATTATGGGCGCGGGCCCCTGTCGGCTGCGCCGACATCCCGCTTTCCATGCACCGCCAATGACGCTACGCCGGGGGCCCCTTGCCCCGGCTCCGCATTTTCAGAAAGGGTACGCGGTACCTGGCGCGAGGCTCTTTCGCCTGGGCGGGGGCGGAGTTGCGGTGGTGGGTGC
>JBQCEU010000112.1:0-4216 GCA_051959955.1 Terriglobales bacterium | reverse complement strand
AGCACCGAGGCGGTGGATTGGCCGTCGAGGGTCGAGTTCTTGCCGCCGCCGTTCTTGCCGCTGCCCTTGCCACTGCCGCTTACCAGGTTGAACTGTTCGTTCAGGACCGAAGCAGTGGATTGGCCATTAAGCACTGATGCGGTGGACTGGCCATTGAAGGTGACCACGGTGTTGATGGTGGGGTCGCCGGCGCGGGGATCGGTCTTGAGCTGGTTGAGCAACTGCTGATCGCCCAGGCCGGAATTGGAGGTCACCAGGTAGAGATCGCGGGAGGAGTTGAGGCGGGTGGCGGTGGTGTCGTGGGCGGTGTCGAAGGCGGAGACCTGATTGGCTTTGAGATGGACCAGGATGCCGTTGCCCGGACCGGAGGCCCATGCAGCGATCGTAAGCAAGAGGCAGCCGGTGAGCAGACAGCGGACGACTTTCATACTTTTCGCTCCATCCCACTAGTCACAGCTTGCCAATTATACGGAGTTTGGCCAAGAGCGGTCAAGCAGGTCGAACGAACACCTTATTCTCGCTCAATGACTGCCCGAAGGGCGAACAAGGCTTCTTCGCACTGGGCCTGATCCACATCGCAGTGGGTAACCAGGCGGATGCGGCGGGGGTCGAGGGCGCTGGCCAGGACGTTGCGTTCAGCCAATTTGGACACAATGTGGTGGGCGGAGAACTCAGTACCACTTACGTCGAATATGACGATGTTGGTGGCGACTTCGGGTGGGTCGAGCTTCACCCCGGCGATGGTGACCAGGCCCTTGGCGAGGGTCTGGGCGTGGGCGTGGTCAACACTCAGTTGAGCGGGGCCTTTTTCTAGCGCAACTAATCCGGCGGCCGCCAGCACGCCAGACTGACGCATGCCGCCGCCGAGCATCTTGCGCACGCTGCGGGCGCGATGGATGAATTCGCCGCTGCCCAGCAGGAGAGAACCCACGGGCGCGCCCAAACCCTTGGAAAGGCAAAACATCATCGAGTCGAAAGCTTTGGCCAACTCGGCTACGGGCACGCCCAAAGCCACGGCGGCATTGAAGATGCGGGCGCCGTCGAGGTGGGTGGCGACGTGGCGCTTGGTCAGTTCCTGGCAGAGGCGCTGGGAGATGGCCGGCGGGGTGACTACGCCGCCGGCGAAGTTGTGAGTGTTCTCCACCACCACCAGACCGGTTTGGGCTTTGTTGTAAGGGTCGGTCAGTCGCAGGGCGGGCTCGACCAGGCCCCAGGTGAGGCGGCCGGTCGCGGCCGTAACCGGGCGGACGAGGCAGCCGGAGAAGGCGGCGGCCATCGCCATCTCCATGTTGAAGACGTGGGAACGCTCTTCGCAGATGACCTCCTGGCCGGGACGGGTGTGGAGGCGGATGGCGATCTGGTTGGCCATGGTGCCGGTGGGCACGAAGACGGCCGCTTCGCGGCCACAGAGCTCGGCGGCCTGGGCCTCGAGGCGGTTGACGGTGGGGTCTTCGCCGTAGACGTCGTCGCCGACCTCGGCGGCCATCATGGCGCGGCGCATCTCCTGGGAGGGACGGGTGACGGTATCGCTGCGGAGATCCACGGCCGAGCGCACGCCGCGACTCGCCATCTCTTCGACTTCGGTCATGCCTTTGGGGGTAAAGCGTCCGCGCATGATTCCAGAATACAGGGGTGAGGGGTCAGGGGTGAGGGGTCAGGGGGTCAGGCGAGGAATTCGGAGAGGACGGAGTTGGACAAGAGGCGGCCGCGGGGGGTGAGGGCGATGTGGTTGGCCTGGCGGGTCAGCAGGCCGTCGTGGGTGAGGCGGTCGAGGACGGCGTCGAGGGCGTGGGCGGGAGGCAAGTCAATGCCGGCGTTGCGACGGAGGCCGAGGAAATAGAACTCCTCGCGGGCGGCGGTGGGGGTGAGCCAGGTGCTGTCACCGCGGGGGAGGCGGTTTTCCCGCAGGGGCGCCTGGTAGGCCTCGAGGCCGTCGGGGTTGGCGACGCGGCGGGGGTGAGGCGCCTCCAGCATGGAGTGGGCGTCAACGCCGAGGCCGAGGTAAGGCAGGCGGAGCCAGTAGCGGAGGTTGTGGCGGCTTTCGCGGCCGGGGCGGGCGAAGTTGGAAATTTCGTACTGCAACACGCCGGCTTGCTCGAGCGTGGCACAGGCGAGTTCGTAGCCGTCGGCGATCGCGTCGTCGTCGGGAACCGCGTGGGCATGGTAACGGCTGCCGCCGGCCAGCAGCTCGCCGCCCAGGCGGCTGTCGGCATCCACTTCGAGCAGGTAGATGGAGAGGTGGGGGACGGCGGCCGCGAGCGCGGCTTGGAGCGAAATGCGCCAGGAGGCGGGGGTCTGGTGGGGGAGGCCGGCGATCAGGTCGAGATTGATGTTGTTGAAGCCGGCGGCGCGGGCGCGGGCGAGATCCTGCCAGACGGTGGCGGCGCGGTGGAGGCGGCCGACGGCGCGGACCTCATCATCCACGAAGGACTGCACGCCGAAGCTGAGGCGGTTGATGCCGGCGGCAGCGAAGGCGGTGAGGTGGGCCTCGTCCAGCGTTCCGGGGGCGACTTCGACCGTGTGTTCGCAGTCTTCGGTGAGCGCGAAGCGCCGCCGTATGGCTTCGACCACGCGGGCGAAGGCGGCGGGGGGCAGGAGGCTGGGGGTGCCGCCGCCCCAGTAGATGCTTTCGAGGCGGGCGCCGTCGAGGTGATCGGCGGCCACGGCCAGTTCCAACTCACGAACGAGCAGCGAGCAGTACTCGTCGTACACGGCCGCCGGATACACCTGGCTGGCGAAGTTGCAGAAGGTGCACTTCGACCGGCAGAAGGGCACCGAGAGATAGAGGCCGAGGGTGCCGAGGGCCGGACTAGACGCCGTAGACGGCATGCCAGGGGGTGGCGGCCTGAAGGCTGCGGTTGACCGCCTCGATGTTGGCGCGGCCCTGGGTGGCGAGCCACTGCTCGACGGCGGCGAGGCCCTGCTTGGCGTAGATGGTGATGCCGTCCTTCCAGGTGGCGCGGCCGCAGAGGACGCCGGAGAACTTCGTGCCGGCGGCGGCGGCCAGAGCCAGGCTCTCGTTGAACTCGGCGTTGCTGACCCCGGCAGACAGATAAATGAAGGGTTTGGTGGCCACCGCGGCGGCGCGGCGGAAGTGCTCCATCGCCTGCTCCCGGGTGTAGGCGGACTCGCCGGTGCAGGCGGCGGCGCCGGCGACGAACTTCATGTTGACCGGGATCTCGACCTTGAGCACATCCACGCCGTACTGCTCCTTGGTGAACTCGGCCATGGAGCCGCGCACGACGTCGGGCTTGCGGCGGGCGAAGTCGAGTCCCTTTTCATCGCCGCCCCTGGGGTCGTAGCCAACGAACTCGAGGAAGAACGGAATGTCGGCAGCGCGGCACTCGGCGCCGACGCGCTCGATGAAGGCGTGCTTGATGTCGTTGATCGCCTTGTCCTCTTCCGGCGTGTAGTAGAGCAGCACCTTGACGCAATCCGCGCCGTCAGCCTGCAAGCGGCGGACAGAGAGATGGGGGAGAAGGTCCGGCAGGCGGCCGGGCTGGGTGTTGTCGTAACCCGACTCTTCGTAGGCCAGCAGCAGGCCGGCATTTTTGGCACGAGCTTTGGCGGCCGGCAAACCGTACTCGGGGTCGAGCAGGATGGCGCTGGCGTGCGGGGTGAGGGCCTTGCTGACCGCGACCTTGAACTCCTCCATCATGGCGGCGGTGGCGGGCGCGCCCTTTTCCTTGGCGAGCGCCTTCTGCAGGCTGCCGCGCTGATCCATGGCGGCGGCGGCGATCACGCCGCGAGCGTCGGAGACGGCGTTCATGCCCTTGAGTTTGCCGGGGGTCAGTTTCATGAAAGTTAGTCTACCGCGATCTGGTAATCGCGGCCCTCCCATTGGCCGTCGCGGGGGCCGGAGGCAAAGCGGAAGGTGAATTGCAGCGGGGCCTTCTGGCCGCGGGCGGGGGTGATGTCCAGGTATTCGAACCCGAGGCCGGTGGGCGCCGAGCGCTGCTCTTCGACGGTGGCCCAGCCGTCGCGGCTGAAATGGAGAAAGAAGGCGTCCTCCAACTGGATGCGGATGCGGGTGCCGGCGGCGACGCGGGCCACCGGGCGGTGGCGCTTCCAGACCTCGAGGGGAGCGGCCTTGCGCCGGGCCGCGCCGGTGTACCGGTCGGCGACGGCGGGGATGCGGTCGAAGACGGCGCCGTCGGCGCGGGAGCGGAGCAGGCGAATGTACTCGGCGTGGGCCCACATGAGGGGCATGGCGCTG
>JBQCEU010000111.1:0-3739 GCA_051959955.1 Terriglobales bacterium | reverse complement strand
ATCCAGCCGCGCCCCGGCTGCCACTGCTGCTCCTGGCGTTTCGAAGCTTCGCCCAGGTTGAGCATCATGGTCACGAAGACGAAGAGGACCATGATCGCCCCGGCGTAGATGATGACTTCGAGGGCCGCCAGATACGGCGCTCCCAGCGCGTAGATGGCCACCGCGACCGCCAGCAGCGAGGGCACCAGGTAGAGCAGCGCGTGCACGGCGTTGAGCCGCGAGATCGCCAGCACGGTGGCGACGATGGCGATGACGGCGGCGAATCCGAATAAGACGGGCATAGGGCTACAAGAGTTGCCGGTTGCCGGTTGCCGGTTGCCAGTTCGGGCGCGGGTGAGCCGTGCGCCCCAGCCGCCTCGCGGCCGGCGATTCCAGATGGCTCGAAGACTTCCAGGCGCAAGATCTCGGAGCCTTGACTGGCAACTGGCAACTGGCAACTGGCAACTTGTTTCTCATGGCATCAGACTCCGCAGGTCCACGGGCGGGTCTTCGCGCTCGGCCTGGCCTTTGTCCTTGCCGCCGATTTGGACACCGGCGACGCGCCAGAAGTTGTAGCCGGGGTATTTGCCCGGGCCGGCGATCAACAGATCCTCCTTTTCATAGACCATGTCCTGCCGCCGGTACTCGCTCATCTCGGTGTCGGGGGTGAGCTGAATGGCGTAGGTGGGGCAGGCTTCCTCGCACAGGCCGCAGTAGATGCAGCGGGAAAAATTGATGCGGAACCAGGCGGGGTAGCGGCGGCCGGTTTCATCCTCGGTGGCCTCGAGGGCGATGCAATCCACCGGGCAGGCGGCGGCGCAGAGATAGCAGGCCACACAGCGTTCACCGCCATCGGGATCGCGGGCGAGAATGATGCGGCCGCGGTAGCGGGCGGAGAGATAGGCCTTCTGCTCCGGGTACTGGATGGTGACGCGCTTCCGGAAGGCGTGCAGAAAGACATCCCAGATGGTGCGCGCAATGCTGAGCATCAATGCACCGCCAGTACGACCGCTCCGGTCACCAGGAGGTTGGCCAGGGCGAGGGGCAGCATCAGCTTCCAGCCCCAGGCCATGAGTTGGTCAAAGCGCGGCCGCGGCAGCGCGGCGCGCAGCAGGATGAAGAAGGCGATGAAGCCGAACATCTTGATCAGGAACCAGACCAGGCCGGGCAGCCCCGGTCCGCCCCAGCCGCCCAGGAACAGGACGGTGATCAGGCAGGAGATGAGGGTCACGCCCAGGTATTCACCGACGAAGAACAAGCCAAACTTCATGCCCGAATACTCGCTGTGGAAGCCGGCCACCAGCTCGCTTTCGGCTTCGGGCAAATCGAAGGGCAGGCGGCGGGTCTCGGCGGCGCCGGCGATGAGGAAAAGGATGAAGCCCAGGAACTGGGGAACAACGTACCAAATTGTCCGTTGCTGGGCCTCGACGATGGCGCCGAGGCTGAACGAGCCCGCCAGGATGACCGTTCCCATGACCGCCAGGCCCATGAAGACCTCGTAGCTGAGCATTTGCGCGGCGGCGCGCATGCCGCCCAGCAGCGCGTACTTGTTGTTCGAGGCCCAGCCGCCGATGACCACGCTGTAGACGCCGAGCGAGGACATGGCGAGGAAGAAGAGCAGGCCGATGTCGAGGTCGGTGATGACGATGCCGCGGGTGAAGGGCACCACGGCAAAGCCCATCAGCACGGTGGCGGCGACGATGGCGGGGGCGCCGATGAAGGGCCAACGGTCGGCGAAGGGCGGAATCCAGTCTTCCTTGAAGAAGAGCTTGAGGGCATCGGCCACCGGCTGCAGCAGGCCGAAGGGGCCGACGCGGTTGGGGCCGTAGCGATCCTGCCAGAGCGCCAGCAGGCGGCGCTCCACCCAGATGAGGAAGGCGGCGGTGTTGAGGGCGAAGAAGAGGATGCCGAGCAGCGACCAGAGAGGATACGGGCTGAGCAGATGGGTCATCGCCCGCCTCCGGCATCAGCGGCCTGAATGCGGCACCAGGCGGGCAGCGCCGCGCCGTCGAATACGGCAAAGCCGGCGGGCACCATGGCCAGGCCTGGCGCCAGCCCGGCGATGATGCGCAAAGGCGCCTGGAAGGCGCGGCCGTCGAGGTTGATGGTCAACGGCTGGCCGGACTGCCACGCCGCGGCCGCGGCCGCTTCCGCGCTCAGCCCGATGTAGGCCCCCGGCGCCAGTTGGGCAATCGCCCGCGCCTCACGGCTCAACTCCTCGGAGCCGAACAAATGCTGCTGCCGCAGGACCCAGAAGGCTTCGGAGCGAGTCTGGAAGGGGGGCGGCAGGGCGGGGGCGGAGGGTTCGTTCGCCGGGGCGTGCTCCTCCCGTACGAGCACGCCGGCATCGCCGCCACGGCGCGGGCCGTTGACCTCGTTCTGGTAGAAAAGCTGGGCCTGGGGCGAGTTCCATCCCGGTGTCCAGAAGAAGGGGGTGAGGGCGGCCGGCGGCGCGACCATGGCGCCTTCCATGGTGAAGCTCAGGGGCGCGTCCTGGTCGTCCGGCGGCCGGGGTTCGCTGACGGCGATATTGGCGAGGATGGCGGTGCGGCCGCTGAAGCGGTGCGTTTCGCGTGCGACTTTCTGGCCCGCGAGGCGGAAGGCGGCAGGCGGGGCGGCCTGGCGGATGGCCGCCAGCCAAGGCAGCGAGGCCGCCAGCGCTTCGATGACGGCATCGAGCGTGGTCTCGCGGCCCTGGCCTTGTTCGAGCCAGCGCCAGCTTTCGCGGATGGCGGGGTCGGGCGTGGCCACCTGGAAGAAGCGCTGCGCCCGGCCTTCATTATTAATGAGCGTGCCGTCGGCCTCCGCCCAACTGGCGGCGGGCAACAGCAGCTCGGCGGCGTCGGCGGTGGCATGGCGCAACTGCTCCACCACGATCAAGTGGCGGTTGCCGCCGCGGAAATGGCCGAGGAAGGCTTCGACGTCGGCGGCCGGGGCGCGGTGTTCGAGGTCGGTCTCCAGCACAATGGCGGTGTCCACGCCGTCAAACCGGGCGCGGTCCAGCCCGGCGCCCAGGGGGCGCGGACCGAGCAGCGCCAAGCCCATGGTGTTGGCTTCGGGCATGACATAGCTCAGCGCCGCGGGTTGGCCGCGACGCGCGAGGGCGGCGGCGACGGCGGCGGCGGCTTCGATCAGCGCCAGGCTGCCGCAGCCGGGGCCGCTGATCACCACCGGCCGGCGGGCGGCGAGCAGGGCGGCGGCGATGGCCTCCGCCGGGGCGCGCCACTCCGGCGCTGCGAGCGGGCGTCCGGCGAGGGCGTCGGCCACGGCAAAGCCCAGGCGCGCCAAGTCGTCGGGGGCGGCGCGGTGGCAGGCGGTGGCGAGATCGTCGAGCCGGGTGGCGGCCGGGGTGGCGAGGAACAGCGGTCCGTGGGCATCCTGGATGGCTTCGCGGGCGGCGTGGTCGAGCCAATGGGGGATCTGCAGCGGATCGCAGATCGCGCGCAGCGGCTGCTGCCGCATGCCCTGGCGGAGGCTGAGCGCCAGGCGCGCCGCCGACTGGGTCAGATCCTCACCCAACACCAGGGCGGCGTCGCACTGCTCGAGGTCGTGGAGGCTGGGCGTCGCCGCGGGGGTTGCCTGGCGGCAGGCGATCATGGCGCGCACCAGGCGCAGCTCGAGGTCACTCATGCCGGCGAAGAACCGTTCCGCCCCCACCAGGTGCCGCAGCGCGAAGTTGGATTCGAGCGAGGCCCGCGGCGAGCCGATGCCGATCATGCGACCGGGCGGATCGGCCTGGCCGGCGGCGAGCAGCGCGCGC
>JBQCEU010000110.1:0-5114 GCA_051959955.1 Terriglobales bacterium | reverse complement strand
TTCTTCAACGTCTCGAACCGCGCCAACCCGGCGTTGACCCGCTCCACCTCGGCAGCGAACAGCGCCTGCACGCGCGCATCGGCGCAAGCCGCGGCCCGGTCGCCGCAGTCGATCCCCTGGGCCTCCAGCGCCGGCCAATGCGGCGTCAGCAGCGCCGCCACATACTTGCGTCCTTCGCCCACCACCACCGCCTCCGCCACCAGCCCCGAGGCCTTCAGCCGGCTCTCGATCGGCTGCGGGGCGATGAACTTCCCTCCCGAGGTCTTGATCAGGTCGCGTTTGCGGTCGGTGATATACAGATATCCGTCTTCGTCCAGCCGGCCGATGTCTCCGGTATGAAACCAGCCGTCCACGAGCGCCGCCGCCGTCGCCTCCTCCTGCCGGAAGTAGCCCGAGAACACGCTCGGCCCGCGTACCAGAATCTCGCCGTCGTCCGCGATCCGCACCTCGACATTGGGCATAGGCCTGCCCACCGAACCCGGCCGCCGCCCGCCCGGCCGGTTGAGCGCAATCACCGGCGCCGTCTCGGTCAGCCCATAGCCCTCGTCAATCACCACACCCAGGGCCAGCAGAAACGCGCCCACCTCGGGCGAAAGCGCCGCCCCACCGCTGATGATTTTGTTTAATTTGCCGCCCAGGCGCGCCCGCAGCTTCCGCCCGACCAGCAAATCCGCCACCGCCGCCCGCAGGCGCAGGCCCGCGGGCGCCCGCCGCTGCTCCAGACGGTAGGGCGCCATTGCGCGTCCCGTCGCGACCGCCCAACGGAAGATGCGCCGCGCCACGGCGGGTTTTTCCTCCGCCTGTGCCTGCACCGCCGCCGCCACCTTTTCAAACAGCCGCGGGACCGAGACGAACAGTGTGGGCCGTACCTCCATCAGGTTCTCGGCCACTTTGTCCAGGCTCTCGGCGAAGTAGCAGTCGCCGCCATGCAGCATGTCCACATAGGCGATGTGGCGCTCGGTGATGTGCGACAGCGGCAGTATGGACAGGCGGCGTTCGTGCTCGCCGAACACAAAATCCCGGGTGGTGACGTTAAGGTTGGCCGCCATCTGCGCGTGGGTCAGGACCACGCCCTTGGGATCGCCGGTCGTACCCGAGGTATAGATGAACGTGGCGACCTGTTCCGGCGGCGTGGCGCGCAGGCGTTCGTCAAAAGCGTCATCATCTTCGGCCGGTTGGTACGCCAGCAACTCCACCCAGTCTTCCGCGTCGAAGCTGCATACCCATTGCAAGCCCGGCAGGCCGCTTCCTGCCTGACGCACCTTCTCCACCTGCTCGGCGTTGGAAGCAAAAACCCCCACGGCTCCGCTGTCGCGAAGGATGTGGGCCACCTGCCCGGCGATGAGTGTGGGATAGATGGGGACGTCTATAATGCCCGCCGCCAGGCAGGCAAAATCGGCAATCAACCACTCCGGGCTGCTCTCGGCCAGGATGGCGACCCGGTCCCCCGGCCGCACTCCCAGCCGATGCCGTAGTGCCGCCTCCAGCGCCCGTACCTGCCGGTAAAAAGCCCGTGAGTCCGGGCCTTGCCATTGGCCGTCGCGTTTCGCCAGCCTCCGCACCTCGACCCGCGGCTGGCGCATCCACAGCAGCAGATCGTTGAGCGTGCGCAGGCCCGGCGAATTCGGGTCAGCCCAGTGCGCGCGCGTTGCCATTGGTTGTGAGTATACCGGTGCGGGCCTAGGCTTGCTACCATAGGCAAGTGACTCCTGTCTCTTCGCCCCAGAATGAAATCGCCCCCGCCCGAGGCAAGCTTGGCGTCCTCATCCCCGGCCTGGGCGCGGTCAGCACCACCTTTATCGCCGGTGTCGAAGCGGTGCGCAAAGGCCAGGCCAAGCCCATCGGTTCGCTCACCCAGATGGGCACGATTCGCCTGGGCAAGCGTACCGATAAACGCTCACCCCGCATTCAGGAATTCCTGCCTCTTGCCGGCCTCGACGATCTGGTCTTCGGCGGCTGGGACATCTACGAAGACGACTGCTTTCAAGCCGCCAGCAAGGCGCAGGTACTGGAAAAGGATCTGCTGCAGCAGGTCAAGCCGCTGCTGTCTTCCATCAAGCCGATGCCGGCGGTCTTCGACAAGACCTACGTCAAGCGCCTCGACGGCCCCAATGTCAAAAAGGGCGCCAGCAAATGGGACCTGGCCCAAATGCTGCGCGAGGACATTCGCCAGTTCAAGGCGAAGCACCATTGCGACCGCCTGGTGATGATCTGGTGCGGGTCCACGGAAGCCTTCCGCGCCCCCGGCGCCGTCCACGCTTCCCTGGAAGCGTTCGAAGCGGGCCTCAAGGCCAGCCATCCCGATATCGCCCCCAGCATGATCTACGCCTACGCTGCGCTCAGCGAAGGCGTGCCCTACGCCACCGGCGCACCCAACCTGACCACCGACACCGGCGCCCTGCTCGATCTTTCCAAGCGCCAGCAGGCGCCCATCTGCGGCAAGGACTTCAAGACCGGGCAGACGCTGATGAAGACCATTCTCGCTCCCGGCCTCAAGGCCCGCATGCTGGGCCTGAGCGGATGGTTTTCGACCAACATTCTCGGCAACCGCGACGGCGAAGTGCTCGATGATCCGGAATCGTTTAAAACCAAGGAAGAATCCAAGCTCTCGGTGCTCGAGCACATCCTCCAGCCCGATCTCTACCCCGAGCTCTACAAGGACTTCTACCACAAGGTCCGCATCAACTACTACCCGCCCCGCGGGGACAACAAAGAGGGCTGGGACAACATAGACATCTTCGGCTGGCTCGGCTACCCGATGCAGATCAAGGTGGATTTCCTCTGCCGCGATTCCATCCTCGCCGCCCCCATCGTGCTGGATCTGGTCCTGCTCATGGACCTGGCCCAGCGCACCCCGTCACTGCGCGGCATCGGCATCCAGGAGTGGCTCTCGTTCTACTTCAAGAGCCCCATCACCCCGCCCGGCCTCTACCCCGAGCACGACCTGTTCATTCAGTCCATGAAGCTGAAGAACACCATGCGCCACATCCGCGGTGAGGAGATGATCACCCACCTCGGCCTCGA
Organism: Terriglobales bacterium; assembly: GCA_051959955.1. GTDB lineage: Bacteria > Acidobacteriota > Terriglobia > Terriglobales > SCQP01 > SCQP01. The sequence goes on along the minus strand of JBQCEU010000110.1, from coordinate 2,090 downwards.
GTACTACGACTAGCCGCCCGCTCGTCACCAGAGAAACGGAATCAGCGCCCAGGTGCGCTTGACGTACCGCGCGTACTCATCTCCGAAGTGCGCCAGCAATTCCTTCTGCTCAATGCGCATGCGCCGGGCATAGCCGATTAGAATGGCCCCCAGCAAACACGCGGTGCTGTACCAGTTGAGCATCGCCAACCCCAGGCCCGCCATCGTCAGCACGGCGCCGCTGTAGGCGGGGTTGCGCACCCAGCGATAGGGACCATGAGTGATGATGCGGTGCGCGTCCTGAATCACCACCCAGGTGCGGAAAAACCGGCCCAGAGTCAGGATCGCCCACACCCGCACGCCAAAGCCCAGCCACATGAGCGCGATGCCGCCGCTGAACCAGGCCACCTTCTGTCCGCTGATCGCGCCCACGCCGGCGAAGTGAAAGGCGAAGGCGGCGTAGACGCCGGCCCACACCCAGAGCACAATCCACCATACGCTGCCGCGGTCGCGGCTGCGCCCGCTGGTCCGGCCCACCCGCTCCCGCAAAAACACCCAGGCCTCCAGGCAGCCCCAGGCCACAAAGCTGATCCAGAAGACCTCGTTCATGCCGGCGCTGTAGCTCAGGGAAGCTGGCGCAGCCATTGCATCGGCTCCTCGAACGAGCAGGATCCAAAGCTTATGAACGCCCGCCGCGCCGCCTGCAACTGTTCCACGCTCGCGGCCGCGAAGTCCGCAGGCGAGGCCGCGCGCAGCAGCCGCTCGGCCTCCGCCGGGGATCCGCCGGTCTGCAGGCAGGCGATGGCCAACGTCAGGTTCACGAACCCATGCATGCGCGCCTGCGCGCTCCCGGCCTGGTAAGTGAGAGCGTAACGCCCGCCATAGGCATGGTGCAGCCCGGCGGTGGCCTTGAAGCCGAGGTCGCGCCGGCGGCAGGCCAGCAGAAAAGCCATGACCTGCTCCACCGGGGGAATCGCCTCCGCGACCACGCCGCCCATGCGCAGCTTGACTTTGGCGCCGTGGGCGCGCGCCGCATCCAGCATCGCCTCCCAGTTGGCCCCGGCAGGATCCACTTCGCAGAAGCTCATCAGCCTTTCGTGAGCCGCCACCCGCGCGGCCACTTCGGCCGGGGTATGGGTCTTGGCCTCGACCGTATCCACCCGCGCCTTCCCCGCCGCCTTGAGGTTGAACAGCGTGATCGCCACTTGATCGGCTTCAGGGGCATCCCGCGCCACGGCAGCCACTTTCCAGGGTTCGACCCGGCCGTCGCCTTCCTGCAAGGCCGCCTCGAGCTCTCCCAACCGCCCCACCGCGCACACCAACCGGCCCAGCGCCCAGCGGTCATCGCCGGTTATGTAGCGGCGGTAGTTGGCCACCGCCTCCGCCATGTTCAACTGTGCCGGCGGAAACTGCCCGGCATAGTCAATCGCCCGCGTCAGCAGAACTTCGGCAGCCGGGTTCACAGACCGCCGGTCAGCGGATGCGCTCCGCCGTCCTCCACCCAGGACCGGTAGTAGCTGGGATCCTCGATGCCCAGTGCCGGCAACGCCACCTGCAGCGGCCGGAAGGTATCCATCATTACAGCCAGCTCATGGGTCTGCGGCTTGCCAATGGACTCCTCCGTCCGCCCGGGATGCGGCCCGTGCGGTATGCCGTCGGGATGCAGCGTCACCGAACCATACTCGATGCCCTTGCGGCTCATGAACTCCGAGTTGGCGTAGTACAGCACTTCGTCCGACATCACGTTGGAATGGTTATAGGGCGCCGGAACGCCCTGGGAATCGAAATCGAACGGCCGCGGGCAAAACGAACACACCACGAACCCGTCGCCTTCAAACGTCTGGTGCACCGGCGGCGGCAGATGGAAGCGGCCCACCCGCGGCTCGAAATCGGCGATGTTGAAGGCCAAGGGATAGTAGTAGCCGTCCCAGCCCACAACATCCAGCGGGTGATGGTCGAGGGTGATCTCCTGGACGCGCTCGCCCTTTTTCACCACAATCTTGAACTCACCCTTCTCGTCGTGCACCGGCAGTTCCGCCGGCGGCCGGAAGTCGCGCTCGCAATAGGGGCTCGACTCCAGCAGTTGCCCGAACTCGTTGCGGTAGCGCTTG
>JBQCEU010000109.1:0-2011 GCA_051959955.1 Terriglobales bacterium | reverse complement strand
GTGCGTGCCAGCGGGCTCGGATTGCCGGCGCCGGATCCGATCGGCGTATACCCGGAAACCAAGCATCCCAGCTATTTCGCGGGGCTGGGGCTCGCGATGGAGGAGCGACTGGTGGAGACGCTCGAGCGCTATGGCTATCGGGGACCGGACGCGCGCGCGTTCCTGCAGTCGTTCGAGACGGGCAATCTCAAAGTCTTGAGCGGGCTGACACGCCTGCCGCTGGTGCAGCTCATCGAGACGGCGGGGGCGCCGTACGACCTCGTGAAGAGCGGCGATCCGCGCGGGTATGCGGATCTCCTGAGTCCCAAGGGACTAGAGGAGATGGCCGCCTACGCCTCATGCATCGGACCGGCGAAGTCGCTGGTCATTCCCCGGGACGGGGAGGGCCGCTTGCTGCAGCCGACATCCCTGGTGGCGGATTGTCACGCGGCGGGGCTGAAGGTGCATCCCTGGACATTTCGGGCGGAGAGGGAGTTTCTGCCGGCCGGGTTGGATCTCGAGGCGGAGTTGCGCGAGTTTCTGGCGGCGGGGATCGACGGCTTCTTCACGGATCAGCCGGATGTTGGCGTGCGCGCCAGGGATGCGTTCGCTTCTCAGGCCGGCTGAGAGCGCTTGCGACCGACGAGCGTGAGGGGCGTCGCCGTCGAGGAGGCGGCGACGTGATGGCGCGCGCGGGCGGCGGCGGCCTTGGCCTCCTCGGGCGCGGCGGCGGCTTCCACAGGGTGGGCGAGGAGGTATCCCTGCACGGCGAGCGGGCCGCAGTGGGTGAGGAACTCGAGCTGGGTGGGACGCTCCACGCCCTCGGCGACGACTTGCAGGCCGAGGCCGTGGCAGAGGGTCACGATGGAGCGCACGATGGCGGCGGAGCGGGGGTTGGAATCGACACCCTCGATCAGCATGCGGTCGAGCTTGACCCGATTGATCGGCAGCTGCTCGAGGGAGGTCAACGAGGAATAGCCGATGCCGAAGTCATCGAGGGCGATGGAGACGCCGATCTCGCGCAGACGCCGCAGCGCCTCGATCGTCGCGCTGCCGGTCTGCAGCACCGTCTCGGTGAGCTCCAGCTCGAGGGCGCTCGCGGGCAGGCCGGCGCTCTCCAGCGTGCGCTCGATGTGGCTCACGAAATCGCTCTCGAAGAACTGGGGAGGTGAGACGTTGATGGCGACGCGCGCATCGCTCCAGCCGGCGGCGCGCCAGGCGGCCACGGTGGAAGTGGCCGAGCGCAGCACCCAGCCGGTGAGCTCGTGGATGAGCCCGCTTTTCTCCGCGATGTGAATGAATTCGGTGGCGGTGGCGATCCGGCCGCCCGGCTTGCGCCAGCGCAACAGCGCCTCGAGCGCCGTCACCTCGCAGCCGGCGAGGGTCACTTCCGGCTGGAACATGAGCAGCAGCTCGCCGGCCTCGACCGCCTGGCGAAGCGCCTGCTCCAGGCGGAAGCGCTGTGCCGCCGCGTCATAGAGCGCCGCGCGATAGAGCGCAACGCGGTTGCGGCCGAGCTCCTTCGCGCGAAACAACGCCACGTCCGCGGCGCGCAGCAGGTCCTCCGGGTCGTCGGCGTGATCCGGGAAGAGACTCGCGCCGACGCTCGCGGTGATCGAGAGCGCCCGGCCTTCGATGGTGAGCGGCTGCTGCAGCGTCGCGACCAGCGCCGCGGCGCGCCGCTCCACTTCCTCGACCGTGCGCAGATCCTCGATGAGAAGGGTGAACTCGTCGCCTCCGAGCCGTGCGACCAGGCTGTTGGGGCCGGCCGCGGCCTGCAGCCGCTCGGCGATGCCCTGCAACACGCGATCGCCGTAATTGTGTCCCAGTGTGTCGTTCAGCGACTTGAAGTTGTCCATGTCCACGAAGAGCAGCGCCACGCGCCGCCCGCTCTGCCGGGCGCGCGCCAGCGCGCCGGCGAGACGTCCTGCGAGCTGACGGCGGTTGGGCAGTTGCGTCAGCGGATCGTGATGGGCGAGGTGGTGTAGCTGTTGAGTGCGCTCCGCGACGTGACGCTCGAGCTCCGCCTGCT